>NZ_JAMPKG010000001.1:0-389628 GCF_039962015.1 Trichocoleus sp. AS-A1 | reverse complement strand
AAGCATCAAGCCTTTCAAGCCCGATTGAAGCGTATCCCCTATCCTCAAGTCGTATACGTGGATGAAGCAGGCATCGATAACCGAGATGACTATCCCTATGGCTACTGCCAGAGGGGAAAACGCTTCTATGCCCTCAAGTGTGGCAAACGCACTGGGCGAGTCAGTTGGATTGCCGCACTCAAACTCGGAAAGTTATTTGCACCGATGACCTTTGTCGGCTCCTGTAATCGGGACTTGTTTGAGCAGTGGTTAGGAGAGTGTCTGGTCCCGCAATTGCACCCAGGGGATGTGATTGTCATTGATAATGCTAGTTTCCACCATTCTCAGACGATTGAGGAAATTGTCACAGAAGCCGGGTGTAAAATCTGGTATCTGCCTCCCTATTCTCCAGACTTGAACAAGATCGAGCATTGGTGGAGTGTGCTGAAAAATTGGATGCGGCAACGCTGGGATGAGTTTGATAGCGTTCGCGATTGTGTTGATGCTGCTTTTAAACAATGTCCTCACGTATTTGCGTAACGCTATACCAGCATCGCATGGGCATCGAAGCTTTTTTTCGCGATTACAAAAGTGGGGGATATCAAGTCGAATCCACTCGTCTCAATCCTGAACGCTTATCGGGCTTATTTGTCCTTTTAGCTCTTGCCTATACCAGTGCGGTCATTCAAGGCTATGAAGTTCGTTCTCAAGGCTTATCGAGCTATATTTGTCGAGCCAAAGAAGGACGAAGACGGCGACGCAGACATAGCGATTTTTGGATAGGTTTGTATGCCCAAACCTGGTTAGAAGGGATGGATTTAGCCACTGATTGGGTAGAGTCTTGGATGCAGCTTAGTGGCAATAAGCAACTCTATCTTCAGCAAGGCTTGCATGCTGCTTCTCTCCTCCAGTCTTTGTTCTAGCCTTCTTGTTACCCCCTAAGGTTGTTGATCCTCAACGCCCAGCCCTAACTGCTCGACGAGCCGCATTCTTGGTGCTGCGGCAATCTGAGACACTTGGCACAGATGAACAACAGATGATTGAGGAAATGGTCAAACAGCCTGAACTAGCAACAGCGGTCGAACTGGCTCAAAGATTTATCTGTTTAGTCCGACAACAGCAGCCACAACAATTAGACATTTGGTTAGAGCAAGCGAAAGCCAGCCATCTTGCTCCAATGGTAAGGTTTGCTCAAAGCTTGCAAGAAGATTACGATGCGGTCACAGCCGGAGTGACTTTATCAACACATAACGGTCCGGTCGAGGGGCAAATCAATCGTTTGAAGATGCTCAAGCGCCAAATGTATGGACAAGCAGGCATTGATTTACTGAGTCGCCGCTTTTTGCTTGCAGGTTAGGCAATTGGGTTCTGGTTTAGATGTGAATCTAACGTCTCTCAACTGCTAAGATCACCAAAACTTAGGAAGAACCATTATATTTGGCGTGGAATCAAATTAATGTCGTTAAACTTTTAAATCGATATACTTCTTATCTCTCCTATGTCATAGCGATAAAGGTTCTCTTAGGACAACAGGACTTTGGACTTAGCGCTTAAGGCAACAAGATTTGCACAGAGCCTTTGTCACTGAGAAGTTTTTGCAACACAACCATAAAGTCTAAACTATTAAGAACCCTTAGACCAATAGGATGCGCCATGCCGACCTATCGCTCCAAAACCTCCACTCAGGGACGCAATATGGCCGGTGCCCGCGCTCTCTGGCGCGCCACCGGAATGCACACTGAGGATTTTGAGAAGCCAATCATTGCAGTTGCCAACTCCTTTACTCAATTCGTACCCGGTCACGTTCACTTGAAGGATCTGGGACAACTGGTGTGCCGTGAGATTGAAGCCGCTGGTGGTGTCGCCAAGGAATTCAACACCATCGCTGTGGATGATGGCATCGCCATGGGTCATGACGGGATGCTCTATAGCCTGCCCTCGCGCGAAATTATCGCCGATTCGGTCGAGTACATGGTCAACGCCCATTGTGCCGATGCCCTAGTCTGCATTTCCAACTGTGACAAAATCACCCCCGGTATGTTGATGGCAGCCTTGCGTCTCAACATTCCTACAGTATTTGTCTCCGGCGGTCCGATGGAAGCTGGCAAAACCAAGCTCGCGGATCACAAACTGGACTTGGTGGATGCTATGGTGGCTGCCGCCAACGACAGTCTCAGCGACGAGGTTGTCGAAGAGTATGAGCGTTCCGCCTGCCCGACCTGTGGCTCTTGCTCCGGTATGTTTACCGCCAACTCCATGAACTCCCTCACCGAAGCTATCGGGCTATCCTTACCGGGGAACGGCACTGTGCTTGCAACCCATTTCGACCGGAAGGATCTGTTTCTCAACGCTGCGCGCACTATTGTCAGCATTACCCGCCGCTACTACGAGCAGGACGATGAATCAGTACTGCCACGCTCCGTCGCCAGTTTTAAAGCATTCGAGAATGCCATGATGCTGGACATCGCAATGGGCGGCTCCACCAACACCATTCTGCACTTGCTGGCTGCCGCTCATGAAGCTGATGTCGATTTTACCTTGGCTGACATCGACCGCCTCTCGCGCCAACTTCCTCAACTGTGCAAAGTGGCACCAAACACACCCCAGTATCATATAGAGGATGTTCACCGCGCTGGCGGTATCCCCAGCATTCTTGGCGAACTAGATCGAGCTGGTCTGCTCCATACAGATGTACCGACAGTTCACAGTCAAACGCTGAAAGAAGCGCTCGATCGCTGGGATGTCATGCGTACCGATGACGAAGCCGTCCACACCTTCTTCAAGGCGGGTCCTGCGGGTATTCCAACTCAGCAAGCGTTCAGTCAATCGACCCGCTGGCCCTCACTCGACCTAGACCGAGAAAACGGCTGTATCCGCCGCCTCAAAAATGCCTACAGCACCGAGGGCGGACTGGCTGTGCTATACGGCAACCTGGCTGAGCGCGGTTGTATTGTGAAGACGGCAGGCGTAGACGAAAGCATTCATGTGTTTGAAGGCAAAGCGCGCATTTATGAAAGCCAGGATGCTGCTGTCAAAGGAATTCTGGGTGATGAAGTGGAACCAGGCGACGTGTTGATCATTCGCTATGAAGGACCGCGTGGTGGACCTGGTATGCAGGAAATGCTCTATCCAACGAGCTACCTTAAATCCAAGGGATTGGGCAAGGTTTGTGCATTACTGACCGATGGTCGATTCTCAGGTGGGACTTCGGGCCTCTCGATTGGTCATGCCTCTCCAGAGGCAGCAGCAGGCGGCAACATTGCTCTGGTCAAGGACGGCGATCCGATCCAGATTGACATCCCCAATCGCCGCATTAATGTGGAGCTATCGGCGGAGGAATTAGCCAACCGTCGTGCTGCCATGGAAGCGAAGGGCAAAGATGCCTGGAAGCCTGCACAGCCCCGTCAGCGTCGGGTGAGTGCGGCGCTCAAGGCTTATGCACTGCTGGCGACTAGCGCGGATCAAGGCGCGGTACGAAACCTGGAAATGCTGGAGTAGAGAAATACGCAGACACAAAAACTCTTTCCATCCGGGTGTACCAGCGGTTGTTTTGGACCTGGAAATGCTGGAGTATAGAAATACGCAGACACAAAAACGGGGTTGTGTCGCTTGCAATAGGTCACTGGTAAGGTGGGAAAGTCTCTCTTCCCTCCCCCATACACCATACAAGCGTTTAAAGTCTTCTGACTTCAGGCTCTTTACTTGCTCGTAGGTCATACATGCTACTCAACTCTAACCTGCTAGTCCCACGTATCTGACGCGATGTGCGACTAAAGCTAGGTTGCCACAACGGCTCAAACTGCAAAGGGTTAGTCGTGTGGCGATTGAGCCAGCGACAGACAGTATGAGCTAATAGCTTACGATTGATCCGACTGGTCAAGTGCCAGGTATCTCGTGCCCAGACTTTTTCAATCGAGAAGCGTTCGACGAGTTGTCCAATCACTGTTTCAATCAGTCGTCGCAGTCGTTTGAGTAAGGCGACCCAAGCCGGGTCACGCGAGTCGTGCATGTTGGAGGCAAGGCTGTTTCAAGCTCAATACCAACCTGTCGGAGTTCGTGTTGGAGTGGAGCAGACAGATAGCCCTTATCGCCAATGCGTAGTAGCCCGTGAATGGTTTGGCACCCAATCCCAAAGGGCTTCTCGCTCACTGCCATTGGCAGGAGTCAAACTAAAGCCGGTAATCACGCCGGTCGCACTGATGAGCAAATGCCCATGAAAGCCATAGTAGGTCTGTTTCTTGGCGGTACAGTACCCATAGGCAGCAACGCCCTTAAAACTGCGGCAACCTGGGGCACGACTGAAGCCGCACAACGGTATCGGAATGCCATCAACCAGATGCACGCTTGTCGCTAAAGGCTCCCAACTGGACCGCTAAGCGTTGCTGGAGGCGTTCTTTGTACTGCCACAGGTTTGCGGCTTGTCACACAAAGGCGCAACGGCTCCTTAAGCCGGGAAACCACTCCAACCAGTGACGGCGAAAGTACTGCCAAATTGCTTGGTCAGCGTCTATCCCTTGATACTCCGCCACAATCTCCATCGTCAGCACCTCGCTATCGCTCAACGCAGGCGCAAAGCCTTTGGCTCGAATTGGTTGTCCTTGCGTGATTTCAGCCAGTCCATCATCCACACAGCAGAAAACCGCAATGATAAACTCTTCAATAGAAAACATTTGTCTCACCCGAACTAGATAGGTTGTACTTCTAGCTTCGTAGGGTGAGACTTTCTTTGCAAATCCTTAGTTGCACATCGTGTTGATTATTGTTTAGATATCGTGCGTGCAAAATGGCACGCTATTCTGGGAAGCGATCGCCTTTTTCATCCTGACAGACGTCTGGATACGTTTTTACTCAGGCAAATGGTTGAATCCGACCCAGTTGTGGGGTTTGTGTATGAAACTGCGTTCTCTGTCATTCTGGCTTTTTGGCAGTCTTTCCGGGTTCTGTCTGGTGACAACCAGCCCCATGCAGGCGCAAATTGTCGAGGATTCAACCCTACCCCAGCCCTCCATCGTTACTCAAAGTGGCAACAGCAGAATAATTACCGGAGGTACGCAAGCTAACTCCAACTTGTTCCACAGCTTTGAGGAATTTTCGATTCCTACTAACGGCAGTGCTTACTTTAACAATGCTGCCAATATTCAAAACATTATCAGCCGCGTCACGGGTTCCTCGGAGTCTAAGATTGACGGCTTGATTCGAGCCAACGGGACAGCCAACCTATTTCTAATTAACTCGAACGGGATTACTTTTGGCTCAAATGCGGCGCTGAAGATTGGCGGATCTTTTTTGGCGAGTACGGCGACTAGCCTCAGCTTGGCGGATGGAACTTCGTTCAGCGCCACGAATCCCCAAACGACACCCCTGCTGACTCTCAGCGTCCCGATTGGTTTGCAATTTGGAAAAGCAGCAGCCAGCATTCAAGTACAGGGGGCGAAGCTGCAAGTGCCGTCTGGGAAAACCTTGGGGCTAGTGGGTGGTAACTTGACGCTCGTGGGAGGAAGATTACAGGCGGCGGGAGGACGGATTGAATTAGGCGGCGTGGCTGGAGCAATCACACCCGCTTCCCCCGTACAAGTTAACCTCACCCCAACTGCCCAAGGCTATGCTCTGGGGTATCCGAATATCCAGAACTTCCAAGACATCCAGTCCCAGCAAACGACGGTAACGACCAGCGGCAATGGGGGAGGCGATATCCACGTCCAAGGTAGGCGGATCGCGCTTACAGAGGGTTCTCAGATGCTGGCGAATACCTTGGGTTCAGCACCTGGAGGGGCTTTAGCGGTCACTGGCTCGGAGTGGGTGGAAATTAGTGGCAGTTCGCTTAGTGGCGATCGCAGTGGTTTATTTGCCAGGGTTAATTCAAAAACAGCCACCGGATCTGGGGGAAATCTGACCGTTGAAACCGGAAAATTCATTGTCCGGGATGGGGCGCAAGTCTCCACTTCTACTTTCGGTCAAGGGCAGGGCGGGAATTTAACGGTGCGTGCGACCGATTCGGTAGAAGTCAGTGGCAGATCGAGCGATCGCGAAATTGGGAGTGGATTGCGGGCTACAGTCCAAGGGGGAGCAAAAGGGGATGGGGGAAATCTAACTGTTGAAACTGGACAATTGATTGTCCGAGATGGAGCCGAAGTAACAACTTCTACTTTTGGGCAAGGGAAAGCCGGAGATTTAACCGTGAGAGCGACCCAAGTGGAAGCGATGGGTTATGGTTTCGATGAAAACAATACGCTCAGGCAAAGCAGTTTGCGTGCCCAAGTAGAACAAAACGCCACCGGAACTGGAGGAAATTTAACTATAGAGAGCGATCGCTTGAGCGTTCAAAATGGGGCACAAGTTGCAGTGACGACGCTTAGCAAGTTTAGCCAAGCCAAGGCAGGCACTTTGATAGTTCGAGCTTCAGACGTTGAACTGGCGGGGGTTGCGGTTTCCGCAGACGGTCAATTGCTGACAAATCAGCTCGGTTTGCCTTTTCCGAGCGGCTTATTTTCTGGAAGCGGTATCGGTTCCCAGGCAGATGGAGGAGCCTTAAGCGTTGAGACTGAACGATTGCGCGTCCGCGATGGAGCCGTCATCCAGACTTCTACTTTAGGTGCAGGGGATGCGGGAAATTTAACCGTTCAAGCTTCCGAGTTTGTGGAATTAGCGGGTACTGCTAAAGGCAGTCAGTTTCCCAGTAGCTTGCTTGCTGTTTCTGGAGGAATTCCCGGCTTTCCAGGTGTTTTTGACGCCACAGGTCGCGGGGGAAGTCTGAGGGTTAATACTGGAAAGTTGACGCTCCGGGATGGAGCAGCCGTAGCCGCGAGCAGTTTTAATCCAGCGAACGATGCCAAAGGTGCTGGCAACCTTGAGCTGACTGCTCAAAGCCTGAGTTTAGATAACCAGGCAACGATTACGGCAGCAACTGCATCCGGTAATGGGGGAAATATGGTGTTAGTGCAGGATTTGTTACTGCTGCGCCACAACAGTAGAATCTCAAGTACCGCTGGCATTGCAGGTGCGGGTGGCAATGGTGGCAACATCACGATTAACAGCTCATTTATCGTCGCCGTCCCTGGGGAAAATAGCGACATTACTGCCAATGCTTTTACTGGCAATGGGGGGAATATCCAAATTACGACTCAAGGCATCTTTGGAATTCAGTTTCGGGAAGACGAAACTCTCTTGAGCGACATCACCGCCAGTTCTGAGTTTGGCGTGAACGGTGTGGTGGAAATCAATACGCCGGATGTTGACCCCAGTCGCGGTGTAGTCGCTTTACCGACGGACTTGGTGGATGCCTCTGGACTGATTGCATCAAGTTGTGGAACCACGGTCGGGCAACAAAAAAGCGAATTGGTCGTTACCGGACGCGGTGGAATTCCACCCAATCCCGGCGAAACCCTCAGCAGCAACCTCGTTTGGAGCGATTTGCGCCTGATAACTCAGCAAGTCGGAAATCTTCCGAATCCTGCGGTTGTTCCCAGCCGTCCGGCTACCGGGGAGAGTTCCAGGCAGTTGATGGAAGCCCAAGGATGGGTGAGGAATAACTTTGGCGAGGTCATTCTCACCGCGCGATCGCCCACAGGGATGCCTCACGCCACTTCCTGCGCTGGCTCCTAGAAAGGGGTACAAGTAAAGTTTTGTAACGTATTACATAATTCCTGATTTTTCGGCTGATACATCCTTAGAGATTTGCAGATTTTGTCAGAGCAATCGCGCTCAAAATATCAGTCGCAAACCAGAAATTCAAAGGGACTCAGGTATGACTACAGCTTTACAAATTGGTAATCGCACCCTCACAGCTGAGGAAATCATTCCCCTACTGGCTAGCTACCAAATGTTTCCTCAATTGCTGCGTGAGAGCATTATTGATAGCGCGATCGCTTCTTTTAACTGTACGCCTGAAGAAATTGCTCATGCCTGCGGGAATTTCTACCAGCAAAATCAACTGACTTCTGAAGCCGAACAGCAAGCTTGGCTAGAGCGCTACAGGATGAGCCAAGAGCATTTAGAAGCCTTGACAACCCGGAAGTTAAGAATTGAAAAATTTAAACAAGCGACTTGGGGTAACAAACTAGAATCTTATTTTCTCAAGCGCAAAGGTCAATTGGATCAAGCCATTTATTCGTTGATTCGGACGAAAGATCCAGGCATTGCCCAAGAACTTTATTTCCGCCTTTCCGAACAAGAGCAGTCTTTTAGCGAACTGGCGGCTGAGTATTCCCAAGGGCCTGAAGCACAAACGGGTGGAACTATCGGCCCGGTAGAGATTGGGACTCTCCACCCACATCTGGCGAGACTGCTATCGGTTAGTCAAAAGAATCAACTTTGGTCGCCCAGACCTTTAGGAGAATGGATGGTCATTGTGCGCCTAGAAAAGTTAGTTCCCGCCCAATTAAATGAATTCATGCGTCAACGATTGCTGCGAGAACTTTTTGAATCGTGGGTGCAAGAGCAAATCGGGAACCTACCCGAAGCAGACAAAATTTGGCTGGGAGCTGCAACAAATCGTAAAGTTGAACCAAGCGGTCAACTGGCAGCAGCGTAAACGAGCGATCGCTAAGTAGAGATCGCTCTATTTAGGTGTTAAAAACAACTTCGATAATACGCATTTTTCTTGCCCTGAACTATTCTGATAAACTACAGAAGAGTGGTGCTAAACCTGTCAAAATGATTCAAACGGATCTGAGGCATCACTTATTAAAATATTCTGTTTTTTTCAGCAAAAGCATCGGTTTTAATTGTAATAGATTGTAAATATTTGAATAAGGAGGGTGGCTTTCTTTCCCATCAAGTAGCAGCTTGGATGGAGAGCGTAGCCGCAAAACGGGATGACCCATACGGCAATTAGTATCAAAGAAATTCTCGCTGGTATATCTCCGTTTAATCAACTGCCATCGGTTGTCTTAGAAAGAGTTGCAACAAAATTTCAATTTTTGCGCTACCGCATGGGACAGGCAATGTTTGTGCGAGAAACAATGCCAGCGCAAATTGCCATCATCTATCAAGGGCAAGCCCGCCTTTTAGGTTATGACCCCCGGAGCCAAGCACCTGTCACCCTGAAATTATTAGAACCCGGAGAAATTCTCGGATGGGTTAGCTTAATTCGGGGAACAGCTTGCGAGACAGCGATCGCTTCGACAGAAACCATTTGTTTAATCCTCCCAGACGCCGATTTTTTAGCTTTATTAAACCAGGAACGCTCATTTGCGGCTGCTTTTGAAAACCGTTGTTCTTTGATTGAAGTCTTCGATCTGATTGGGGAAGAATTGGCGCGTCAAGCTGATGGGACAACCAATCTCAAGGAACTCACTTTAAAAGCGGTTTCAGACGCAACGATTCTCAACTTACCCCCCGGAAAAACTCCCCTCAGCAAGATAGATCCTAACTGGGTATGGCTGGTGAGTGGCGGAACCGTCGCTGATTTCCCCGTAGGAAGCCGCTTGATACCGAGTACACCAGGAAATTTACACGTAGAAGGCGCGAGAGGGGTTCGTTTATTGGGCTTGCAGAAGTCCATCCTGTTTCCCTCGGAATCGAAAGACGCGATCGCATTGGCATCGGCGTCCCTTGCCCCTACAACTGACTGGGAAGCGATTCCCTACGCGCCGGAACAACCTCCATCTGGTGAAACGGCGACGACTTATAAACACGAGAAACACCCCTACATCTACGGGAGAGGTCGTCTGGATGCAACAATAGCTTGCTTCCAAATGCTGTCTCAGCACTTGGGGATACCTTTCCGACGGGATGTGATCAAGAGAGTCTTAGTCAATCACCTCAAGCACACCGAGAACTTATCTCTGCAATTTTGCGGTGCGGTGGCTGAGTTAACCGGGTTAAATACGCAATTAATTAAAGTGCCTGCGGCTGCGGTGTGTCGCCTGCAAGCTCCCGCCATGATTAGCTGGCAAGATAGTTTTGCGATTCTTTACAAAATTAGCGATCGCGAGTTAGTGCTGGCGGTGCCAGAAGTTGGCATTTTACGCAAAAAACCCGCCCAATTTATGGAAGCGTGGGGGCCAGAAGGGGAAGTTCTGCTGCTCCGACCTACAAAAGAAGCTTCTAAAGAGCGGTTTAGTCTGCGTTGGTTTTTACCTTCTATCTATCGCTACCGCAAAGTTTTAATAGAAGTTTTAATTGCTTCCATTTTTGTACAAATCTTTGGTTTAGTAAATCCCCTGATGACTCAGGTGATTATTGACAAAGTTCTTGTACAAAACAGTATTGATACTTTATCTGTTTTAGGCATTTTCTTAGTCGTAGTCGCTGCTGTCGAAGCAGTTCTGACCAGTTTACGCACGCATTTATTTGTTGATACCACCAACCGGATGGACTTGGCTTTAGGCTCAGAGGTCATCAGTCACCTTTTACGCCTGCCCTTGTCCTATTTTGAACGGCGGCCTGTTGGGGAACTCGCTACTCGCGTTAATGAACTTGAAAATATTCGCTCCTTCCTGACTGGAACCGCCTTAACAGTAGTGTTAGATGCCATCTTTTCAGTCATCTACATTGCGGTAATGTTGATTTACAGTGGAGTGCTAACGCTAGTCGCATTGGCAACAGTACCACTGTTTGCTTTGCTAACACTTGGAGTGTCACCGATCATTCGGCAGCAGTCGCGGGTGAAAGCAGAGCGCAACGCCGAAACTCACTCTTATTTAGTGGAAGTTCTGTCAGGAATCCAAACAGTTAAAGCACAAAATTTAGAATTGCGATCGCGCTGGCAATGGCAAGAGCGTTATGGTCGTTATATCAGTGCTGGATTTAAAACAGTTTCAACCTCTACGACTGCCAGTTCAATTAGCAGTTTCCTAAATAAACTCTCCAGTTTGTTAGTGTTATGGGCTGGAGCTTATTTAGTCCTAAAAGGAGAATTAACATTAGGACAATTAATTGCTTTCCGCATCCTTTCCGGTTATGTAACAAGTCCGTTATTGCGATTAGTACAACTGTGGCAAAACTTTCAAGAAACCGCTTTATCTCTTGAGCGACTGGGCGATGTTCTCGACGCCAATCTTGAAGCAGATGAAACCGATCGCCACAACATTCTCATGCCAGCCATTCAAGGAAGCGTGAAGTTTGAAAATGTTTCTTTCAGCTTCAATCCTAGCGGCGCTCTTCAGCTAAGTAATATTAATCTGGACTTTCCAGCAGGGCTATTTATCGGCATCGTAGGACAAAGCGGATCGGGTAAAAGTACCTTGACAAAACTTTTACCCAGACTCTATGAGCCAAGATCAGGGCGGATTATCATTGATGACTACGATATTAGTAAGGTAGAACTTTATTCCCTGCGGCGTCAGATTGGAATGGTGCTTCAAGATACTCTCTTGTTTGATGGGACGGTGCAGGAAAATATCGCGCTAACCAATCCAGATGCTAGCGATGAGGAAATCATTGAAGCCGCCAAGGTTGCTTTTGCCCACGACTTTATCATGGCTTTGCCGAACGGTTACAACACTCGCGTCGGAGAACGAGGTTCGGCTTTATCCGGGGGACAAAGACAGCGAATTGCGATCGCGCGTACCGTTTTACAAAATCCTCAGTTACTGATTTTAGACGAAGCGACCAGCGCTTTAGACTACAACGCAGAGCGACAAGTGTGTTTAAATCTAGCCTCGACATTCCGCGATCGCACTGTGTTTTTTATTACCCATCGTTTAACTACAATTAGAAATGCCAATCTGATTTTGATGATGGATCAAGGTGCAGTCGTTGAACAGGGAACTCATGACGAATTAATGGCTCTCAGAGGTCGCTACTACTGTCTGTATCAACAACAAGAAGCGCAACTATAGAAAATTGAATGGGAATTGCTAATGGCTAATGGGTAATTAATAAATCCCCCTCTCACCCTCTATTATTCAGTCCGCGAACACAGCGCCGCTTCGCTAACACTCTTCAGTCCTTAGTCCTCAGTCCACAGTCCCCAGTCCTAGCACTCAGCACTATTGTCAGCTATGCTCCAACAAAATGGAAAACAGTCTAACGAACACCTATCTTTAGTACCCCAAGCAGTCCCAAGTCCTAGCCTTAATACAGTTCCAAGTCCTAATCCTAATAAGGAAGTAACGCCACCCGCCTCTACCTCAAACAACTTCGATCAAGCTGTTATTCTTCAACAATCCCCGACTTGGTCTCGCGCGATCGTTTGGGGAATCATGGGAATGACAACTTTTGTGATAGTTTGGGCTTCTGTCTTCCAAATTGAAGAAGCCATTCCTGCGACTGGCAAACTGGAACCGCAAGGTGCTGTTAAGGAAGTTCAAGCTCCAATAGCAGGGGTCGTGAAAGAAATTTATGTCAAAGATGGACAACGAGTAAAAAAAGGGGATAAGCTGCTGAGTTTAGACTCAGAAACCGCTCAGGCTCAGTTAACTTCCCTGAATAAAATTCAGACAGCATTAAAGCAAGAAAATCAGTTTTATCGATCGCAAATAAAAGGTGCAGGTTTCCCCGCTGCAATAGATGGAGAGACTGCTCAACTAAAACTACCATTAGAGTTAGTCTCTCTGACTAAAGTGCGCTCCTCTTTAGCCTCAGAAAATCAACTGTATCGCGCTCAACTAAGAGGTTCTTCTAAAGGAACAAGTCTTAGCTTAGATCAACAGCAGCGTTTTCAATCGAGTATAGCAGAACTCAATTCTCGCGTTGCGACTGCTAGGTTGGAAGCTGAGCAATTGGAAAAGCAGCTAAGTCAAACTCAGGTAGAGATAGCGAGTTCCAAAGACTTATTAGAGGTGAATCAAGGGATTCTCGACGATATAGAACCGATCATGAAACAAGGAGCAGTTTCCCGCGTGCAATACCTGAAGCAGAAGCAGGATGTACGCACTCGCAAAGCTGAGGTGGATCAACTGACTCAGGAACAGAAGCGGTTACAGCTAGCGATCGCGCAAGCGAATGAAAAGCTGCAAAATACCATCGCTTTGACTAAACAAGATTTGCAAACCAAAATTGCTGAGAATGAAAAACGTTTGGCAGAAATTGACGATCAGCTAAACAAGGCAATTGTAGAAAACAACAAGCGCCTTGCAGAAATCGACAGCCAAATGAGCCAAGCAGAACAAAATTTAAAATACCAAGAAATCAAAGCTCCGGTAGATGGAACTATCTTTGAGCTAAAACCTCATGGACCAGGTTTTGTTACCAATTCTACCGAACCCGTTTTAAAAATTGTTCCAAGTGACAGCCTAGTTGCTAAAGTTTTTATCACCAATAAAGATATTGGCTTTGTGAAAGAAGGGATGGAAGCAGATATCAGAATTGACTCTTTTCCATTTCGGGAATTTGGCGATACGAAAGGTCGTTTAACCTGGATTGGATCGGATGCTCTACCACCCGAACAAATTCGCCCTTATTATACGTTTCCTGCCAAAGTTAGCTTAGATAATCAGTCTCTTTTAATTAAAGGTCGAGAAGTCCCGCTGCAATCAGGGATGTCGGTAAGTGTCAACCTGAAGGTACGTAAACGCACAATCATGAGCATTTTCACTGATTTATTTATGGATAAAGTTGAAGGCTTAAAGACGGTTCGCTAGGGTTTCTTAGCAGAAAGATGGAATAGGGAGAGGGAAGTTTGGAAAAAGTTGCATAGGACGCGATCGCGCTCGTTGCCAGACCAGGGAGCGGAGTATCCTGGGAAATAAGTTCTGGAGAGGTATCCTCATGCTGAAGCTTTATCACACTCCCCTTTCCGCTAACTCAAGGCGCGTATGGGTGGCGCTACTGGAGAAAGAAATTCCCTTTGAGCTGGTATCGCTGAATATGGATGGCGATCAATTTCACCCAGAATTTCTAGCGATGAATCCCTTCCACCACATTCCAGTTTTAGTGGATGATGGCTTTAACGTTATAGAATCCTTAGCCATCCTTGACTATCTAGAGGCAAAATATCCCACGCCTGCCTTACTACCTACGGATGCCAAGGCGCTAGCAACCGTGCGGATGGTAGAAATGGTGACTGTCAACGAACTGTTGCCTGCCATAAACCCATTCGCCAATCAAATGATGGGCTTGGATGCAGACGCACAGCAGTTGGAGCAGTCAAAGCAGAAAATTCTGACAGTGCTGAACTTTTTTGAGAGTCTACTGGGCGACGATCGATACTTTGCAGGTAGCGCTAGTCTCACCCTCGCTGAGATTGTCGCCGGAACGATGGTGCCGTTGTTGCCTATGCTAGGCGTATCGCTGGATAACCATCCCAAACTGAGTGCCTGGTGTGAGAACTTGACGCAGCGTCCTGCATGGCAAAAAACCCAGCCCACTCAGGAGGCAATTGAAGCCTTTAAGCCTCGATTCAAAGAGTTGATGGCAGCACGGCAGAACCAGTCTTAATAGCAGTTGGTAGCTGTAATCCTGAAACAATTCAGATGAGAGAACAACCGTGGAGTCTCCCGCCCTCGGAATGGTTTCAACAAAGTTAACTTAAGATAATAAATACCTGACAAATTAACAGGGAGAGTGCTTCCTCAGTCGTCAATCACCCCAGAAGCAGGCGGGAGGAGCGATCGCTTTACCCTGTTGACATCCCACCACTCGCCATCTGTCAAATGAACATCCTGAACAATCTGCTTTTCCAACCCGCTCAACCTCCCCGCGAGAAAAAACAACGTCGTGGCGTTGAAATTAAGTCACAGCGTGAAATTGAAATCATGCGACAGGCGGCGAAGATTGTGGCAACCGTGCTCAAAGAAATTCAAGAGATGGTGCAGCCTGGTATGACAACTGCGGATTTAGATGCTTATGCCGAAAAGCGCATCCGCGAAATGGGGGCAACACCGAGTTTTAAGGGATATCACGGCTTCCCCGCTTCTATTTGCTCCAGCATCAACAACGAAGTCGTACATGGCATTCCCAACGCCAAAAAAGTGATTCGGACTGGCGATGTCTTGAAAGTTGATACAGGTGCTTATTTCCAGGGCTATCACGGTGATTCCTGCATCACTATCGCCGTGGGTGAAGTGACACCAGAAGCGGCTAAGTTAATCCGCGTAGCAGAAGAAGCACTCTTTAAAGGAATTGAACAAGTTAAAGCTGGAGCCTACCTGCTCGACCTTGCTGGTGCCATTCAAGACCATGTGTTAGGCAATGGTTTTAGTATTGTGGAAGACTTCACCGGACACGGTGTTGGACGGAATTTGCACGAAGAACCGTCTGTTTTTAATTTCCGCACCCGCGAGATGCCAAATGTCAAGCTTCGGGCTGGAATGACTTTGGCAATTGAGCCGATTTTAAATGCTGGTTCAAAATTTACCCGCATCTTATCCGACAAGTGGACGGCAGTAACGGTGGATAATTCCCTGTCAGCTCAGTTTGAGCATACCGTGCTGGTGACGGAAGATGGATATGAGATTTTGACCGACCGCTCGAAAGTTTAATCGCTCAAAAGCACGATTGACCCACACCCGTAAGGGTGGGACTAGACAAACAAAGCCCGCCTGCGCGGGCTTCTGAATTTTTCTATCTAAAAGCATCATTTAAGTAAAGTGAGCAGGTGGCAATATGTACCAAACAGCGCAAGAGTTGGAAGCAAAAATGCCAGATGCTACAAAACTTTTGAGCGATGAACCAGAAATGGAAAGTTCTCTGCATTACAAGCAACTTGCTTTATTAGTGAGTTGCTTAGAATGGTTTTGGCGCAATCGCCATGATTTTTTTATTGGCGCTAACCTAACAGTTTATTTTAGTCGGCAGCAATTGCGAAATCGAGATTTTCGAGGGCCAGATTTTTTTCTGGTGAAAAATACCGAAAAACGCGATCGCACTTCTTGGGTGGTGTGGGAAGAAGAAGGCAAATATCCCGATCTGATTATCGAATTGCTTTCGACTTCAACGGCTAATATTGACCGAAATTTAAAAAAAGACCTCTATCAAAATCGATTTCGCACGCCAGAATACTTTTGGTTCGAGCCGGAGGATTTAGAGTTGGCAGGTTTTCGGCTGGTAGGAGAACAGTATCAAGCCATTGTGCCCAACCCTCAAGGCTGGCTGTGGAGTGAAGTTCTAGATTTGTATTTAGGCGTAGAAGCCGGAAAATTGCGCTACTTTACCCCAGAAGGTTCTCTAGTTCTTACACCAGAAGAGGCAGCAGAACAGGAACGAAGACGGGCAGAACGACTGGCGGAACAACTGCGATCGCTCGGTGTCGATCCGGATACTTAAGCGAAAAAGCGATCGCGTGAAACAATGTTTATTGGCAAGCTAGGATTTTATTGCCTAGACGCGCTCAGGCGTTCAAGATTAAGTAGCGATCGCCCAAAGTCCCCATGAATCAAACTGATTTAGCTTTTACCCCAGCGATAGAACAGGCGCGGCTCATCCGCAGCAAACAAGTATCACCGCTAGAGTTGGTGGAACTTTACCTGGAACGCATTCAGAGACTGGATTCCCAACTGGGGAGTTATTTTACCGTCATGGCAGATATGGCGCTTGCCGATGCCCAGGCGAAGACGGAAGCATTGGCAGGCAACACAGAAGAATTTCCGCCCTTTTTTGGGGTACCCATTTCGATTAAAGACCTCAACCCCGTTGCTGGTGTTCGCTGTACCTACGGAACAGCGGCGCTGATGGACAAAATTGCCGCTTATGATGATGCGGTGGTGACGCGGATTAAGCTGGCGGGGTTTACGATTCTCGGTAAGACGGCGACTTCTGAACTGGGTTCTTTCCCTTATACAGAACCTCCGGCGTTTCCACCCGCCCGGAATCCGTGGAATCTCGACTATACACCGGGGGGATCGAGTGGGGGCGCTGCGGCGGCTACGGCGGCGGGGTTGTGCGCGATCGCTCAAGGTTCTGATGGCGGCGGTTCGGTGCGCGGTCCCGCCGCTTGTTGTGGTTTAGTCGGCATTAAACCCTCCAGGGGTCGGGTGTCTTATGCACCTGTGGGCGATCATCTAAATGGCATTGCAACCAATGGCTGCTTGGCGCGTAACGTTGCCGATGCTGCCGCCCTTCTGGATGTCATGTCTGGTTATGTCGCGGGCGATCCCTACTGGTTGCCCGACCCAGGAACGACTTTTCTTGCCGCAACTGCCCAAAAATTGGGGTCTTTGCGGATTGCTTTTTCTACAACAATTCCCCCGATAGGCGAAGCCGATTCGGCATCTGGGCAAGCCGTCCAAAAAACTGTGCAATTGCTAGAAGAAATGGGTCATACCGTTGAACCCGGTTGTCCAGACTTTACCGATTTGATCAAACCTTTTTCCAAAGTTTGGCAAGCTGGTGTGGCAGCGACGGGGATTCCCGGCGACTACTTGGAACCGATGAATCGCTGGATGCTAGAGCAATCCGGTTCTGCGGGTGAATATCTGCAAGCGGTTGCTCAGATGCAAATTATGGCGCGGCGTATTGTTGCCTTTTTTGACAACTATGACGTTTTGGTAGTGCCAACTTATATGCATCAGCCAATTCGGGTTGGTGAGTGGGCGCACCTGAATCCGGAGGAAAGATTGCAGAAAATCATTCAGTGGATCGCTCCGTGTCCCCCATTCAATGCCACCGGACAGCCTGCAATCTCAGTTCCGACTGGTTTTGACGCCAACGGGTTGCCAATCGGCGTGCAGTTGGTGGGACGCCCCGCTGACGAAACCACGTTGATTGCCCTCGCCGCACAACTAGAAGCTGCAAAACTTTGGAGCGATCGCCGTCCGGACTTTGCAGCGCAATAAAATCGATATCTGTGTCTCGTTCCCCAGCTGCGCCGGGGAACGCGGCTAACTAGCCCCAAGACAGTTTATACTCTGGGGTTATCCTTCTGGTTAAATTCGTTAGAGTTCCTGAATCCGCGGGCGAATCAACAACTCACCGATATTGACGTGTTCAGGTTGGCTTACCACGTAAAGAATCGCGTTGGCAATATCTTCCGCTTGTAAAATATCCGCACCCGGAGCATAAAAACCGCCTTGTCCGGTCACAGCTTCTTTCGTTGCCTCGTGCTTAATTGAATCGGCAAGTTCAGTCGCCACTGCCCCTGGTTCAATGTCTGTCACCCGCACGCCATATTCAATTGCTTCCTGGCGCAAACAATCGGAGATAGCGCGTACCGCAAATTTGGTTCCGCAATAGACAGCCGCCCCTTTAAAGGCAAAGCGTCCAGCTACCGATCCTAGATTTACAATATGACCGTGCTTGCGCTTAGCCATGCCAGGAAGGACAGCATGAATGGTGTAGAGGAGTCCCTTCAGGTTTACGTCAATCATCCGCTCCCACTCATCCACGCGCCCTTCCAGCATCGGTGCCAGAGGCATTAAACCAGCGTTGTTGATCAGGATGTCCACGCCACCCATTGTTTCCAGTTCCTCTCCAAGCTGTGCCACAGCTTCTCGATTCGTTACGTCCAAGGGTTTGATCATCGCCTGACCGCCTGCACGTTCAATTTCCTGGGAAAGCTGTTCGAGTTGCTCGGTGCGACGTGCCGACAAAACGACTTTCGCTCCGTTCTGAGCTAATATTTTGGCTGTTGCTGCGCCGATGCCGCTACTAGCACCAGTAATCCAAGCTCGTCCTGAGAGAATTGCCATATTTTATCTCCTGTAATGACTAGAGTTGTACTTTACCCATCCCGATGGGGATGAATTTGTCGGTTAGGGAATTCACGCCAATGGTTAGAAAAATGGGCAGTTTAGGCGATCGCTATTTTTGACTAAGATTGCCCTCCAATGCCTGATTAATAGCTCGTTCCAAGCTTTCTTGACTTAACAAACCCGGCAAAATGCGATCGCCAATCATAAATGTCGGGACTGAGGTAATACCGACTTCTTTGCGAGTCTGTTCTAATGCCTGCTGATGAGCTGTTTTATACCTTCGAGTTTCCAAGGATTCTCTAAACTCTTTTCCATCCAGCCCAATTTCTCCCGCTAACTGCGTCAAAATCTCGATATTGCCAATATCCCGATCTTCTTGAAAAAACGCCCGGAGAATCCGGTCGTTGTATTCGTTAGCTTTACCATGTTCTCTCGCGTACTGATAACCCTCGAACGCTAGATGCGTATGTGGTTGCGGCGAGATAGTTGGTAGCTTGATCTCAACACCCATTTTTCTCGCTAGGGGATAGACTGACTGCTTCCAAACCGTTTGAAGATAATCGTCTTCCGGTTTCAGCGTCGCCTGTGGTGATGGTCGAAGCTCAAAGGGTGTCCACTCAACTTCAACGTCTTTTCCCTTAATCGCTGCTTCTAGGGGGAATTCGGCTAGAAAACAGTATGGACAAACGTAGTCAGAGAAAACTTTGATTTTAAGAGTCATGGCATATTCCTCTCAACAAACGGTGACGCAGGGGGATTAACTGCCAATCGTGGTGGTTCAATCGCTAAGAGAGCGATCGCGTCTTTACTTCAGAGGTACTGGACAAGTATCAATAATTGCTAGGTACTAGATGGAAACGAACAGAATCAGGGTTAGCAATGTCTGCCCCTTCCACTCAAGTCCAAGCAATCAATTCGTTTTTCCGAGCTTCAATAATTTCTGCATCCCATTCACTATCCTCCTCAAATCCTACTGGTGCTATTTCCGCCCACCTTCCATCTGAGGTATCAGTTGCAGAATATTGATTCTCCCCGTAAATCCCTCCGATAAGTTGGGGAATTTAGGGGGAGCAAAATCGGACAAATAGGTTCTAGAAGACGTGTGTGTATACGGTACGAACAACGGGGCGGGGATGGGGTTATTCAATTAACTTCTGCAAGCTTTTCCCCCAGGAGTCGCATCAGGATAAAAAGTAACGATTGCATCTCGACTCTTGACAAAAACCGCCTTATAAGATTTTTTCGTCTCATCATCCTGCACTGTTAAAATGCAAGCTCCCTGAGCATTTCCCTGTGCTTTCAATGCTTTTGTCGCATCTAATAACATTTCTTTGGCATCGCTGACGAGAGCATATCCTTTGATATTATCTCTCCAAGTTTGACCATTCTTTTTGATGAATACTCCTAAGGTATAAACTAACCCTGGAACGACTTCTTCTTTGTTCAAATTATTCGCAAGCCGTCCGCCAATTCCTTGCTCTTGCAGTTCCCGGTATCTGCCAAAAAAGTGCAGTCCGCCAATTTTCGTTGCCCCTTCTAGTTCACCACAAAATATATGTTCAAAGCCGCCTCTCTCAGACCAAGCAGCCGTTAAATCGTCGAGAAATTCTGCTTCTGTACTGCGGACGGCACGCAGTTCCCCACCCACTGCTTGTTGAATTTCACGCAGTACATCTCGATTTTCTGACATCAATTCTTTGAAAGCACTTGGCGTCACTTTGGTGCCAATCGCTCCACAGGTTCTCAACACTGCTTGGTCAAAAGCATTGAGTTGGGGTAATGGCGGTGTGATGTCTGCTTTTTGCCCGCGTGGAAAGCCATGAAGCTCTGGATTATTAACATTATCAAAAAAGGGTAGTGCCGATGTCGATGCCTGCGTTACGGTGCCGGAGTTCGGTTCAGGACTCGCATCTGTTGCGGGGGAAAAATTACCACAATCAGCACTAACCCAGCGACGTTCTGGCTTAGCATCAGGGACTGCAAGCTGAATAAACTTTCGTTTCGGAGAATTGAAGCCAATTGCTTGATAACGCTGACCGTTTGAGACTTGGATATTACCCGGATTTATCCCGTTAATTGCTCGTGGTGCTGCACAAGTGCGTGTAGCCGTGAAGGTTCCAGAAGGCGGGACTTGAGAGTAAGCAGCATCGATTGATAGTAGCGGAATGATTCCAAGCAAGAAAATGGCAATTTTGAGCATTGGGCTTGCGCCTAAACTAATTAAAAAATTACGTTGCATAATTGTTAAGGCAAGAATCCGTAGGATTACGTTAATAGATGAGGGCGTTGACAGAGTATATTCAAGCGTTTTTTATAAAAATCCGGACATTTATTGCCAGCTCCCGAAAGGATAAGATAATCATACTTTTCTAATTTTTTTAAACCTGGCAAGAGTTTATTTTACTTTACAGATAAAGTGTTAAATATTAATTTTGGCAAGGTAATAAATGGTCGCGCTTATGCTATTCTTGAAGTCTAAAATTCAGCTCTCGCTATGGCAGACTACGGCAATTTAAAGAAGGCGATCGCATTGCTAGGGCAATCCCGCAGAGAGAAAAAGGCGAACCAAAGATTTTTTACTTTTAGTTTATTTCTGTTAAGTTTTTATTGTGTAAGTGTTAGTTTTTACTGCTCCAAGATACTGGCGCAGCCAGCGCCGCAGCCACCCCTGGAGTTGAAGGACATTGATTACTGGGGGAGTTTGTGTGACTTATTGGGGGACGAGAAGAAATATGCAGAAGCCGTCGCGGCTTGCGACCAAGCGATCGCTCTCGATCCCAAAAAGCCGAAAATCTGGACGGACCGAGTGGATGGGCTGCTAGGACAAGCAAAATATACCGAAGCCTTGGTTTCTGCTGATAAGGCGATCCGTCTCAAACCCGATTACTCTCTGGCTTTGGCGGATCGATGCATCGCCCTCGCTAACTTAGGCAAATATGAAGACGCGATCGCGTCTTGCGACAAAGCACTCAGAGGCGATGGAAATTGGGAGAACAATACGCCGCTGATCGCTTGGTATAACAAAGGATTAGCGCAAAGGAAGCTGGGACAGAACGCCGAAGCGATCGCTTCTTTCGATCAAGCCTTAGAAATTAAAGCAGATTATTCCTTAGCTTTAGCGGATCGATGCGCCGCACTTTCTGCCTCTGGGCAATATTCTCAAGCGATCGCGGCTTGCGATTTGGCGCTGAAAAGTGATGCTGATTGGGGCGCTGGGACTCCAGCCGTCGCCTGGTACAACCGAGGCGTGGCGCTCAAAAAATTAAGTCAGTACCAAGAAGCGATCGCTTCTTACGATCAAGCTTTGGCGCTGAATCCCACAGACGCCACCGCTTGGACTGAACATGGCGTTTTGCTGTCACTGGTGGGTAAGTACGCCCAAGCACTCCCCTCTCAGGAAATGGCGGTGAAATTGAGTCCCACGTACTCTGTAGCGTTGGCGAACCAGTGCGCGACGCTAAACAAAGTCAGCAAGTACGAAGACGCCGCCGCCGCCTGCGATAAAGCATTGCAAGGAGATGGGAGATGGGGTGAGGCGAGTCCATCATTAGCCTGGGATCAGCGGGGAAATGCTTTAGCCGGACAAGGCAAGTACGAAGAAGCATTAGCCTCTCACGATCGCGCCATCGGTCTTAACCCGGATTACCCAGAAGCTTGGAACAACCGCAGCGTTACTCTGTGGTTTTTGGGAAGATACTCCGAAGCGCTCGTTTCGAGCGATCGCGCCACTAGCCTTAATCCTAACTATGCCCAAGCTTGGTTCAACAAAGGCAGGATACTTAGGACAGTAAAAGATTATCCCAAAGCACTCGCCGCTTACGATCAAGCGATTAAAAGTAGCGATCCGAACTTCAATCAATCGCTGCTTGCCGATATCTGGGCGAACCGAACGGTGGTGCTATGGCATTTGGGAAGAAACCCCGAAGCCCTCGCCTCAAGCGATCGCGCGATTAGCCTCAATCCTGAATTATCACAAGCTTGGTACAACCGAGGCGTCGTGTTAGTCGCTTTAGAACGGTATGAAGAAGCGATCGCCGCTTACGCCCAGGCGATTCGCATTACGCCCAATGATGCGAATAGTCTTGCCGGTCGAGGCGTCGCCCTGTTGCTGTTAGATCGGTTAGAAGAAGCGATCGCTGTCTTTGATGAAGTTTTGAAACTCGATCCAAAAAACACTTTAGCGCTGGAAAACAAAACCCTCGCAACGCAAAAATTGGAAGAAAAGAAGTTAGAAGAACAAAAATTGGAAGAGAAAAAGAAAAATAGTCTCCCGCCACCTAAAAAATTACCGATTAAGAAGTAATAAAAAAGGGGCGTATTAGATACGTCCCTTTTTCTATTTACAATGGCAATTGGCAGTACAAACGGTGTATCAACTAGAAGCGGTCTGATTCATTCTGTAAGCTTCTGGTAGCTGCCACCAAGGAAGATGCGGATGTTCGTGATGTTCCTCGTGGTAGCCGAAATGATAACAGGTGATAAATGACCAGAAAACCGGCAGAGCATTAGTTTTGGCGCGATGAGGATCTTTATAACCCTCTTGTGGCTCTCGATGAGGTAGGAAGGTACCGAAAAAGAATAATTGCACCGAACTCAAAATTGAAGGAATTACCCAAAATAAAGTCAAATTCAATTCTGGGATCGGTAGGGTGAAAGCAATCAGGTTATAGAAAGCCATTAAAGCAAACAAGCGTTTCCAGCTCCAATAACCTTTCATAAAGTGAAAGTACCAGGCAAAAAAGTTTTTATGCTGACTGTTATGAAAATCCGGATCGAATTCGCTTGCTGGGTGCTGGTGGTGTACCCCATGCTTTTTCAATAACTCGTCAAAAGAAAAGAATCCATATAACAATAATACGAATGAACCAATCAAGTTATTAATTTTACGGTTTTGAGGAAATACCACTCCATGCATTGCATCATGGGCAGTAATGAATAATCCTGTATACAGAAACATTTGCCAAATGATGGCGGGGATTCTCCATACAGTAGGTATTTGCGACCAGTCAAGGGAAATTAAGAAAACCAGACTGATTGCCCAGATGCCAATAATAGTAAAAGCAATTACAAGTCCAATAATTGGATTTTCACTTCTTTGTATTCGCGGAAGTTTCGCTTGTTGCAGAGGTGCGTGTTCGAGCTGAATCATGCTTGTATAAATTTGTAGCTTTCCTTTCGAGCAAAAATTTAGGAGCTAATAGCGAAGCGATCGCTACCTTATCCTGAAGAACCCGCGATCGCGCTCGGTTTACACGATACTCATCCTTCAAAAATCGATCGAGTGCAAGTCCCTCTGGGAAGAAAACTCTGTTGATGCTCGGTGTCTGGATGAGATAGCGCTTCCTTTTTGTTAAATACTGTAAAAATAATATAACTATTGTAAAGGATAGCTGGTACTGCGATCCGAACCAGAGACGTTTAACCGCTGCCTCTGACTGCACATCAGTGGCAACTTCATCGGATATTTGACTGTCTGGCTGGCAGATGAAGCCTTTATCTACAACTGCCAGCCAGACGAATCTTGCAAGTCAGTCATTAGCGGGTATAGGAAACCAGGTGCAGCACGTCCCGAACGACGCTGTAGCCTGCGAAATCCCAAAGTAGGTAAGCTAAAAAGCCGATCATCGCCAAGCGTCCGTTCCATAGCTCAGCTTGAGGATTCCAGCCAAACAGAAAGGCATTGCGGTCTTTGCCATTGTAGGCGCTAGCAACAGGTGGTAAATCAGTAGGGCGAGTCTGCATCGTTTACATTCCTTAACAAATTGATTACGCATACATCCTAACTACCCCATTAATCTCTGCTCTCTGTCTATAGTCCCAAACTGCATTTAATTCTCAAGGAAGATGTAAGGGGTTTTAGACAAAGTAATTTATATCACAAAGTTCATCGGATTTATGTGAGCAGAACTACAGCAGTTTTTATTAAAAACTCTGACGAAAGCTAGAGGATTTCCCCATTTTTGTTGAACAAACTTAGAGAGCAAAGCACTATTATTTGAAATAACCGTATGGCTTCCACAGTACTAATTACAGGTGCTTCTCAAGGCATCGGCAAAGCAACTGCTCTCTTGTTTGCCCAGAAAGGCTATGACTTAGTAATGGCGGCGCGTCAGGCTGACCGCTTGGAAGCGGCAGCACAGGAAGTGCGATCGCTCGGTCGAAAAGCTCTAGCTGTTCCCACCGATGTGAGAGACCCAGAACAGGTGAAAAGCCTGGTTGAGAAGGCGCTGGAAGAATATGGCGCTATCGATGTCCTAATCAATAATGCAGGTCGCTATATATCCGGGCCAGCAGATTCGTTTTCCCTAGACGATTGGCACCAGACGATAGACCTCAACCTGTGGGGATATATTCATACGATTCACGCCCTATTACCTCATTTTCTAGAGCGAAAACAGGGCACGATTGTTAATCTGAGTTCTATCGGCGGCAAAGTCCCCGTTCCTTATCTTGTGCCTTACAATACCAGCAAGTTTGCGGTAACTGGATTGACCGAAGCGCTGCACTCAGAACTCGCACCCAAAGGCATTCATGTTTGTGGGATTTACCCGAATCTAATCAAGAGTAGTTTGATGGAACGGGCAATCTTTGGAGGTAAGAATGTAGAAGATGCCCAAGCGCGTCGAGATCAGCTCGATCTGGTGCTGAGTACCCCAGTGGTGGAGAAGCCGGAGGATGTGGCAAAGGCAATTTGGGAGGCGGTGAAGCATCAGCGGGCTGAGGTGTTGGTGGGTTCCGCCAATCTATCGAAAGCCTCTTACAATATGTTTCCCGGCTTTATGCAGTGGGTGTTTCGGAAAACCTTCCAGCTCAAAGATAAGGAAGCATAGCCATATCGCCCCTCATTCAGCAATCTGGGAAGAACCCCTCCCCGCAAAGGCGCTGTCTCGTCTTTGCGCCTTTGCGCCTTCGCGCGAAAAATATTTGTATATACTAACCGCGATAGTTATCTGGGTTCCCCAATTAAGGTGAATCCTGCCCAGTCTTTGGGATTGGGATTTTGTTGCTTAATTTTGAGCATGGCTTGGCGCAAGGCTTTGGCTTTATCGTCGTTCTGCTTCAACTGCTTGTAAAATTCACTCATTAACGCACCTGTGGGAGCATCTGGCGCAGACCACAAAGGCACGATCGCAGTCGGAACACCCGCTGCAATCAGAGAAGTAGACAAACCAATTACTCCATCGCCAGTTGTTTTACCCTTGCCGTTTTCAACAGCAGTGAAAACGACTAATTCAGGACGCAGGTGTTGCCCTTTGGGTTGGGCAAAAGATTCCAGAATTTCAGCAGAAGTAAGTAAGCCATTATCGGAACCACCGGGAGAAAGTGCGATCGCACCGGGTACACCTTGGCGCTTCACATCATCGAGAATCGCATAAGTTCCGAGATGAACGCTCTTCGCTTTCCGCATCTGTTCCAAAACCGCCGCCTTTGTCGCCTGGTTGCCAATTAGCAAAGATTTTGTCTTGAGAAAATCAGCGATTTCTAAGGCTTGCTGTTCTGCATTTGCTAGCGGCGGTAACGCTTTCGGTGCTTGCCCCAGTGCTGGTGCAATTCGCGGCATCACGGGATTTCCGACTACCAGACGATTGCCCCCAGAAGTTTTTCCTCGTTGTTCTTTGGTTAAAGCAAGTACCTGAATTGCCGGTGCTGTCAAGATCGTATGTTTATCGATCAGGGAGTTGCCATAAACATCCACTAAAGCCGCAAACGGAATCCGAAACATTTCTTTTTGCGGAATGAAGATAACACGGGCGTTTGGGTCTTCTGGCAATAAATCGGCAATCGGTTTAATTAATAGTTGATGCAGTTGCAGCAACGGTTTCGGCTGAATGATTGGCGCTTTCGCCGGTGAGGAAGTTGCATTTCCGGCTGGCGCTGGTTCTGTTGCTCTGGGTTTCGGAGGATTGGCAGGCGCTTGCAATCCTAGAGATTCAGGAATTTTGGCAATTACATTTTCGATGGAAGAGACGGGGAAAATTGTATTTTGGGCACCCAGTTCGATGCGACGAAACGTCACTTCCCCACTAGGCGGAATCACCCAAACATAAAGTCCTTCATCGGGAATAATTGAATATTCAACGAGTGTGGCGTTTTCTTGTTTGGCGATTTTTTTAATTTCTTCAATCGTGGGGAAAGTCAGCTTCTTCGGTGCGGGTTTTAAACCCGATCCCACGGGTTCGGTAGATAACCGCAGCCGCAATAAATCGACAATCGACCTGATCCGCCCTTGTTCAGCCATTTCTAAGGCGGCAATCGGCTGTTTTTGAGCAATTAAAACTTGTTGCAAACGCTGATAAGTTGTTGTTTGCGCGTCCAAATAGCGATTAGTGCTGCCTAAGTTGGCACGGATAGCATCCCAAGTTTTAACTGAATTGAGTAAGGTTTCTTTGGCTTCTTCTGGTTTACCTGATTTGAGAAGCGCGAATGCCAAATTATTCAGCGCCGTCCCTTCTGCCAAGCGATCGCCTGTTTTCCTCGCCGCCTCCAGGGGTTCTTGATACAGTGCGATCGCTTGCTCAAATTGCCCCGCATTTTGGTAAGTTTTTGCCAAATTATTCAGGGCAATCAGTTGCAATGCGGCATCACCACTTTTTTGAGCGATCGCAACTTGCTGTCTTCTGACTTCAATCGCTTCTGGATATTGCCCCTGCGCCTCGAAAGCGTCCGCAATACTGTTGAGAAAATACCCTTCTTCGGTGACATTGCCGCTTTTCCGAGCAATTAGCAACTGCTGTTGATAAAAGTCAATGGCTTCCGGGTATTGTCCGAGGGTGCGATAAGCTTCAGCCAGGTTATTTAGAGAATCCAGCACCGCATTCGGATTGCGGCTTTCTCGTGCCGTCGCGAGCTGTTCTTTGTAAAGTGCGATCGCTTCTGGATATTCTCCCTCTGATTCGTGAGCGATTCCCACATTCCCTAAAAAAGCTGCTTCTCGTTTTGGGTTGCCGATTTCTTGTCTCAGCTTTTGCGCTGCATCGCGAAAATCTTTTGCTTGTTTTTCATCCCCCAGATAAAAGTAAGCATTCCCCAAATTATCCAACACCTTAGCCGCGCCCGGTTGATCGCCGATGCCTTGCAGAATGTCTAAGGTCTGGTAGTAGAATGCAAGCGATCGCAAATATTGCCCTAACGTGAAGTAAGTTTCGCCAATATTCAACAGCACATTCGCTTCACCCGTGCGCGAACCAATCTCTTGGTAGAGTTTGAGTGACCTTTGCAAAGACTTTAAGGCTTCTTGAAATTGTCCCGTTTGATGCTGCCGAATTCCTAGTTGCAGCAGTTTGTCTGCGTTGAATTCGCTAGCGCTTTGCCTGTCAGATATCTGGGATCGATTATCAATGGTGACGGGATCTGGTTTAACAACCTGTTTCGTTATGGCTGCTTTCTCTGTACCGGCGGTTTGTAAGCTTTTCCTGACACTTGCCCTGACACCACTGATAAAATCCTCGTCTCCTTGCGCCTGGGAATTCTTCAGGATATTTTCTCGTTCCGATGCTGCTGATAAGGGGGGTAATAAATAGAAAGACGCGAGTAAAGACAAGACAGCCGCCCAAAACAGATAAAATCCCTTTTGACTGTTTAACTTTTCCTGTTTTTGAGGGAACAATAGAAGAAAGTAGCTTAGGAAAATTTTCATACGATCGTGGATAAAAAAATAGTTACGCCATTGGTGATTATTTTAGCTTTGATGTTTGTTGGTTTTGGCGATCGCGTTCTGCCCAAACCCTTAAGTACAGCTAGTTTCAACACCCGAACCGCTTTGAATAATTCTTTACTGGGATTATTTCCCACTAAGAAACCGAGGAATGTTTACGAGCGAACTGAAAAAGCGATTGAACAAGAGGAAAAAGGAATCAAATAGTCAATGGGTAATGGCTTAGGGGAAGATGTTTATTCCCATTATCCATTACCGATGACAGGGCGTCAGAGCGCGTTTATAAAGAAAAATGAAAGTTATCGGCGAGCCGGTTTTTCCCATATAAAACTTTACACATACTCGCTAAACAGCAATACTTTCCGGTTAGTGCTGCAATCCTTGGGGAGAAGCTGAATTAAAGCATCAAAAGAATAAATTAGGATTGCAAAAACTTAAAAACCCGCTTTCTTTAAAGAAAGCGGGTTTTTATCCAAGGTAAGTTTCCTGTCTAACTGCTTACACTTTCTTCAACCAGCTAAACATTGCCCGTAAATCTTTGCCAACTTCCTCAATAGGATGTTCAGCTTCCTGACGCCGCATCGCTGTAAATCCGGCTTTTCCAGATTGATTTTCTAAAACAAATTCACGAGCAAATTGACCCGATTGAATTTCTTGGAGAATTTTCCGCATTTCGGTGCGGGTTTGGTCAGTGACAATCCGAGGGCCACGGGTCAAATCGCCATACTCAGCAGTATTAGAGATACTGTCGCGCATTTTGGCTAAACCGCCTTCCACAACCAAGTCAACAATCAGTTTGACTTCATGAAGACATTCAAAATAAGCCAATTCCGGCTGATAGCCAGCAGCAACAAGCGTTTCAAAACCCGCTTTAATCAGCGCACTTAAGCCACCGCAAAGCACAACTTGTTCGCCAAATAAATCGGTTTCAGTTTCTTCCCGGAAAGTAGTTTCTAAGATTCCGGCACGAGTCCCGCCGACACCTTTAGCGTAAGCCATCGCGCGATCGCGTGCTTGTCCCGTGGCATCTTGATACACCGCAAATAAACAAGGCACACCTTCACCCTGTTCGTAAGTGCGTCGCACCAAATGTCCTGGCCCCTTCGGTGCTACCATCACCACATCTACATTCTCAGGCGGGACAACCTGACCAAAGTGAATATTGAAGCCGTGGGCAAAGGCTAATACCTTTCCTTCGGTTAAATGAGGCGCAATTTCATTGGTATAAACTGTTCTTTGTGCCTCATCAGGCAGCAGAATCATAATGAAATCAGCCGCTGCGGCAGCATCAGCGACCGTGTGGACAGCTAAACCAGCTTCTTTCGCTTTTTGAGCCGACTTACTACCCGGATACAGCCCGACAATGACATTCATGCCACTATCTTTGAGATTGAGGGCGTGGGCGTGACCTTGAGAGCCATAGCCGATGATAGCAATGGTTTTTCCGCTTAATAAATCTAAGTTGGCATCGTTGTCATAATACATCCGGGCCATAGGGGCAACTCCTTGGAGCAAGCATCTTGAGTAGTGCAAACTCTTAATTCTATCAAACTACGTCAAGATCACCCTAGGCTTAGAAAATTGGTAATGGGTAATTGTTAGTAGTCGCGAGTCCTTGGTTTGTTGCGACTGACCCATGACCAATTACCCATTATCCATTCGTCAAGACTTCACTAACGTCCACTCTAAAAGGTCGATCGGTGCTTCTTGAAGTGCGTGCGTGAGTTCATCATTTGAGTCGAATTTCACTTGGCTGAGATAGCACGCTTCCACATTTACCGTAAACTTTTCCTCTTCAAAAGGCCAAGGCTTCACGGTGAGATTCCCATCGCTACGTTGCACCACATCATAGCGCTTTCCGTCTGGCCCCTTGCTAATTTCCAAAGCCCGCTCACCAGCAGGCAACTCGTGGTTGCAGAGGATGAGTGAGAAGCGATCGCACCATTGCATAAATGCATAAGCTTTATCGGCTTCCTTTTGGGTAATCTTCAACCCCTTAATCCATTGCTTTTGATGCTCTTTTTGCTCATCCAGAAATTTGTCCAATTCTGGCGACTCTCCCCGTTTCCCTTCATTGAGAAAGCTGGTATGCATCGAAATCAACAAAGCTACCCAGCGTCCTCGGTAGCGGGAATTCTGCGTCAGTGTAGCCAGCTTTTTGAGATCCGTTTTCTTGTCGAGGGTAAAGTCCAAGGGTGCCCCCGCTTCAGTGAGGTGATTTCCTTCCCACTCGCGTTCTAAGTCGTCGTGATGGGAAATTGCCGCCACCGTCTCGATCAAGCGTTCTGGGCGATCTTTTTGGTGCCAGTGACCCGCTATTTGAGCAGCTAGCAAGGCATGGGCGCGATGATAAATTACTTCCCAACCATTTTCAACTAAGTTAGCAATCACGAAAAACAGTCCTTTTTTCCTCGAATTCTCGATCTAGTGTGAAGTAAATTAACAAAGCACGTATCTAGCTTAGGGAAGCCGTTAGATGCGATCGCGCTCATCGGATTAGAGAAAGTATCGTCGCCCTTTCCTATCACCGCAACACCCTGTGTTGCATAAACCGCAACAATCAGCGTGCCCCTTTTTTCAGTAAGGCATACTGGCAATAACTAAATTGGGGGTTATGCAATGAACGGCTCACTTCATCCAAAGCTAAAACCTTCTTTATTCTTAAGCGCCTTGCTGGGAGGCATCGTTTTAACCAGTTGTGCCTCTTCTTTTGAACAAAAGACACAACTGGCGCAACTCGCGCCTACCGCCCCAAATTCAGAGCCAATGGCAAATTCAGCAGCCGAAGCCGGAGCCGTTCGCTCCCAAGACATAGCAAGCCCTGCTGGGGCGAAGGCTCAGGTGCCTCGCCAGCGCCCCCAATTGAGCAAAAATGCCGAACTATCGGTGAGTGTCAACTCCATCGAAAAAAGCACTGAAATCGCCTCCAAAATTGTTAAACAACAGCAGGGGGACTTACTAAAATTCCAAGAGCAAAAACCCAAAGACGAAAACGCCCGTCACACTGCATCCATGCAAATTCGGGTTCCTCAAGAGCAGCTCGAAACCAGTCTCGATTTCTTGGCAAAACTGGGAACCGTACAGCGCCGCACCCTCACCGCTGAAGATGTTACCGATCAACTCGTGGATAACGAAGCCCGACTGCGGAACCTGCGGAAACAGGAAAGCACCTTACTCAAAATTATGGAACGCTCCGGCTCAGTGGGGGATGTCCTGAAAGTTGCCAACGAACTCAGCAACGTGCGGCAAAATATCGAACAGCTGGATGCACAATTGAAAAGCTTACGCAGCCGAGTCGCCTACTCTACCATTACCCTAACTTTAGAAGAAGCGATCGCAGGTATTCCCCCAGCGCGACCTTTAGGTTCAGACGTTCGGGAAACTTGGAACCAAGCAACTCACTCCTTGGGCGAACTCACCACCAGCTTGATCCGGTTGGCGATTTGGTTAGCAGTTTTCAGCCCGTTTTTGCTGGTGTTAGTGGCGGTTCCCGTTGGCTATCACCGCTTCAAACAGCAGCGATCGCAATCATCTCCTCAACCGTCCGAACCCCCGCACGCCGGTTAATCTGTGGGTTTATCAATCTTAATTTTAGGAATTGGGGAAACTGCTATTCGCCCCGAAAGACCGTTAAAACAGGATGAATCCAGAACGACACAGATTTATTTGTACTTAACGGTACGACACGTTTGCTGCTGGGGATGGCAAGATGGAAGGCGAAGCGGAAGCGTTGCTAGACAGCTGTATGCCAGAATTGCGAGTATCAATTGCTCAGCACTATCACGAGCGGACTAAATACGATCCCCAGACGCTCGCCTCTAAGAGCCAGGGGCTGGACTGGGAGCGTCAACCAGTGCCTTTTAAAGACTACAAAATTGGCTCAACCTATGACCTGAAGCCCTATTTAACAGAAATACCAGAGGCGTTAGTCGATGAGGGCGAAAAAACCCAAGCATGGCGTCGCCTGTCGCGGCTGCTGTTTTGCAGCTATGGCTTGACGGCTAAAGTAATGACAATGGGAAATCCGATGTATCTGCGGGCAGCCCCCTCCGCCGGGGGATTGTACCCCGCGGAGATTTATTTAATTTCCCGTGGGACGCCGCTTTTACCACCCGGACTCTATAACTATCAGCCTCAGAGCCATTCTTTAATTCATTTTTGGGAAAGTGATGCCTGGAAAGCGCTGCAAACAGCTTGTTTTTGGCATCCGGTGTTAGATAGTACCCAATTGTGCCTCGTCACCACAGCCGTCTTCTACCGTTCTGCTTGGCGCTATCAAGACCGAGCTTATCGGCGGATTTTTTTGGATACGGGGCATCTGCTGGGCAATATTGAGCTGGCGAGTGCCTTGAATGACTACCGCCCTCACTTAATTGGGGGGTTTGCGGATCGGGCAGTGAATGAGTTACTTTACCTCGATCCAAAGGAGGAAGGAGCAATTTGCGCGATCGCTCTGGCAGACTTGCTGGATGTGAAACAAAACTTGCCCCTCAGTCCGACTGCATTGCCCTCTGTCACCCAAACGGACTATCCTAATATCCCCGATGGTGAATTGCTCGGCTACTGCCACCAAGCAACGCAGATTGAGGAAACCCAGCAGATAACGGGCAAAACGCCCATCTCACAAGATGTCCTGCAACCGCCAACTCCCGATGATAAATACAACTTTCCCTTCTGTCTCAAGGTTTCAACCGTCACGACGCCAATTGATTGGGCAGCAAATTTGCACGACTTGGAAACAACCATTCTCAAGCGGCGCTCGACTCGTGCCTACACGGGAGAAGATCTAACTCTAGAGGAACTGAAAGCTTTACTAGATTTCACCTACCAACCCCAGCACTACATCGACCAAGGTTTAGATAGCTCTCCAGACTATTTTGATTTAAATTTAATCGAAACCTTTATCGCCGTGTCTGGGGTAGAAGGACTGGAGGAAGGCTGCTACTATTACGCACCGAAAGCTCAGGAATTGCGGCAAATCCGCTTTAAAAATTTCCGCCAGGAATTGCACTATCTGTGCCTGGGGCAAGATTTGGGTAGAGATGCGGGAGCGGTGCTATTCCACACAGCAGATTTGAAAACAGCAGTGGCGCAGTATGGCGATCGCGTTTATCGTTATTTACACATGGATGCCGGTCATTTAGGGCAACGGCTGAATTTAGCCGCCATTCACCTTGGTCTAGGCGTCAGCGGCATCGGCGGCTTCTTTGATAACCAGGTGAATGAAGTCTTGGGTATCCCTGCTGATGAAGCGGTTGTGTACATCACCACCTTAGGGCGTCCGAGATAAAGGCAAGTAAAAGGCAAAAGGAAAAAGAAAAAATCGTTGTAAATTTTAAGATTGCCCATTGATTTTTTCAATCTCAAATCTAAAATTTCTTTTTCCTTTTGCCTTCGTTAATTAGGCATTTCATAGAGGAAAAAGAAGATGGCATGGAACCCAGAAACGGTCGAAAATAAAATTGGCCTCCGTTTCAAAGACAAGAACCTACTCCGCCTCGCCCTAACCCACACCTCCTTTGCCACCCAAATCGGCGAATCTGGGCAAGACAATCAGCGGTTAGAATTCCTCGGCAAGGCGATTCTCAACTTCGTGGTTGCTGACTACCTTTACGAACGCTGCCCCTATCTAGAGGTCAGCAAATTCTCAGTTTTGCAAGACAAGCTCGTTGAGGGAGAAAGGCTGACCAAGCTTTGGTTCCAATTAGGGTTAGGAGAAGACCTGTTGCTGGGTTCGGGTGAAGACTGGAACCTGCTGCGCCAGAAGGTGAATAACCCCTTTAAAGATGCATGTGAAGCGTTATTAGGTGCAATGTACCTCGATCGTCGTTTCTCGCAGACGCAGAAATGGATCGTCAAGCACTTAATCGCTCCGGTTCTGGAGCATCATCTTCAAAACTTGAAGGAGCGTAAGCAGCCGAATAAACAGTTAGAATTTTTGGGCGACGGGATCATCAATGCTGCTGTCTCCGATTACCTGTATCGCAAATTTCCCCACATTCGTACAGGCATTCTCTCCACTTTGCGAAAGCAGCTGATCAACTCTCACAAGTTAGCTCAATTGAAGTCTCATCTGAGGTCGGAAGACTCAATTTTACTAGGGCGAGAGTCGGAAAAAATTGGCAGTTTATCGTTCAAGGCAATATTAGGGGAAGTCTACAATTACCATGAACGTAGCTTCTCTGATACGTGTAATTGGTTTAAGCGCTTTATCCAAGAAGATGAAGTTTTTACTCTGGCAATCCCGTTACTTCTGGAAGACGGAAAACACAAGGAGTGGATTATCAAGAAAGTCATGGGATATGAAGGTCAGCGATACAAAGAAGGCGTAGAACGCTTTAATCAGCTGATGGAGCGGGAAGTTTCTTAAAAAGTCAGGACTTACGCACGAGTAACGGAAAAATGAACCGCGTTGGCGGAGCCTGCGCGTTAGCGCTTAGGCACGAAGGAATAAGAGTTTGAGAGAGTTTTTGCGTAAGTCCTAAAAGTGCTAGATACTGTTAGCGTAGCGGCATACTTGCGGACTGATCGACTTATTCTCTGTTCCAGGAGCAGTCTGGAAGAGAAAATATAGAGCGGATATACGACTTTTGTAGTGCGGAAACTGCCTTGTGCGGGGGCGCTGTAGATGTTGATATCAGATAATCTTGGAAGGGGACTCGGTAGAATATCTGCTGACCTAATGGCAAGTCAGCCAGGTAAATCCGTGTAAATCCGTGCTGTGAAATCGCTGTTTTCCAGGGCAGCGGGTCCCACAACCCGCTGCACATTCCGGAATGACTCGGTTGTCGAATATTTCACAATCATGCGTCCAGGGCGATTACAACGGCTCCATACGACGGCGCTGTTACCTGTGATGTCGCCGCTAGCAACCCCAAACGGGATTTGCGGACGCATCTTATCCGATGTCACAATAGCAGGGGCAGCGACTTGTGCTTGTCCAGATTTTGATAATAAATCTGCGGCAACGATCCCGCCTCCAGTCAGGGTACAGCCAAGTAGAAACCGACGACGGTTCAGCCGCGATCGCAGTTTTCCTTCCATGAACTGAAAATTATTAGTTATAACCGATACATAGAGTTGAATAAAAATCGGAACCCAAACACGACTCTGTATGCTTACGTATAAGGATGTTGACCGGAATTTGGCTTCTCCGTATTTAGACGGATATTTACATAATCTTTACAACTTTTCTGGAAAAACTCGGAGGAACTTTGAAGATTAAGCAAAGATGTCCGTTGATTGATAATCGGATTTCAGAGCGATCGCTTAAAATATAACGGAAAGAAACCGGAAAAATTACGTGTATTTACGTAAACAATTTTTAGACTCATAAGCGAAAATGAGCGGAAGTAGATAAGTTTTATCTAATCCAAAGGCAATTCGACTTGGGGTGCGCTGATTTTTTTCCCGCGAACATTTGAACCTCGTAAGTAGGTAGGAGTTATGACTACAGTTCTGGTGGTGGAAGACAGTCACACGCAACGGGAGATGATCTCACGCCTCCTTCAAGAGAGCGGGCTGAGTGTTACTGTGGCTTGTGACGGTGTCGAAGCGCTGGAGCAAATGGAGGGCAATTGTCCGGATTTAGTGGTGCTAGATATTGTGCTACCCCGGATGAATGGCTACGAAGTTTGCCGTAAAATTAGAGCCGACTCCAAAACCCAGAAGGTAGCTGTGGTGATGTGTTCAGCCAAACGGGAAGAATTCGATCGCTACTGGGGAATGAAGCAAGGCGCAGATGCCTATATTTCTAAACCTTTTGAACCCCACGAGCTAGTCGGAACCGTTAAACAATTGCTGCGAGAAACAAGTGTGAGGAACTAAGTTGGGCAGAGGGTGAGCAATGCCTTACTCTCCTTGTCCATAAGTTCGCTGATAAAGCCGCGATCGCACGCGGTTACACATAATTTCGTCTAAGCAAAGCCATCCCCATTCTGGCTTCAAGTGAGGTCGCTTGTTTGGGGTAATAATTATCATTGAATGGGCAATTAGACCTAGTTGGTAAACGACGATCGGCAAACGTGACTCTGGCAGCAAATGCATCGCAAAGCTGCACACAATCAAACTATAATGCCGGTTGTTGAGAATTCCAGAGGCAATGTCCTCAAAAGTATAGGGTTCAGCTTCTTTACCCGTGCGATTTAAATAGGCGTTGTAGGTATAGGGATCGATGCCATCAATGTTGGTACATCCTAAACTTTGCAGCGCTAAAGTTACTTCGCCGCTGCCACAAGCTAAGTCTAATACTTTGTGAAAATCTAGCTGCCACTGACTGGCTGCAAGTTGCAAAACTTTTTGAATGGCGGATTCTTGAGGATTTCGGTATTCATCTCCAAATTGTTCGTAGAAACCTTGGACGCTATATTGTTCGTATCCTTTCCGAATCGCTTGGCGCTGGTTAGAAGAGGTAGATTTTCCTGAGTTTTGCTTGTGCTTGTGCATAATATTAAATTGTCTGTATTGTGATTATGCCCTCAGCTTGAATGGGGCTATACAAACAATTAGCCCTACCTACGGGGGCTACAGAATAATGCATTTTGGTAATAGAGACTTCTGAAAAACTCATTACCTATTTCCCAATACAAAATCGGCTAAAAATGCGATCGAGAACCGATTCTGTGACTTCCTCTCCGGTGATTTCTCCTAAAGCTTGAATGGCACCCCGCAAGTCAATTGTCCAGAAGTCGAGAGGGAGTTGATCGGTAATCGTAGCCAGCACTTGTTCCAAAGAAGTTTTAGCCCTCGTTAGCGCCGCTGCTTGCCGCTGGTTAATCGCTAAATCCAAGTCGGCTGCCTTGAGGTTGCTGGTGTGTACGGCATCCAAAATGGCTTCTTCTAGGGCGTCAATGCCTTGGTTATGGGCGGCTGCGGTGGGTACAACCCGGTGAATAGTGTCTGGGAGGGAAAATTCTGGAATCTCCCCAACCAGGTCAACTTTGTTAATCACTAAAATGAGGGGGCGGTGTTGTACCTGTTCGTAGATTTCTCCATCAGCGGGCGTCCAACCGGCTTGGGCATCAATGGTGAGTAGTACCAAGTCAGCGGCTTGAGCGGCATCGCGCGATCGCTCAACCCCAATCTTTTCCACCACATCAGCGGTATCCCGAATCCCGGCAGTGTCTAGCACTTGCACGGGAATTCCACCGACGACCAGAGCCGATTCTACAACGTCGCGAGTGGTGCCGGGAAGGTCGGTGACGATGGCGCGATCGCTCCGACTCCAAGCATTCAGCAAACTCGATTTCCCGACGTTGGGACGCCCGACAATTGCCACTTTTAAGCCAGTGCGGAGGAGTTCGCCTTGTGCGGCAGTTGCCAAGATTTTTGTAGTTTCTGCCAATATCTGCTCGATTTGGGCGATGATATCCGCTTCATCCAACGGTGGCAAGTCTTCCTCAAAGTCGATTCGGGCTTCAATTTCTGCCAAGATGTCGAGGCAAGTGGTACGCAGGGAGCGAATCGGCTTTTGCAACTTCCCTTGCAACCCGGCAAGCGCTGATTGAGCCGCTTGAGGCGATTTCGCTCCCACGAGATCGGAAATACTCTCCGCCTGCGTCAAATCCAAACGCCCATTCAGAAACGCCCGCAGGGTAAACTCTCCCGGCTGTGCTAATTTTGCCCCCGCCTCCAAACACAGCTGCAATACCTGCTGCACTGGCATAATTCCGCCGTGGCAGTGGAACTCTACCACATCTTCGCGGGTGTAGGAGCGAGGCGCTTGCATCATCAACAATAGTGCTTCATCTACCACATCATGCGTCTGGGGATGGCGCACATATCCGTAGAGGATGCGGTGAGATTCCCACTGCTGCTTCCCTGGTGCGTGGAAGAGGGAACGCGCGATCGCGATCGCTTCCGCTCCCGATACGCGCACAATCCCCACACTCCCCTGCTGGGGAACAACAGCGGTAGCGATCGCGGCAATTGTTCCCCCCTGCACAAACGTTTCAGACATCTTGCCTTGAGATTCGGGTTAAATGAAAAGCTTATCAATTTCCATTCTGCTGTAATAAAGTGGAAGAATTACCAGAATTCTCAGAAGTTGTGCAATTAGTTTCTTCCCAGGCTCTTGAAGCCTATCAAAAAGTCGTTAAGCCTTATGAGGGTTTATTGGGAGTTGTCATTGGGCTAGCGATCGCTGACACTGCCATACACTTAATTCCGGCTTTTTTTCAGTCGGGTTTAATCGAATTTGCAGTTAGTTTATCTCTCGCGATCGCTGCCTGTTGGTTGGGTTCTCGCCTGTTTAAGCGGGTTTTTGATATCTATCTCTTAGATGCTGCCATCAACAGCGGACGTAAAATCAATAGCGAACTGCTAATTCTGGCTAAATTAATTGCTAATTTCATTATTGTATTTTTGATTATCGTTATTTTTGCCGAAACTCATAAAATTAATATTTTGGGTTTAGTAGCCAGTTTAGGGATTGGCGGCTTAGCTGTTGCCTTTGCTGCCCAAAAAACTTTGGAACAAGTATTAGGAGGCATTGTCATTTATCTCGATCGTCCCTTTGTTGTCGATGACTATATTGGCTTGCCAGATGGGATTTTTGGCAGAGTTGAGTCAATTGGCTGGCGTTCCACCAGAATTCGCACCTCTGGCAAAGGAACATTGGTAATCGTACCGAATAGTTCCTTAACACAGGTGAATATTGAGAATTTTTCGGGTGCCAAGAAAGTTATGGCTCTCATCTACTTAAACTTCGACCGAAAAATTGAGAACGAAGAACGTGCCTTAATTCGTCAAGTCATCTTAGACAGTACAGAGGATATTTTTGGAATCGACTCGCGCAACACCGAAGTTACATTTAAAGATTTGAGCAAGGATAGCGAGAGCAAAACGCAAGCACAAATCACTTTTTTTATCTTAGGTTCTAGCGAAGTGTCGATGGGATTGCGGCGTCAACTCCTCGATATTGCGAGTCAAAATATTACAGATAAATTGAAATATTACGGGATTGTCTTCGACATTGAAGAACCAACAATTTATGTGGATTCACCCATTACTATCTAATCTAAACCTTGCCGATATTCGTTATCAGGTTCTTCAAATTGATATTTCCAAACCCCTTATTTTCTTGCTGTTTTTCCTCCTGTCTTTGCTATTGGGACGATACACACCTGGGATCAGCAAATTAATCGTCCGCCGCTTTGCATCGGAGAAAGTAACGAGTATTTATGAAGACTTAATCGAGCCAATCAAACACTTGTTTAGAGTGGCGGGTACATTTATTCTTATCTCTCTTTCTCTAACCTGGATTGAAGATTATCAATCCCTTTATAAATTAATCAAACCTTTTGTAGATTTAGCTGTCATTATTAGCGTAGCTTGGTTAATATCCCGGTTGTTTCGGCAGTTTATCCGAATTTATGGAATTGATATACTTGGGAAATTTAGTCGAGATTTTGATGAACTGATTTTGGTAATTGAGACTTTAGTAAATGTTGCGATTGGCTTCATCGCCATTCTTGCTTTTGCCCAAAGTCAGCAATTCAATTTAGTTGGCTTGATGGCAAGTTTAGGCATTGGTGGATTGGCGGTGGCGTTTGCGGCTCAAAAGACTCTAGAGCAGCTTTTAGGGACGATTGTTTTGTATTTAGATCGCCCTTTTGTTCCTGGGGATTATATTCGTCTGCCTTCAATTGGCAATGTACCCGGAGGTTTGTTTGGTCGCGTTGAATCGATTGGTTTGCGCTCTACTAAGATTCGCACGGCGGCTAAAAGTACGTTATATATTGTGCCCAATTCCACATTGGCAAATTTAGAAATTGAGAATGTGACGATGGGCAAGAAAGTAATGGTTTTACTTTATCTAGATTTTTTTCAGTTACTAGAAGATCGGGAACAGGCGCTAGTACAGCAAGTCATTAATCAGAGTACAGACTCTGTATTCGGGATCGATCCCGGTAGTACAAATATTACGTTAATGAATAATGCAGAAAAGCAAACAACAAGAGCGAGGGTAACGTTTTTTATTCTGGGTTCCAGTGAAAACTCGATTCAACTGCGAAAGCATCTACTGGAATTGGCGAACGAAAAAATCTCTAAGCATCTGCTCGAGTATGGCATAGAGTTTAAGATGCAGGAACCAACAATTTATGTTGAGTCACCAGTGACTATTTAATGACGCCTATACAGTTATGGCTAGATAGGTCATCCTAGAGACTGCCAGCGCGTTAGTCATCTTGCAGGATGCTCCTCTTTCAAGCGGTGATGGCTGTCCACTCTATCGACTGATTGTTGGGAACCTCAAATCGAATGGCGGTGGTCGCCCAGTTTTTAAAATCTGGTGCCATCCGAGTCAGCTTTTGCAGAATTTCATCGCTCACCCACAACACTAGCGGAAAAGCGAACTGCTTGCGGAACTGATTCCGGACGAGGTTCGTCGAGGTAAGTACTTGATTAATGTCCACCACAGATTCTAGACCGAAGACCATCAAGGCTTGCGGCTGCCGATCTTCAATTGTTTTTTGAATCGTTGTATAAAGCGTCTTTACCGAAGGATGCAGGACGAGTTCTTGAATTTCGACCGTGGAGATTTCTTTTAGCAGCTTTGCCATTTGCTCTTGTAACTGGGGATAGTTACAGGAAACCAAAATCAGCGAGAACTCACCTTGAGAAAGCGCGATCGCCTTGGCGAGTCTTCTGAGCGATCGCTTGTGGTTTGCCTGAACATCTTCTGAATCATAAAGGTCAGTCATGGCGAGTACCAAAGGGAGTTTAATTAACATTTTTTCAATCTAAGTTTCTTTTTGCTTCCTTATATCGGGTGATTTTGGGAGCGTTCGGTCGATCGCGTCCTAACAGGACAATGACTGCTATCTTTTCGCTTCGTGATCTCTATCACTTAATTTAAGTGATCTCAGCTTGCCTGTCCAAAGGTAGCTAGAACAGTGCTGAGCTTGGATTGAGAGTCCTATAGGGGTTGTTGAATGTATGCGTACACCCGGTTATTTGCTACACAGGGGCATTCGGCTTTTCCCTTAACAAGGAATAAAATGTAATAAAACTTAACATATCGCTATAGTTCTTAAAGTCACAAGTGCTGGCTCTGGACATGGAATGCCAACGGCTCGATCGGACAGCACCACGATGTGCTAAGAGCGCTCTCGCTTTGCTGGATGCTGGCGACATCCGAATGTCCTAGACGTTGCGTATCCTACGAAAAGCCGCCATTCTAATTTTTGAAACCACCTACAGCTTGTATCTAAGTTAAAGAGCTTTATGCAGAAAATCCATAAGGATTGATCGCCACTATGCAAACATTGCACACCCACCTGATGAAACTACCGAAAGAATGAAAAATTGCTGACAAAGCAACAGCAGCAGACTCGGCTCTTTTTGAGCGATTTAGAAACACATCTGCTTCTTTCTTGGCTGTATAAATGAAAACTGTAGCAGAGGAGACAGCAGCTTTGGGGGATTTATTAAGTAATCTTCAGCTTTCTTAGCCAAACCCAGACTTATAGTAGATGCGAATACGCAAAAGTTAGTAAATTAAGCGAGCGCCCTTCCACATTTGAACGTCAACGAAGCGATCGCGCCTCTACTTCAAGAAGGCTTCTGTTCCCCTGAAAGACGGGTTTTCCCACCAGAACGGACATTGATGACGGTACGGGCGATCGCCCGTAGACGAAATTCTCCCAAAGAAGAGAACAATGATATTCGCTAAGCCTTGACCAATGAGTTCGCGCTCGCTATCGTGTTTTTCATTCACGGTCATCGCATCCGCTACGACTGCTGATAATAAAGACTCAATACTGCCGAGTGCTGCGAGTGCCAAAGCCGGCTCGATCGGTTCTCGAATTAATCCAAAATCATTCCAGAGGGGAATTCCTTGCGGCATCGGTAAAGATTGGGAAATGGCTGCAATTGTGGGCACTTTGAGATGAAAATAAGATGCGATCGCGATCGCTAAAACCAATCCTATTAATGAACCCGGTATCGTGCGATTATTACTCCAATTTTACTCTCGTCCTTGAAGACATTTCCCCTTGTTTCTACTAACAAGTCAAAAAGTTTAACGCTGCCTAATTGCCGGACGATGTAGGGTACATTTTGCGGATACCCAGGTATTGAGAAGGGCAGGTACAAGACCTACCCCGCCATTCTTTCAATCGTCAGCCACTTCAAAACTTGTATGCTGGTTGCACTTGCAGCATCCTTCAAGGGAGCGATGGCGATTTTCGATTCCCAATGATTTCCATGACACCACAACCTTTACCCAGTCAACTTGCTGCAACCTTTGCCGAAATGCCCAAGTCATGATTTGTGGTTCCATAATATTTGGGGAAGTTTTCGTACACCCTGATTGAGGTAGAGATTGAAATACGCTGTCAAACGACTTTTTACGAGCTTCGCAGACGGGCTAGTTTGGTTTAGCCGTGCCTTTGGGCGTCAAGCTTGGTTTATCTTCCTGGTTGCCTTTAGCTTCACCATGACGCTGGTAAACCCTGCCGCATTTGCTCAGACAAAATTTTTCGATGTGGAAGGACTTTGGGCGCAACCCTGTATAGAACAGTTGGCACAAAAGCAGATTATTAGTGGCTACCCGGATGGAAGTTTTCGACCAAAGGCACCCGTAACCAGGGGTGAGTTTGCCGCGATGGTTGGCAAAGCTTTCCCCAATACAGCGGACGTTCGTAGCGGCGGTCAGTTTGCGGATATCCCAGCAAATTCCTGGGCGGTAGATGCAATTCGTAAAGCCTATCAAAAGGGATTTATGTCGGGTTATCCGGGTGGGGTGTTCAAACCGAACGAAAAAATCCCGCGATCGCAAGCGTTGGTATCTTTGGCGAGTGGTTTGAAGTATTCGCCTACTCAGGCGGTGAGTAGCACGTTGTCTGGGGCATTTACCGATGCAACGGCAATTCCTAGCTATGCGCGGAATGCGATCGCTGCTGCGACCGAAAAACAAATCGTGGTCAATTACCCCAACGTCAAGACACTCAATCCCAATCAGCTAGCCAGTCGTGCAGAAGTTGCGACTTTCTTGTGTCAAGCCACCGGAACTGCTGGATTAGTCCCTTCCCAATACATTGTTAGCGCTGGGACGCCACCAACCGCGCAGTCCGAAGAGATTCGGGGGGTGTGGCTGACGAATATTGATAGTGACGTGTTGTTTGAGCGCGATCGCCTTAGCAAAGCCCTGCAACGCCTCGATGAGCTAAATTTCAATACCGTTTATCCCACCGTTTGGAATTGGGGTTACACCCTATATCCCAGTGCTGTAGCCCAAAAAGTCACCGGGCGATCGCTCGATCCCACCCCAGGCTTACAAGGACGAGATATCCTCAAAGAAATCATAGACCAGGGACACCAAAAAGGCATGGGAGTCATCCCCTGGTTTGAATTTGGTTTCATGGCACCCGCTGATTCTGAACTCGCCAAACGCCACCCCGAATGGCTACTCAAAAAACGCGACGGTTCTCAAACTTGGAAAGAAGGAACGCATAACCGAGTTTGGTTGAATCCTATGCGTCCCGAAGTGCAGAATTTCATCCAAGATTTAGTTGTCGAAATTGTTAGCAAATACGATATCGACGGCATTCAATTTGATGACCACTTCGGCTTTCCCGCCGATTTCGGCTACGACGCCTTCACCGTCGAACTGTACAAGAAAGAAAACGGCGGTAAATCTCCTCCCGCGAATGCCCAAGATCCTCAATGGATACGCTGGCGGGCTGACAAAATTACGGCATATCTGAAACAGTTGTTCAAAGCTGTCAAAGATCGCAAACCCAACGTTATTTTTGCCCTTTCTCCCAATCCCCAAGAATTCTCCTACAAATCCTTTCTCGCCGACTGGCAGACGTGGGAACAGCAGGGACTCATTGAGGAACTGATCGTCCAAATCTATCGAGATGATCTGAGCCGCTTCATTGGGGAATTAGAGCGCCCCGAAGTCAAAGCAGCAAAGCGTCATATCCCCGTCGCCATCGGCATTCTCAGCGGCGTGAAACCTCACCCGGTTAAGGCTGCACAAATTCAGGAGCAAGTTGCAGCGGTTCGTCAGCGCGGATTTGCCGGGATGTCATTCTTCTTCTATGAAAGCTTGTGGAATATGACCCCCGAAAAGCCAGACCTCAGACAGGCTGCCTTCAAACAACTCTTCCCAGCGTCTGTAGAACGACCAAATCTTTTGGACGGCTGGAAGGCATCTAATTAGGAATGTGGACTAAATAGTGGACTAAATAACGGATAATCATTCACGTTTTGTAGGTGAATGGTACCAACACGCTCCTATAGTCATACTCCTAGGCAGGAAATTGGAGGCTAATAAATCTACTGCAAGTTTGTGTAGCCGGTAGGGACAAGAATCTGTTTCTCCTAGCTATTGGGTACTTTTACTCATCATTGACAGGGGATTTACAGCCAAGTACGGTAGAATGCTGACGAGCAAAGCAGCGCTCAGTAAATAAGTAGCAGTAAAGCCGCGACGAAAGCGTGTGGCTTGTGTAGCCGGGGCAGGAGTGTGGTGGTGAGAATATCGCTTTTAGATAGGTTACGGCTGGGCGTAGCAGTCGGGACAGCAAAGACAGTGACGCGGCTGGTGCGCCTGCTGCGTTTGGGGGCTGCTAGCGTTTTACCGGGAGAAATTGCCGGACGCATTCAGCCGCAGCTGTTGTCCCTGCTGTCTGGTCAAGTAAAGCACGGTGTGATTTTCATTGCGGGGACGAATGGAAAGACAACGACATCGCTGCTGTTGAGGACAATGCTAGAAAGTCAGGGATGGCGCGTTGTTCACAATGCGGCGGGTGCCAATCTCATGAATGGATTAATCACCGCACTGCTGACCAACACCAATTTAATCGGTCAGCTCAACGCTGACTATGCAATTTTAGAGGTAGATGAAAATATTCTGCCGAAGGTTTTGCCGCCAGTTCAACCAAAATTGATTTTGTGTTTAAATTTATTTCGGGATCAGCTGGATCGGTACGGGGAAGTGGATACGATTAGCCAGCGTTGGCAGAAAGCGATCGCCCAATCCAAAGATACGGTAGCGATCTTAAATGGCGATGACCCCACCTTGTCTCATCTGGGTCAGCAGTTATCGCAACGAGTTTTATTCTTCGGTTTAAGCGAACCTGAAGCTTATCTTGACGAAATTCCTCATGCAGTAGATTCTATATATTGTCCCCGGTGCGGACATTCTCTCGATTATCAGGGCGTCTACTTATCTCATCAGGGCGATTATCGGTGTCCTAGCTGTGGCTTTGAAAAAGGCCCCTTGGCAATCGATAGTCGCCAATGGCCTCAGATTCTGATTGGGATTTACAACAAATACAACACGCTGGGGGCTGTTTTAGCGGCACAAGAAATTGGCGTTGATACCGCAAAGATTCTGGACACGATTAAAAACTTCCATGCAGCTTTTGGACGGGCTGAGGAATTAGAAGTCGCCGGGAAAAAGGTGCGGATTTTGTTATCAAAAAATCCGGTGGCGCTGAATGAAACCATCCGCGCTGTGAATCAGCAAAGAAGCCACGGCGGTTCCTCCACAACTCTGATGGTGCTGAACGATCGCACCCCAGACGGCACTGATGTCTCCTGGATTTGGGATGTGGACACCGAAAAATTGGTGGAACAGGGAGGAACGGTGGTAGTCAGCGGTGATCGCGTTTACGATATGGCGCTGCGCCTGCAATACAGCCAAGCAGACGAGGAACATGGCTGCAAACTGATCGTGAAAGAAGATTTGCAAGAAGCGATCGCCACTGCTTTAGAACACACCGCCACCGGCGAAACCCTGCACATTCTACCGACTTACTCAGCGATGCTAGAAGTCCGAGGTATTTTGACGGGGCGAAAAATTCTGTAGATGTTAAACGCTCTCGGTACGCAGAAAGTAGCCTTCCTTTGCGTACCTCTGCGATTTCCTTGGCGCTACTTTGCGTTAAAAATCAAAAAATTTGACTGTCACCATGACCGAACAACTTGAACTCACAATTGGCTGGCTTTATCCGACGCTGATGAGTACCTACGGCGATCGCGGTAATGTCATCTGTTTACAACAACGTGCCCAATGGCGGGGGATCAAAGTCAACGTCATGCCCTTAGATCGGGACGCCCCCGCAGAGCAATTTCGCCAAGTCGATGTAATCGTGGGTGGCGGCGCACAAGACCGACAGCAGGAAATCGTCATGCGCGATTTGCGCCAAGGCAAAGCAGAAGCGATCGCTCAGAAAATCGAAGCCGGAACGCCTGGGGTATTTACTTGCGGATCGCCCCAACTGCTAGGACACTATTACGAACCCGCATTAGGGCAACGGATCGAGGGATTGGGTTTATTGGATTTTGTCAGCAAGCATCCGGGGCCAGATGCCCGTCGCTGTATTGGGAATGTCGTGTTTGAGATCACGGCGTCGCGATTGGCGGAGGATTTGCGAAAGATGTCGGAGGATGCGCCTCTGGTCATTGGCTTTGAAAATCACGGCGGACGCACTTATTTAGGTGAGGTGGAACCCTTGGGACGTGTGATTAGCGGTTATGGGAATAATGGGGAAGATGGGATGGAAGGAGCATTTTATCGGAATGCGATCGCGACCTACTCTCACGGTCCTCTTTTACCCAAAAATCCCTCGATTGCTGACTGGCTCATTCAAACTGCACTTGCAGAAAAATATCAAACGCCAATTTCTTTAAAACCCCTGGATGATGTCTTGGCAATGCAGGGGCGAGAAGCGATGTTTAAAAAGTTGGGCGTCAAGGTGCCAGCGGTTTCTGCACAGCGGGGATCGAAAAATTAGTACAGTTCTGACTTGAACTCGGAACCTCACCCCCAACCCTTCTCCGTTGACGGAGAGGGGCGAATATTAAACCTATCTCTCAGAAAAGCGGGGACGGGCAGGGGTGGAGTTAAACTCCCCGTCTCCAGACGAGATTGATTGCGTCAGGAAAAGATTCTCCGATTCATCCGCATCGTCTGGATAAATGGGCGATCGCTGCCACCAATGCTAATGGTTTCACTGGCTTCGCGACGTGTGTCTGAAAGCCAGCTTTGACAGCCCGCGAGCGATCTTCTTCTCTGGCATACGCTGTCAGAGCCAAAGCTGGAATTCCCTTTTGTTGTGCATCCAGCGCCCTAACTTTGCGGATAAAAGTATAGCCGTCCTCGTTCGGCATATCGATGTCGCTCACCAGGACATCCGGACGCCAATCCGAAGCATCGTCAGTTAAGACTGCCATTGCCTCTTTTGCGGATGCAACTGCCATCACTTCGCCTCCGTAGTGTTGCAAGATAACCGTCAGCAACTCACGGGCATCGGCTTCATCATCTACTACCAGCACTCGCAATCCGTTGAGTCCTGGAGGACACTCTGAGAGTCCTTCGTTGTCCCTTGTCCAGAATCCCTGCTCGATATCCTTTGGCTCGATGAGGACAGCGAGGATCGGCAGCTTCACTGTAAAGGTTGCGCCTTTTCCTTCTCCCGGACTTTGGGCAAAGACCGTACCTCCGTGCAGTTCTATCAAGTGGCGGGCGACGGCTAACCCCAGTCCCAGTCCGCCGTATGACCGGGTGATGGAGCTATCAGCTTGACGGAAACGATCGAACACATAGGGGAGAAAGTCGGCAGCGATTCCCTGTCCGGTGTCGCTGACTTGAATCTCAACCCAAGAGTTGCTCCGCTCCAGCCGCACCTCGACTCGCCCCCGTTTGGGTGTAAACTTCACTGCATTCGACAGTAAATTCCATACAACTTGCTGCAAGCGGTCGGGATCGCCGCAGATTAGCCCTGCGGAGGAATCAAGAAAAGACTCCAATCGAATCGACTTGGCACTAGCCGCCGGTTGGATGGTCGCGATCGCAGCTTCAATGACGGAGGATAGCTCCAGCGGACGGACATAAAGGCGAAATTTCCCCTGAATAATCCGCGAAACATCCAGCAGATCCTCAATTAGCTGTGTTTGCAACCGAGCATTACGCTCAATTGTCTCCATTGCCCGCACAATAATCGCTTCGTCAAGCTTCCGAGTCCGAAGCAACTGAGTCCATCCCAGCATTGAGTTGAGGGGGGTGCGAAGCTCGTGAGAGAGGGTTGCTAAGAACTCATCCTTCAGGCGGTTGGTTTCTTCAGCTGCCATTCTCGCCTGTTGTTCGTAAACGAGCAGTTTTTCGCGCTCTTGTTCGGCTTGCTTGCGCTCGGTAATGTCTATACAAGAGCCGATATAACCGACAAAGCTCCCGCCTGGAGTCAGCCGGGGAACGCCTCGATCGAAAACCCAGCGATACTCGCCATCAAAGCGCCTCAGGCGGTATTCCATGTCAAAATTTTCGCGGGCATCAAAGGCAGTGCGGTATGTTTCTACACACTGCTGAAGATCGTCAGGATGGAGGCTTTGCGTCCAACCCATGCCGATTGATTCTTCTAAAGTCCTGCCAGTAAAGTCGAGCCAGCCTTTATTAAAATAATTACAAGTTTTGTCGCAATCGCACATCCACAACATCACGGGAGCCATATCTGCCATCAGGCGAAATCGTTGTTCGCTTTCCCGCAGCGACTCCTGCGATCGCTGGCGCTCGGTAATGTCGCGGTAAGCGATCGCGATACCCGCTACACTCTTCACATCTAGTAAATTATTGGCGATCGCTTCAAAATCTCGCCAAGAGCCATCGACTTTCTGGATGCGAAACTGTGCGGTAATTTTGCTAGTTGGAGAGTTGCTAGTTGGAGAATTCAGTGCAGCTGCTAATAGTTTCTCTCCTTGAGGGCGATCGCTCGGATGAACAATTTCAATTGCTTTTTTCGAGAGCCAATTTTCCGGGTCGTAGCCCAAAATCGATTGAATGGAGGCACTGGTGTAGCGAATTGTGCCATCAGCTGCAACAATCACAAGAATGTCAGAGGCATTCTGCGCTAAAGCCCGGAACCGCTCTTCGCTTTCCCGCAGTGCCTCTGCTCTGGCAAGCTCAATTTTTAGCCGTCGATCGAAGACAGAACCCAGCAGCGCTAGCGCCAGCACGATCGTCGTGGCAATTCCAATTTCAACTGCCAGCCAAGAATTGTCCATCATCAGGGACAACTTCATCCCGGAGGGATTGGTTGATTGATAGCTTACCGCTGCCATCCCGGTATAGTGCATCCCTGCGATCGCGCATCCCATGACAATCGCGCTGCCGATCTTTCGCAAGTTCCCGGTTAATGTCGCCGCTGTACGCAGATGAAAAGCTAACCACAAGGCGAGCCAGGAAGCACTAATGGCGATCGCCATCGAAACTGCTACCAGTCTAAGGTCATAGGTAACGGTCGCTTCTAACCGCATCCCCGCCATGCCTGTATAGTGCATCGCGGCAATGCCACAGCCCATGAAAATGCCACCTGCGAGTAATCTTCGCCAACCCATTTGTTCGCGGCTAACGATATACAAAGCTGCGGCGGAAGCGATCGCTGCGACTCCCATCGAAACCAAGACGGTGGGGAAATCGTAAGCCATTGAGATTGGCAGGCAATAGGCGAGCATTCCGATAAAATGCATCGACCAAATGCCACTTCCCATCGCGATCGCACCTCCTGCTAGCCACAGCTTCCGCCCACGTCCTTGAGCCGCCGTGACTCGTCCCGCTAAATCTAGCGCCGTGTAGGAAGCCGCGATCGCGATCGCCATCGAAAGCACAACCAGACGTAAATCGTAGGTTGCTATCATCTCTTGGGCTGCATCATTGATTCCCTTCATCTCTATACTGAACGCTGAGATTGTAGTGGCAGTCGCAATTTCTCACGATCGGATTGCCTGATTCAAGTGTTTAAATTTTATCGGAGCAGCGGTTGAAAACTGTTTAACCTTCAGGAATAGCCTGAGTATATCTTCCTATGAGTTAATCTTATGGAAATCGAGGAGAAGGAACAGAGAACGAGGTAGAATGCCCCTGCACCCCTACTCTTTTTACTTGTCCTTTTTCACCTGCCTTTTTTACTTCTGGCGTTCGCCATTTTTGCCAAACCGAGTTTCTTGTAACGTTGTGCCAATGCCTTGAATGATGCCGCGTCCAATTAAGCCAATGCCTCTGCCGATTACTTGCGTGAGGACGTAAACAACACCGCTACCTAGGAAGGCAACCGTTGAGCGCAGACGTGGCGCGATCGCATCTCTAGTTTCTAGCGCTAGCGTACAAGCGAGTTGGGCACCCCTGAGTTGCTGTAATTCATCAGTGCGGGGGGCATAAATAGAGATTTTTTTGATTCCAATGCCACCCAGCGCTAGCAGAAGATATCGGCTTTCAAAAATTGCGGTTGGCTCACCCACATATCTTTCTAAACGATATTTCCACGATAAATTGTTCCGAAATCGAGCAATTTCCCGCGATGAAATTAACCGTCTATCGTAAAAAATCTGCTTAATTGCTTCCACATCTGCGAAATAGTTCAGCAGGGGTTGGACAACGCTATTGGCAATTTGAATTAATAAATTCTCCAAGATAACTTCTGCTCGATCCCGCGCTTCCGGTGTCCCAAAAGAGTAGGAAACATTATCAATCATCAGCGGAGTTTGAAAAAGCAAATAGTTGATGATTTCGACAACCAGAGGAATTTTATCTAGAAAAGATTGTTGAATAATTGTTGCATCCTGTAACAATGTATTGACAATATCTACTTCAAGGTTTCCAACTTGAATTGTGCAATATTTGCCAAAAAAATCAGTGGTAGACGCTTGCCACAAATCCCGCAGAATCAGCGAGTGCTTCAGAGCGATCGCTTCCGGCTGTAGCTGGGAAAAGCGCAGTTCCTCTAAGACATCCTCGAATTTACGCAAGATCAGATAGAGCAATTCCCGTTTCTTTTCTTCCAGCAGAATATCAATTTCCAACGGAGAGCCAGTCAGATTTTTTAGCCCAAATTGAAGTTTATTTAAAGTAGCGTCTAGCAGGGGGCTGAGGATCGAGGATTCAGAAAGTGCTGAGGACTGAGTCGCGAGTGCTGAGTCTAACGAGGGATTATTTCTTCTCCTCGGTTCCGGGGTAGGGAGAGGAGTCCCACTGCGGCGATCGCGACTTCCCGATCTAGGTGGGTTGAGGAGGTCATTCGGGTTTTCCTCAGGGGGGTCAGTAAAACCCGTCCCTGCCACCTGATTTCTTGCGCCTGTCGTCGCCACAGGTAACAGCTGATTGACCAGCCAACGGGCTGTCCGCAATTCTCGTCGCCGTCCCGTTAGGATGAACCAATCTAGTGTCGAAAGATTGGGGTTTTGTACCTGGTTTGTCACCTGGGCGATCGCAGTATCGATTTGCCGTAGCCCCGACTGACGGATTTGCCAGCGCAAGGATGAACGACTTTGTATGACATCTGAGGCTTCTACAGGCGCGTCGTTTTGCGTCTGTACGAGTTCTGACCAGTAAACTTCCCCAACGGCTATCTGACGAAGCGCTGGCACCAGAACCGAGAGATCGGTGCCTTTGGGGCAATAGCCCTCGACGCCTAGGGTTCTGGCTGCTATCAGTTCCTCTGGCGGGAGTCGTTGGCTGAGAAGGAATATCGGTAATTTCGGGAATTGCGTCTTTAATTCCTGGCACAGCTGCAACCCGATCGATCCCCCCAAAGACAAGTTAGAGCGACCTAGGTTTAGTTCTAAAATCACCAGATTTGGAGCGTTGTCTGTACCAACTCCATCTGCCAAGGTCTGCAAAGCGTCAGCAACGCTATCCGCCTGGGCAACGACTTGCAGGTCGGGAAACGACGCCAAAGCGGTGCTAAGACCCAACCGAAAAATCGGGTCATCATCGATTAGCATCAACTTGAAGCGGCGAACAGTCCCAAGGGTATCCGCTACGCGATCGCTCATCAACAACCTCCTGCTTCACACCGCTTTCTCCCTGCTATAACAGATTACTCATTCCAGGGGCGATGCGAACAGAGCGCGATCGCGTGTCTTGGAAGCGAGGCTAACGCCTCGCGCAGAAAAAGTCAGTTCGCCACGCTTGTATTTTCCACAGAGCGCGATCGCTGTCATCTAACTATTTTTTTGGGAAATTTATCTTAAATCGTCCTATTTAATCTTCCCCTCTTTTTAGTTCAAGCTAAAGAAAAAGTTGTAGATTTTATAGTGGACAAGACCCACGAAATGCGATTAGGGCGGGCATTGCTCCCCCTGCTACTACAGAAACATCATCATCTAGTTCTTGTATTAAAAATCGAGCTGCTATTTCTATAGTCAGATATTTAGCACCTAGAAGCTCTAACTATAGAACTATGCTCAGACTCGACATCTCCTATAAGCTAACGAAGACATACAAAAGCTGGAAATCATTCAAAGCAAGAAGATTTGGATGAACCACAAATAGGAGGCTTTCTAAGCCACAAACGGTGCATTTATTAGCATCTTGTGTTTTTGAAAGAGGAACTGACGCTGATGACAGCAAAATCTTTTAAGTCAACTATCAAATCCCTGAGCATTCTTTCTGCGGTTGCCTCGCTCCCGCTCCTCTTGAACGGGATGAGTGCAAACGCTGCCGGGATTAGTGCTTCTCAGATCAACCCTGAGATCGAAGAAATGCCCATTGATATGCACGGTGGGAGCTATGAGCAGCCAACAAGACAAGCGCAGCTGATTCCCGATCCCACCGGGCGTAATGAAGGGCCAACTGTGCCCGCTGAAAACATAGCACCTGCAAAATTTAATCCCCTTGCCCGCTATTCTCCCTCACCCGCGCCGATGCTAAAAAGCGGTAGTCAGGGAGCAGTAGTGACAGAAGTTCAGACAGTATTAAAAGATCGAGGACTCTATAAAGGCGGAATTGACGGCGTGTATGGGTCGCAAACGCGCTCAGCCGTTATCGCCTTCCAGCAGTCGAGAAACTTAAGCCCGGATGGGATCGTTGGCCCTCGGACTTGGGAAGCAATGATTGCAGCTTAAAGCAGATACAGAACGATGGGCACTCTCCAGCAGGAGCGTGCCAATAAAAGAGAAAATGCTGAAAAAGTCAAGCAGCTAAACAAACAAAGGCTGCCTATGCAGCCTTTGTTTGTTTAGCCCCAGGATGAGAGGCTGGGGGAATTATCCAAGCCTTGGGAAACTTTACTGTCCCTTCTCGGTGAGGGAGATCGACACCGTCAATAATTCCCCTCCGGCTCACTATTCGTTTGAGATTCAGAGGAACTGTCTTCGATAGACTGCTGAAGTTCAGCTGCCTTTTGTCTTTCTATTAAAATGGCTTCTCGTTCAGATGCCCAACGAGCGATCGCTCCTTGCGCTTCTCGATACAGTGCCCGACCGTAGCGAATCCTAGAAGCCTTATTAATTGCCGCAGTGAGCCGCCCATTAGCCGCTAAAGCGTTCGCCTCGTTAAGAATCGGCGTATCTTCAGCGATTTGAATTTGCGTTACCCAATCGCTCAGCGATGCCTGTGCCTCAGAGTACAAAGCACGTCCAGGAGCGATTTTGGAGGCAGCTGCAACCGCCGCCTGGAGATTTCCCTGCTGAGCCAAACCTTTCGCTAAATCTAGGATCGGTCGGTCTTCCCTCGTTTGGATAGCTTTAGTCCATTGGGCGATATAGGTTTGTGCCTCTATCCGCAAAGGCTGACCCAGCTTAATCCGGCTTCCCTCCTCAACCGCCGCCCTCAAACTTTCTAGAGTTCCCGGTGTTGCCAGCTGTTTGGATCGGGCAAGGGCGATTCGGTCTTGAATTTGTTGAATTTGCTTCCGCCAGTGGGCAATTTGAGTTTGGGCTTCGATGCGTCCAGGTCGTTTGGGCGCGATCGCTTGGGCTTGGCTAATCGCAAATTCAAATGCCAACGGTTGATCGAAGCTGGCTATTGTTTCGGCAAATTGCATTTGCAGCCGATCTTGTAAATTAGATTGCCAAAGCGCCTCGGTCACTCGTGCTTGCTGGCGAAGCGGACTTTTTGGGGAAATCTGACGCAGCGCCGCTTGCGCCTCTAGGAAGCTGAGGATTTTATTTTCCTGAGCAACTGCATAAGAACGACTCAGTTGAATCCAATCTTGAGCTTCCTTATAAACTGAAGTCTTCGGAGGAATCAGCTGGGCGGCGGTAATAGCACGGTCAAACTCTTCCTTCTCGAAATGCTCGGCAGTTATTTTTAGCAACTCCTGGCTCCAGAGATTGATTTCGGCTTTTGCCTTTGATTTGACATAGGTGTTGGGGTTCACCTTTCCTGCCAGGGCGATCGCTGGCGCGTATCCCTCAGGTGTCTTGGCTTCGGCAAATGTCTGCGCCTCTTCTAGCTGTTGCCAAGCTTTTTTTTCCTGACTCATCCGATCGATCAGTTTATCCAGTTGTTTTTGATCCCAGTAGCGGTTATCGAGACGAGACAAAGCCTGTATTTGCAAAGAAGCTTCAAACCACTTTTGTTCTTTTAAAGTTGCTAAGAATTTTTTGGTAATCTCCTGACCCTGCCGCCAATCCCCTTGCCATTGTTTCATTGCTGCTTGCACCTCTGGATACAGGGGGCTAGAGGAGGGAATTTGGCGGGCAATGGCGATCGCTCCCTTTAAATCTCCTTGGTCAATTTTCTGACGGGCGATCGCCAAGAGCGATCGCGACCAGTCTTCCATCAGCCGAGTCGCTTCTGGATACACCGGGTTATCGGGGGACAAGCTCTTGACGAACTTCATTGCCTCCACCAGCTGCTCTAACTTGCCCGACTGAGCCGCCTGCTGGGCGCAAGTCAACCGATCCATTTCCGGAGCCAAAGGCGACATATTTTTACAGTTAACTTGGGGAGGAATCGTTGCCAGCAAGAAGAAAGCCGCGAGTGCCGTCCCACCCAACCCGAAGATGATACTCAGCCACAACAGCCACCACTGCCAAATCTTATTTCGCCGTCTCAGCGGTGTCAGAGGCGGCTGCATCGCTGAGGCAGCGGCTTCAGTTTGCTCCGCATCCTCGTCCCGGAGCTTGGTGGCAGATGCGCTGGCATTCGAGACGACTCTAATTACCAGTTTGCGTCCCTGCCGCTGGCGCAATCGATTTGCCGTGCGTACTTGAAATTCATGTAATTGTCTTTTCACTACCATCTCACTACCACTACCCTTGAGTCCTCGTTTTGCTGCTCCTGCTTGATGACATCGATCCGGAGCCGAATCGCCGTCAGCGTAAAGGGTCTAAAACTGATAATAAAAGCTTTAAGTTTGTAGGGGTAAAGCTTTTGTGAGTGAATTTAGAGAGCGAGCTGATTTTTTGCACCCGTGCTTCGCTCTTACATAAGTTATCCTGAAATTCAACTCAATTAGGGATGATGAAAAACAGCTTCTACCCCATTCATCACGATTGGTCGGCACACCAGCCGCCTACACTCCCGATAACATGACTAATAAGTGGCATATTGAGTTATTTCCTAGAATTGAGGTGGGATGAGCCTTAGCATTCGGCATTGGCTGGCGGAACGCAACATTGAACTGGCAACCTTGAGGCACCCAGGCACTCAGATTGCCGGGATTGCCTTTCGCATTGTCCGGGATATGGAACTCAAGAGCCTGACACCTTTTGATATTAGTGTCTTAGCGGAAGTCTTAGAACTACCTTTGAGAGCAGCTTGGGAAGTGGCAGGCGTAGCTTCCCAACTTTGTGTGGGGTTGCTGCGTATCCTGAGTCAAAAAAAGCCCCTGAAGCGCAACGAAGGAACCTGGCTAACTTTCCAAATTGCTTACCTGAACGCCTTACAAGGAATTTTAGAACAAGAATCTCAACTGAGAAGACCGTGGTTATCTCGTGCAGGCGTCCCAGGCGAGTCAGAAGACTTGTACGGGCAGGTCTGGGATGCGCCCCTTTCCGATCCCCAGTTGCAAGCCTTACTGAAAACTTTGCGTCCCGGACGCCTCACCGATAGTCAGGCAGAACAAGCGCTGAGTATGGTGGGCGACTCCTTTCTCGTGCAGCAGATGAATAGTACGGGCATTGCCTGGTTGATCGCCAATGGTGCCGAGGAAACAGAAGCCAAGCTAATCGCCCAACGCCTGGTTCACGGACTCCCAGGATATTTACTTGCCGCGATCGCTGAAAATGCCCTGCCGCTGGCACAACTACAGAAATTTGTCCAGCTAGGGAATTTATCAACTTGGCAGGATACTCCTGGCGCGGGAAACCCGGAGCGGAAGCGTTCTGGGTTCTCCACCACTTTGAATTTTGAGGCAAATCAAAACTCAGACCCAAACACGCCACAATTTTCGCTGAACCTCGAACGAGAACGCTATCGAGCCAGCCTTCTACAATCTTTGAGCGAACCGTTACTGGCAGAACCTTTTGCCCTAAAGGATTTATACGTCCCCTTGAAGGGAGTGCTGCTCGAAGAAAGCTCCACCCGGTTAGAGACGAAAAATCCCAAGTCAGATCCGACCACGACACCGCTTGCCGCTAACGCCGTACCTGCGAAACCCGTGGATTTAATGGAGTGGGTCACGGCTCAGCTAAATGATACGACCAGCATTGCGGCGATCGAGAGTCTTCCGGGCACGGGCAAGACCAGTTTTTGCCAAATATTGGCATCAACCGTTGCTCAGGAGCTTTACCCTAGATGGATGCCAGCGTTTATCCGACTCAAGGACGCTACCTTGGGGCAAACTTTGGAGCAAACCCTGAACTCTGCCTTCCCTTGGGGCAGATTTACAGATGCAGATGGTTGGCTTTCACCAATGCATCCTCCTTGCTTGTTGATTCTGGATGGCTTGGATGAATTGCCCCGATCAAGCCACGCAGGGCGTCATTACCATGCCTTCCTGAACCAGCTGATGCAGTTTCAAGGGGAAGCAATGGCGTCTTTTGAGGGCACGCCCCGCCACAAGATTATTCTGACCAGCCGGACAACTGGAAGAGAAGGAGAATATTTCGATCTTGCCTCTACTCTGATACCTTTGCCTCACGATTTGCGGCGGCGGATTGCAATTCAGCCAATGGAACACGAGGAGTTCCGGGAGTGGTTCAAGCAGTGGTCGAAACTGCAATCGAAAGCGATCGCTCAAGGATATTTCGCCTTTGTCAAAGAAAGAGGCGGCTTTTCGACTCGTCCCGTTGGCACCCCAGGCGCTGCTAACGTACTCGCCGCCCTCGTCCGCAAGCCTTTGATGCTCTATCTACTGGGTATCTTGCATCGAGATGGACTGCTCAACGACACGATCTTTCACCTGACATTACCCCAAGCGAAGTTTGAAATTTACGACCGGATTTGCCGCTGGCTTTTGGCATACCCCGAAGCTGGCAGTGGTTCCATGCCTTTTGTGATTCGGGAAGGTCTGGCTCATGCTTACCGCAGCAATGATGCGATCGCTCATCTCCTGCAAAACCGACGCCCCCAAGACCTACGCCACCAGATGCAAGTGGCGGCACTGGCCATTCTGCAAACAGGTCGCCATCAAGCCCCCCAATCCGCTGTAGAGGCAACCTTTACCAGAATGGCGACGGAGGCGCACAAACCGATAAACCCCCGCTTACAGCCGTCAGATGACACCCTGCCAGCCTTTTTCTTCCACACTCATCACTCAGCGATCGAGTTTTCTCACCGCAACCTGGGAGAATATCTCTGCGCTGAAGAAATTGCCGCTCAGCTGCAAGCCCTCACCCAGCCAGTCCAAGATACCTACGGTGAATTCACCTTTGCGATCCACTCGCCGATCAATGTAGCCCAGTATCTTTATCAATTACTGGGTTATGGCGTATTGTCAGTTGAAATCGAAGACATGGTAATTGAGCGACTGCGGCGGATTTTTGAGCGCAACCCGGCTCAGTTTAGCTTCAATGTTTTGTTTGAACGCCTCTATCGGTTTTACCGCACCTACTGTCGAGGTCGCTGGCTAGATGAAGGAATTGCCCACCAGTGTCACACCCAGTTGCAGGCGTTGCACAACCCCTTAAAAATCTTGCAAATCGATGCCGCCGTTGGGCTGAATGTCTTCTTGTTGCTCAGCGCGATCGCAAAGCAGATGCGCGAAGCACATCTCGGTCATCGGGCAACGCAGATTTCTTTCTGGCCTTGCGGCAACCCCGACCTGCCATCTGAATTTGACGCCGAAGCACTGCTGACTTTAATCGGTCGCACTGTTGTCCTATCTCCCACCGCCTTTTGGCAGAGGGCGCGGCACAGCCTCAGTCAATTACAGCTACGCTCTGCCTGTTTGAATCATGCTCTGTTAGCAGAGGCTAACCTCTGGCAAACCAATCTGTTAGCGGCTGAGTTAGCAGGAGCCAATTTAGCAGGTGCCAACCTCCAGCAAGCCAATTTGTCCTGGGCGAATCTCTCCGGTGCTGACTTATCAGGAGCCAATCTTGCTGGAGCAAGGCTTGAAGGGGCAAACTTAACCGGCGCTAACCTGCAAAGAACCAATCTTACGTTAGCGAACATCACTCATGCTTGTCTGTTTCAAGCCCAGTTAGATGATCAGAACCACTACTTTGCCCGGAAAAATGGTGCCCTATTTTCCTTGGAAGAGTTCCAGGCATACATTCAAAGATTACCCCGTCTCAAACAGGCTGGAAGCGCTCAGGACAAAGGCAGTGCAGATTCTGAACCTACAGTGTTTCTGATAGAAAGTGCCGAAGGAGAACCGATGTTGCCGGAAGAACCTATGGAGGATGAAGACGATGAAACGGTGATTGCAGAAACTTCTTCTACCCTAGGGGAACCCTTAGCATTCCAAGAAGCTCCGAAGGTAGATTCCCAATACGATGATGAGACGGCGCTAGTAGAAAACCCTCAACGAAGCAACTAGCTGTTGAGGGTGTTAAAAACTCTAGAACCGTATGAAGTATTCGTTAGGTTTCGCTAACGCCCAATCCCACTTACTAGCGCTAGTGGGTCTATTTGTAAATGTTAGGTAAAGGAAATTTGGAGCAGCGATTTAATCTCCAGTTTTCCCACCCTCAGTTAGCCCACTTAATCAAACTAGACAGCCTGCTACAAGCGTTTTTCACTAAACTTTAATCAGCCTATAGTTACGCAAAATTTTCCGTCCCTACAAACGGTTTAAAAAATTATTGATATAGCAGCAATCGGTGTTAAAAAGTGGATTCTACCGTCTACTGATTACCCGTTCTCCGCTTGAGACCCAGATTCCGGTAATTTGTACCCGTAGAAGTTAATGCAATATTCACTAATCCGAACCCCTGTTTGTTGTTCAATTTCTTTAAGCAGGGTTTCAGGCAGTTCTACATAAACATCTAAAATCTGATTGGTATCTAGACAGTTTACGTGGCTGTGAGCGTCGCTGATATTGCCGTACAAACGACCATCCGCACGCTCAATACACTCAATAATGCCTTGAACCGATAGCGCTTCTAAATTTTGATACACGGATGTATGACCGATGTCCTTACCTTGATGGTTCAAGCGGTCATAAATTTCTCGCGCCGACAGGTGTTCTTTCGCTTGCCACAGCAATTCCAGAATGAAGCGGCGTTGACGGCTCACGCGCATACCCAGCGCTTGACACCGATTTAAGGCATCCTCTAACGAGCGAATAGGTTTAACCGCTGCCGCTTCTTTTTGCATACTTTAGACTTTGACACGCTTGCCTGCTAATCCAAACTCATTTCCACTTTAACCTAGCTATTCTCGGAATGTCCACCGTCCCAATATTCTAGGACAGCACTATCGAGTGCAGCCGGTTAATTGATTCTATTGTTGCAGTAAATTTTCTTCTAGAAGGCGGGCGATCATGGCGGTTCTAGAAGTGACACCTAACTTGCCAAAAATCCGGCGTAAATAGGTAGCAACTGTCCAATGGGTAATGCCCAGCTGATTCCCAATACACTTGTTGGGAAGACCCTGTGCGACCAATCGGGCAATCCGCTGTTCTTGGGGGCTGAGGCTAATCCCGCGTTCTGACTTGGGGCGACAACGCACCAAATAATAGTGGGTTCCGTCAACATCAGATTCAAAGATTACTTCATCCACCGTCTGCTCAGATTTTTGAATCCCTTTGGATGGACTAACAGAATCAACTTGTTCTACAAGGTGCTTGAGCATTTCTTGGGGGATCATTGCCTCTCCTTGTTCTTTGGTTTTCATTTAACGATCAGAACTCGTAATTTCACGCAAAGTATCAGGAGTAGATGCCCGATCTTTATCAAATCTTCACAAAGCCTTGTGGAAAATACTTACTTCCTGACATAGTGCTGCTACAGGAAAATTGAGATGGATTTCGGAGATGGATGAATCCCCCAGATTTTTTGCTGAATGCATCGTATCCGTTCTATGCTGGAAAACCTGGAAGCGAAGCCTCAAGTTGCCTGTACTGTAAAGATTGCAAACCTGTACGCCGTATGGTTGCTGAAAGAATATAAGACTAAAGTGCGATTAAGTGAGATTAAGTGCGATCGCGCTGAGTGGATGTCGCCAAACAAAATGTCTGTTAACGCAGTTATAACAGCGTGGATAACAAAAAGCTAACGACATCTTACAGCTAAAGCTCCTTTCTACCCTGGTCAAAAAGGGAAATGACGGTGGAAAGGCTATCAAGAGACATCAAGCGAATTGTCGCTAGCCCGATACAAAGCGTGGGACAACTAATTTAGAGCTGGGACTGGCGTGAGATCGGAGCAAGGCTGCAACAATGTAGAGAGAAGCCAGCGCTAGCCAGCGCTATTGTCGGCATTCAAAGTGTGTCACCTTAAGAATGGTTCAATGACGACAGCAATCGCGCTCAATTCTGACTTGATTCAAACTCTGGATCTGTCGCCGGTGCAGTCGGCGATCGAAAAGTTGCTCCAAGAGGGAGCGATCGCATCCTCGGAACAGCAACTGTGTTTTGAGATTGACTATCCCCGCGAACCGGAAGATCCACGAGAACTCTCCGAAATCCCAGAAGTCCGTCTATGGTTTATTCGGTTAGATGCCCAATATCCCTGGATGCCCTTTCTGCTGGATTGGAAATCCGGTGAACTCGCCCGCTACACTGCTATGCTCGTGCCACACCAGTTCAATCGGACAGAAGGGATTGAGTACAATCCCGAAGCCCTAGAGATTTTTGTGATGCAAAAAATCTTTGTCCTGACACAATGGATGAAGCAGATGGGAATCCCCAGTACCTCTCGTGTAAAGTCAATGGCTAAAATGCTCGGCTATGAGCTGGATGATGCCTTCTTTGAGTTAATCGGCTGATATAGCCGTCCTAAATGCTTTGTGAAAGCGAGATACCCGACTTCTCCAAGAAGTCGGGTATCTAAACCACTGGTATCTCACAAATAACATGGGATTACTATTGCTATAAATACATAGATCGCAGAGCAGCCTAGCTCCTAACTCCTCAGCCGTCTTTCACTCACTCCTCAGCCCTCAATCCTAAACTCCTAACTCCTCAGCCGTCTTTCACTCACTCCCCAGCCCTCAGCCCTCAGTCCTCAGTCCTAACTCCTCAGCCCTCAGCCCTTAGTCCTCAGTCCTAACTCCTCAGTCCTAACTCCTTTTTAAAGATAGCCTTCCAGCGTTTCAGGTTAAAATCAATTGCGGAAGACTCTAAAACATTGGGAGAGGTTCCGTTGCCTACACTTGGCGTCAATATCGATCACATTGCCACCATTCGGCAGGCACGACGGACAGTAGAACCAGATCCGGTGGCAGCAGCGGTGCTGGCAGAACTTGCCGGTGCCGATGGGATCACGGTGCATCTGCGGGAAGACCGGCGGCATATTCAAGACCGAGATGTGAGATTACTGCGGCAGACAGTGCGGACTCATTTAAATTTGGAGATGGCACCCACCGAAGAAATGGTCGCCATCGCTCTCGACATCAAACCCGATTACGTCACCCTCGTGCCTGAAAAACGCGAAGAAGTGACGACAGAAGGCGGATTGGATGTTTCCAGTCAAATCGACCGAATTGGGGAAATGGTGACAAAGTTGCAAGACGCCGGAATCCCCGTCAGCTTGTTCATCGACGCCGATCCCGGTCAGATTATGGCAGCTGCGATTATTAAGGCGAAGTTCATTGAACTGCACACGGGTTGCTATGCCGAAGCAGCAGATGAAACCAGTCGAGAGAAGGAATTAGCCGTGTTAGCCAAAGGATGCGAGCAAGCGCGTGCTGCTGGCATCCGGATCAACGCCGGTCACGGTCTTACCTACTGGAACGTTTACCCGGTTGCTTGCCTTGAAGGGATGGAAGAACTCAATATTGGTCATACCATTATTAGTCGAGCAGCTCTTGTCGGAATAGAACGAGCCGTTCGAGAGATGAAACAAGCAATGTTCGGTCATTGGTAACAACTGAAGTGTCATGTGTGATGAGTCCTCAGTCACTCGCTAATGACTCATCATCGATTGCTAACAACCCATTACCCATTAACAACCTATTAAGATGCAAAATTACTACTACGTTCTGGCTAGCCAACGCTTTTTACTCGAAGAAGAACCCTTGGATGAAGTCCTCAAAGAGCGTACCCGTAACTACCACGAACAAGAAAAAGAAATTGATTTTTGGCTAGTCAAGCAACCGGCATTTTTAGAGGCACCGGAAATGGCAGCAATTAAGTCTCAGTGCCCTCAACCTTCTGTGGCAGTCATTTCTACGAATTCCCAATTTATTACCTGGTTAAAGCTGCGGTTAGAGTTTGTGCTGAGCGGGGAATTTCAGGCACCTTCCCAAAGTATCCCTAATCCACTTGCTTCCCTTGCCTCCGTTTCCTGAGAAGGCAAAAGTAAACAGTTAAAAATTAAGGAAAAAAGCAAAAAGGAAAAACTGAAAACATGAAAAAAATCTTTCTTTTGCCTTTTGCCTTTTTTCTTTTGCCGGGTGCAGTTGCTTCTGCTCAATCGTCGCCTCCCACTTGCCAGCCGCCTCCCCAAGGCGAGTATTTGGTATTAGTGGGAAGCCAAACGAGGGAAAGTCAAGAGCAAATTCAACGAACGTTGCCTAACAACACAAGTACGTCAACTTGTAAATATCTTGAAGATACGATGACGCGGATTGGTGGCTTCAGGAGCGTGGAAGATGCCAACGGTTGGGCACGTTATCTGAATGAGATTGTTGGGCTATCGGCTTTCGTTCTCCGACCTCCAGAGGCACCGGCAAATCCAAATGCACCCACCTATAAACCGCAGGCACTCGGTGCTGGTTATGCGGTGTTGGTGGATTATTCAAGCAAACCGGAAGTAGCGGCTCAAGTACGGCAGATGTTGGGTCGCGATGTCGGCTTGGTTTCCTATGTCCAACGTCCTTATTTACTGGCGGTTTACACAACCAATTCAAATGAGGCAAATTCGGCTTTAAGAAGATTGAGCGATCGCGGTTTTTTGGTAATGCTAGTCGATAGCCGCCGAGTGACACTGCTCAGATCATCAGTGGTGAGTAGATAGCCAATCGTAGCGATTCGTCATTCGTCCCCGATCGCTTGCTGATCGCGAAAGACTAATAGACTAATACGCTGGCCCTGCTAAGCAGGAGACAGCGATGCCGAGTGCTGAACCGACAATCACCTGAAACGGCGTATGTCCCAGTAACTCCTTGAGACGGTCTTCGTTAAACTTGTGATGTTCTTGAAATAGCTCATCGATAATTTGGTTCAGGATGCGAGCTTGCTTACCCGCAGCCTGACGGACGCCAGCGGCATCGTACATGACGATAACGGCAAAAATGGTGGCTAGCGCAAATTCAATACTGTCCCATCCCACCGTTTGTCCAATGCCGGTTGCCAGCGCTGTTACCAATGCTGAATGAGCGCTTGGCATCCCGCCAGTGGTAACTAAGACGCGCACATTCACCTTGCCATGTTGGGCTAAGTCGATGATCAGCTTGGATGCTTGAGCAATTAAACAAGCTACGGTCGCAACCAGTAGCACATGGTTTTCTAGGATGTGGGCAAAGTCCTGCATTTTGTTTTGCGTTGGGTAAAAACGAGCAGCATTGCAAGTTAGGAGCGTTTAGGAGTGAGGGGCTTATTTTCTAGTGAGTGCGAGTAGTAATGAAATCTGCGATCGCAATCAGGGGATTAGCTTTTTCTCCAAAGGTTGCCAATTCTCCTTTGGCGGCGTCAATCAGTTGCTGAGCCTTAACTTTTGATTCCTCAAGTCCCCAAAGTCGCGGGTAAGTTGCCTTTTGGGCTTGAATGTCTTTCCCAGCAGTTTTCCCCAACTCCTCTTGAGTCGCCGTGATATCCAAAATGTCATCCACAATCTGAAACGCCAACCCAATATTTTGGGCATAGCGAGACATTCGTTGCAAGGTTTCCAATTCTGCTTCCGCTAAAATCGCGCCGCAGACCACACAAGCTTCTAGTAGCGCCCCTGTTTTGTGGGTATGAATGAAAGTGAGCGTTTCTTCCTGAATATCCGGTTTTCCTTCAGATTCCAAGTCAACGACTTGACCGCCCACCAAGCCCGCAGCACCAACTGCTTTGGCTAACTGAGCAATTACCTGCAAAACTCGCGCTGCCGGTACATTCTGGGTATTTGAGGCAATGAACTCAAAGGCGTATGTCAGTAGGCCATCCCCCGCCAGAATGGCAATATCTTCACCATAAACCTTATGGTTGGTCAATTTGCCCCGCCGGTAGTCGTCGTTATCCATCGCCGGTAAGTCATCGTGAATCAAGGACATGGTATGAACCATCTCCAGGGCGCAGGCAGTGGGCATCGCCATTTCTAGGGTGCCTCCAGCCAGTTCGCAGCTGGCAAGGCAAAGAATCGGACGCAGGCGCTTGCCTCCAGCCAAAAGCGAGTAGCGCATCGCCTCATAAATTTTCTCTGGATACGTGACTGGGAGGGAACTATCCAGAGCTGCTTCTACCAGAGCCTGTTGTTGAGTCAGGTAGGTTGAAAGGTCAAAGGTCGCTGATTCACCTTTGGGAGCATGAAGGTCATCTGTCGCTAACATCCCGTGATTCCTTGTAGCACAGTCGTTTCCGTAACAATTTTACGGGGCTTTGGGTCACAAAAAGTTACGAATTATGAGCGATCGGTGTTAAGTGATGGAATTCGTCCAGAATCCTCGCGCCTCAAACCGTCTTCATTCAATCAAAACTAGAGATAGCGCTGGCTGTAGCTCCAGACTGTATTTTGCAGCAGCATGGCAACGGTCATCGCGCCAACCCCGCCGGGAACTGGGGTGATAAACTGCGCGACCTTTTTGACGGAATCAAAGTGGACATCTCCCACCAAACGGGAGTTCCCAGCGTCGTCGGTGACGCGATTGATGCCGACATCGATGACGACCGCACCAGGTTTGACCATCTCGGCGGTAATCAGCGCTGGACGCCCCACGGCTGCCAACAGAATATCAGCGCTGCGGGTAATGGCTGGGAGATCGTGCGATCGCGAATGGGCGATGGTAACGGTGGCGTCTGCGTCTAAGAGCATCAAAGCCAACGGCTTGCCCACCAGGGTACTCCGCCCCACCACCACTGCCTGTTTTCCCTTCACATCAATCTGGTATTCCTGCAACAGGCGCATGACTCCGGCTGGTGTGCAGCTGCGTAAACCAGCTTCAGAGCGCACCAGCCGCCCCAAGTTCAGGGGGTGTAGTCCATCGGCATCTTTATCTGGATCGATTTGATGCAGCAGGGAAACAGCGTCTAGGTGGCTAGGTAGGGGCAGCTGAACGAGAATTCCATCAACCCGCTCATCTTGATTCAGGTTTTGAATTACTTGCTCTAGTTCTGAAGCGGTCGTTTCCGTCGGGAAATGGGAACCATAGGAGGCAATCCCGACTTTGGCACAGGCGCGTTCTTTATTCCGCACGTAAGCAGCGCTGGCTGGATTATCGCCAACCATCAGCACGGCTAGTCCCGGAGGGCGTCCCGCAGTGGCTTGTATTTGCTGAATTTGCTCTTGTAGCTGTCCGTAAATTCGTTCAGCTAGCGCTTTACCGTCTAACAGTTGGGCGATTGATTCGTCCATTGTGGTGTCAGGAATGTGGTCAGGAATGCATTATCTAGGGATAAAACAGATCGCATCTGTCATAGGATAGTTTCGCAGATTTCCCGCCTTTACTGCCAAGGTCTCAGAGAGAAAAGGTTAGGCGATCGCGTTTTTCCGTTTGCCTTGTAGCTGCATCACAGGGCGATTTCCTTCGCCTTCTTTGCATTTAATCTTATTTGAGGCAGTCCTGCCCGACTGTAAATCTTTGGAAGATTCACTATATTTGTACCAGTCAGAGCCATCTGGATAGGGATAAGTATTAATACCGAAATAGTGAGAAACTTGAGATTTCCCCGATGCAAGATATGAGGTCAGTCAAAATCCGGGTATTGCAATTCAGCACCACCACACTAATTTTGGGTGGGTTGTTCGGCTGCGGTCATGTGGCTCAGTCTGGATTGGGTCTGTTTAACAACCGCAGTGTCCCGATCACCAGTATTAGCGATCTTCAACAGAGTTATGAGGGCAACCCAACGGTTTATTTGGAAGGCAAGGTAGCATCTCAAGCGCCTTTTGTGGGAAGCGGCGCTTATGAGTTGCGAGATGCGACGGGAAAAATATGGGTTTTCACCAGCCAGAATCTCCCCGATAGAGGAGATGAAGTTTTAATCAAGGGGAAAGTACAGTATCAAAGCATTCCCTTCGCAGGGAAAGATTTAGGAGAAGTTTTTCTTCAGCAGCAGGAACAGCTAGAGCGGAAGCCAGCGAAAAAGGGAGTGCCTTTACTACCGGAAGGAAGCTATGAACAATAAACCAATTGTTGAGGTAGCGATCGCCATCCTCTATCGCCACGGCAAATTTCTCCTCCAGCTGCGCGACAACATCCCCGGTATTCTCTACCCCGGACACTGGGCATTTTTTGGCGGGCACCTCGAACCAGGAGAAACCCCAGAAGAAGCCATCAAGCGGGAACTGCTGGAGGAAATCGGCTATACACCGCCCGCGTTATCATTATTTGGCTATTATCCCGATACCTACGTTCTTCGCCATGTCTATCAGGCACCGCTTCCCGTGGAACTTAACCAGCTAGTGCTAGGAGAAGGTTGGGATATGGATTTATTAACGCCTGAAGAAATTCAACGCGGCGAGGGTTACTCTGAAAAAGCTAGGCAAGTACGACCGTTAGGCACTCCTCACCAAAAAATTTTACTGGATTTTATGGACAAGTTTCCTCAATTGACTGTGTAGCCAGAAGCATAACTTTTTAGTTGTTATGAATCCCGATTTCAAAACCTCAACATGATGCAATCAGCAAACAAATTACCGCGATGGGTCGTTTTAGGATTGGCATTTCCCCTCGCCGTTCTCAATGGTTGGCTATTGCTGCTCGTGTTGCAATATTTTCAACCTCTAGTTAGCGTTTTTGTTGCCGCACTCCTGCTGGCTTTTGTATTAGATTACCCTATCCGTTTTTTACAGCAACAAGGAGTTAAACGGAACAATGCGGTCGTCGCTGTTTCCCTAGTGGCGTTGCTAATTTTGGTAGGTTTGGGACTTACCTTAGTTCCGATCATTTGGCAACAGCTCAACGAACTAGCTAATATATTGCCTAGTTGGATTGATTCGGGGAGGCAACAACTCCAAGCTTTTCAAATTTGGGCTGAAACTCAGCAACTTCCGATTAATTTAGGCGGAATCGTTACTCAACTAACAGACCGATTATCCAGTCAACTTCAAAACGTAACGGGTAGAATTCTTAATTTTGCCTTTGATACGATTGGCACTGCTGTCAATGTTCTGCTAACAGTGGTTCTAACTTTCTATCTAATATTAAATGGAGATCGTCTCTGGGACGGAATTTTTAAGTGGTTTCCGGCTAGCTTTAGTTCCCAAGTAAGGCAAGCTCTCCGCGAAGATTTCCATAATTATTTTATCGGTCAGGCGACGTTCGCTGCTTGGAGCGGATGTGTGATCACGCTGGCATTTCTGGCTTTGCGAGTGCCGTTAGGATTATTGTTTGGAATTGCAATTGGTTTTTTGGCTCTTTTTCCCTTTGGTGCCGGAATCGGTATCAGCATTGTTAGTCTGCTAGTAGCATTACAAAATTTTTGGCTAGGGGTGGAAGTGTTCGCTGTAGCTGCCGCTATCGATCAAATCAATGCTAATTTCATCGCGCCTCGCATTTTAGGTGGTTTTACTGGCTTAAATCCTGTTTGGATTTTGCTTTCGCTGTTGATAGGAGCAAAGCTAGGAGGGCTATTGGGGCTATTAATTGCTGTACCTTTAGCAAGCTTCATCAAAAGTACCGCAGATAGCTTGCGCGATGGCAAATGGAACGAGATAGAGGAGATTGAATCTGACTCTACACCCTTAAATGTTTCGCCCGTCATAGCGTCTAAGAACTTAGCGAGCGATGCCGGGAGTTGATAGCGATCGCTATTCTTGTGGAAGCCACGATGCAAACAAAAGATAAGCAGGGTCAGCAGAGTTTTAGAGTAAAAGATGCTTAAGCAACTTATCCTTAAAAACTGGAAAACTTTTCGGAATGCGGTGCTTCCTATTGACCCATTAACTGTTTTAATCGGTACAAATGCCAGTGGAAAATCTAATGCGCTTGATGCCTTAGAATTTTTAAAAAGAACAGTAAGAGGCAAAGAAATACAAGCGGCTTTGTCAGGTGATTCAAGTCTGACCTCTATTCGAGGTGGGGGAGAGTGGGCTGCACTTAAACCTGAAACTCAATTCACACTAGAAGCGCTGGTTGCGGGTGAGGATGATAGCACTGATTACCTCTACAGTATTACCGTGCAAACTAAGCCTATTGCGAAACTTTATCATGAATCTCTAGTCCGCCTACAATATCAACAAAAAAAACAGGCACAACCTGTCCGGCTTCAATTGCTAGAAACTTATATTAGCTCATCTGAATCTCCAGGTGTTATTACGCAATTTTATGGTTCAGAAAACGGCATGGGCTTAGCTGGTCTTCCTGGATTATGGATACGCTCATATTCAATTTTGAGTCAATTGAAAGGTTATTATTTGTTGGATGAAACCGTTAAGGGTATTAGTACAGTTCGTCAAAGTCTAGAAAACATTTTTATCCTAAATTCTATTCCTTCTATAATGCGGGATTATTCACTGCTTTCTGATAATCTTGAAAGTGATGCATCAAATATAGCGGGTGTGCTAGCAGCATTGCCTGATGAACGAAAAGCTGAGGTGGAATCTACATTATCTACCTACGTGAAGCATTTACCAGAAAGAGATATTCAAAGAGTGTGGGCAGAACCAGTTGGAAGGTTTAAAACAGATGCAATGCTCTACTGTGAAGAACTATGGAAACCTGGTGAAACTACAGAAATCGATGCAAGAGGAATGTCAGATGGAACGCTTAGATTTTTGGCGATTCTTACAGCACTTCTCACCCGTCCTGAAGGGAGCCAATTAGTAATCGAAGAAGTGGATAATGGACTTCATCCGTCCCGCGCAGACTTACTTTTAAAAATGCTGAGAGAAATCGGTGAAAAGAGAAAAATTGATATATTAGTTACTACCCATAATCCAGCTTTACTCGATGCTTTAGGGCCAGAAATGGTTCCATTTGTAGTTGTGGCGCACCGGGATACAGAAACTGGGGAGAGCAAGCTAACCCTTCTAGAAGATATTGATAATCTTCCTAAATTAATGGCATCTGGACCATTAGGCAAGCTGACAACAAAAGGTGCTATTGAAAGAAGCCTTTCCGGTACTAACTAATTTTAGTTATGAGAAAGGTTTTAATCATCGATACATCGATCCTTTGCGTTTGGTTGAAAATCCCTAAAATGGAAACTTGTGGAGCGGCTCCTAATCAGTGGAATTTTGAGCGTGTTGATAGGCTAATAGAAGAAGAAAGGAGTAAAAGTACAACATTGGTACTTCCTTTAGCAACAATTCTGGAAACAGGTAATCACATTGCTCAAGCTGGCTCCAGACGCTATGAAACAGCCCAAGCTTTAGCAAAAATCATGACAGAAGCAGCAGATGAAAAATCACCTTGGGCTGCTTTTACTGACCAATCGGTTCTTTGGGAAGCAGAAGGATTAAAAAAGTTAGCTTCGGAATGGCCCGCTCTAGCAACGCAAAAGATTTCTATCGGCGACGCCACCATCAAGACAGTGGCTGAATACTATGACAAAATGGGTTTTGAAGTGGATATTCTAACGGGTGATAAAGGGCTAAAGGCATACCAGTCAACTACGCCAGCGCCAGTGCCTAGGCGTAGGAGAAGTCAAACTTGAGAAGGCAAGAATAACAAATGTTTCTTGAATCAACGCCGATAGTTTGGCATAACGGAAAGTTAGTTGAACGGGAAAATGCTGCGCCTTCTATTGCTAGCCATTCTCTGCATTTAGGGATCGGCGTTTTTGATGGGATCATGGCTTATTGGAATCGCGATCGCTATTACATTCATCGCTTAGATGCACATTTAGACCGCCTTCGCAATGGTTCTACACATATTGGTTTGGGTTTTTCTTGGTCGAACGAAGACCTGAAAGCAGGTCTTTTGGCACTTTTAGAGGCAGTTCCGGCAACAAATTACTATATCCGACCGATTGTTTATCGTTCGGTGCCTCAACTGAACTTTAACGATACAATGCCGGTCGATGTGACCATCTTGGCAGTGACGATTCCTCGCGATGTTGATAAATCTTTGACTTGCCACATCTCCCCTTATGAACGGGTTTCTGGTAACGCAATTCCAGTGGCGTGGAAACTCTGTGGAACATATGTAAATAGTTATTTAGCTCGTCGTGCGGCGGAAGTGGCTGGATTTAATGATGCTATTTTGCTTGACCAACAAGGCAGAATTACTGAAGCGGCAGTGGCTAATCTTTTTCTTCTGCAAGAGGATAGAGTAATTACGCCTGCACTGACTCCGAATATTTTCCCTGGTATCACCCGCGCTACACTGCTTGATATTGCAGGGGAATTAGGACTTGAAGTGGTTGAACGGGATGTGCGACCGGAGGAATTAGGGAATTTTGAGGGTGCTTTCCTGGCTGCGACGATGATGGAATTGAAGCCATTAGCAAGTATTCATCCTTATGAATATGATTCGGCAAATCATCCTCTATTTCGACGCTTTTTGAAAGAATTTCGCGAAATTACGCACCAATAGAAAGGATTTTTAGCATCTCGTCAACTTCCTTGTGTGGAGACACCATTAATTGCGCCGCTACATCCCTTGGTGGGTGAAGACGTTCGGGACAAGATTTCAGGTTAACAAACTGCAAACAACGGCAAGAGATACCTGCGGTAAAGTCATTAAAGACCTTGGCGTAGCACTGACTTTCCATGAACGTTCCTGACTCGGCATCTACCCCGACCGAACCCAAAATCCGTAACGCTGACTCTCGACTGGTGGATCGCAGCAAGCTGAGTAAGATGTACCACCATTATGTAGAAGTGAAGGATAAGTATCCTCATGCGCTGCTGCTGTACCGGGTGGGAGACTTCTTTGAAACCTTTTTTCAGGATGCGATCGCTGTATCGAGAGAATTAGAACTTGTCCTCACCAGCAAGCAAGCCGGAGAAATTGGTCGGGTGCCGATGACGGGAGTGCCGCACCATGCTTGGGAACGCTACACGACTCAACTGGTGGAGAAGGGGTATGCAGTTGTAATCTGCGACCAAGTAGAAGACTCTGCCGATACTGACCCTGGAAAGCTGGTGAAGCGGGAAGTGACGCGGATTCTCACCCCCGGTACGTTGCTGGAAGAAGGGATGCTGAATGCGCGTCGCAATAATTACCTGGCGGCGGTGGTGATTGCCGGGAATCATTGGGGTTTAGCTTATGCAGATATTTCTACTGGGGAATTTCTCACAACCCAATCGAGCGAATTAGAGCATTTGACGCAAGAATTGATGCGTTTGCAGCCTTCTGAAGTTTTGGTGCCAACAAATGCGCCAGATTTGGGCAGTTTGCTGCGACCGGGGGAGACTTCCGAGCATTTACCGAGTTGTTTGCCGCCATCTTTCTGTTATGCGTTGCGATCGCAAACTCCTTTTACTGCGGGTGAATCGAGACATCGATTATTGCAGCGGTTTAAAGTGCGAAGTCTGGAAGGACTCGGTTGCGAACACCTCCCCCTGGCTGTCCGCGCTGCGGGTGGTTTGCTGGAATATTTAGAAGACACCCAGAAAGAAAACCTCGTTCCTCTCCAGTTCCTCCGCACCTACACCCTCAGCGATTATCTAATTCTTGACCACCAAACCCGCCGCAATCTAGAAATTACGCAAACGGTGCGGGATGGCACCTTTCACGGTTCCCTGCTTTGGGCGTTGGATAGAACTAGCACAGCGATGGGGGGACGTGCCTTGCGGCGGTGGTTGCTGCAACCGCTACTGGATATCAAAGGCATTGCAGCGCGGCAAGATACGATTCAAGAATTAGTCGAAAATAGCTTCTTGCGGCAAGATTTGCGCCAATTGTTGCGGCAAATTTACGATTTAGAACGGCTAACGGGTCGCGCTGGTTCCGGCACGGCGAATGCGAAGGATTTAGTTGCTTTAGCGGATTCTCTGGCAAAATTGCCGGAATTAGCGGAACTGGTGGCGGATGCTTACTCTCCGTTTATGAGAGCTTTGCAGAAGGTGCCGCCGGAATTGGAACAACTGGCAAAGAGACTCAGCGCCCATTTGGTAGACGCGCCTCCCATCCATATCAAGGAAGGCGGTTTGATTCGCCCCAATGTGAATGTTCAGTTGGATGAAATGCGAAGTCTTGCCCAAGAGGATCAGCAATGGGTGGCGAATTTGGAGGTGACGGAGAAGGCGCGAACCGGGATTTCGACGCTGAAGGTGGGCTTTAATAAGACATTCGGCTACTACATCAGCATCTCTCGCACTAAAGCTGACCAAGTTCCGGATAACTACATCCGCAAGCAAACGCTGACGAATGAGGAACGCTATATTACTCCGGAGTTGAAGGAGAGAGAAGCGCGGATTTTGACGGCGCGGGATGACTTAAATCGCCTGGAATATGAGATTTTCACTTCTTTAAGAGAAGAGGTGGGGCAATACGCAGAACAAATTCGCACGATTTCTCGTGCGGTGGCGGCGGCTGATGTGTTGTGTGGTTTGGCTGAGGTGGCGGTTTATCAGGGTTATTCCTGCCCTCAGATGGTGGAAGGTCGGGAAATTCGGATTATTGATGGGCGTCATCCGGTGGTTGAGCAGTCTTTGCCACCTGGGTTTTTTGTGCCGAATTCGACTGGGTTGGGGAGGGGGGAGTTAACCCCACCCCAGCCCTCCCCGCAAGCGGAGAGGGAGAACCTCACCCCGCTTGCGGGGGGAATCAGGGGGGTAGAAGAAAGACCGGATTTAATTATTTTGACGGGTCCGAATGCGAGTGGGAAGAGTTGCTATTTGCGGCAGGTGGGGTTAATTCAGTTGATGGCACAAATTGGTAGTTTTGTGCCAGCTAGGGCGGCGACTTTGGGAATATGCGATCGCGTTTTTACTCGTGTCGGTGCGGTAGATGATTTGGCGACGGGTCAATCTACTTTTATGGTGGAGATGAACGAGACAGCAAATATTCTCAATCACGCAACGGCGAAGTCTCTGGTACTCTTAGATGAGATTGGTCGGGGGACGGCTACGTTTGATGGTCTTTCGATTGCTTGGGCGGTGGCGGAGTATCTTGCCAGTGAAATTCGCTCGCGGACGATTTTTGCCACTCATTACCACGAATTGAACGAACTTGCCTCAATTTTGCCGAATGTGGCAAATTACCAGGTGACGGTGAAGGAGTTACCCGACCAGATTATCTTTTTGCATCAGGTGCAACCGGGAGGCGCTGACCGTTCCTATGGCATCGAAGCAGGGCGGCTAGCAGGTTTACCCGCACCCGTGATTCAACGCGCCAAGCAGGTGATGAGCCAAATTGAAAAGCATAGCAAAATTGCTATCGGGCTGCGCCAAGGCGGGCAGGTAGAGGAATCATCTACCTTCTAGGGAGGAAATGCATACTTCTGTTTTTTTGACAAGATTATTTTCCCCATACTCAGTCCACTTGATAAATAATCAAGCGGGACTGAAATCAGTAAATCTTTATACAAAATTGCTAACAATTCAGTAGTTTCTGGGTTTCATTTAGGCACCTAGAGGGCGCACATTAGTATTAGGGATCGGGCACCGTAGTTCTACTAAAAAAAGATTAATTAGGGAACTTATTTGCAGGGTGTTAGTGTCTGAACTCCTATGAACCAGTACGCATTAGCACTTTTCGTAGCAACTCTAAACGAGTTAGCGTTCCGAAAGGTGGCATCTCCAAAAGGAGATTCACAGCATTAACGAGAAGGCTCGCTTCAAGAATTAGGGAAAAGCAATCTGCAAGTCAATTCATACTTAATTTGCCGGAACCTTTAACTTTTTCCGGAAATTCTAAGCATCTGGGTGCATATTCTACCAATACAATTAATGCCCTTTGTAATAACAGCACCCCTGTCAATGTTTGCTATGGAAGAAGTTACTACCCCTGCCTCTCCCACAGAAACTATCGCTCAAAAGGCTAGCCAGCTAAGTCTAATTGTTCAGGCTTTGGTGTTGACGGGCATTTTATCTTTGACCGCTACACTAACGCTCCCCAATCGCAAAGTTACTATTTCAAATCCTCGTTCTGGGGTTAGTTTATTAACATCGGTTCAGAATGCGGTTTTGCAGGACGTGTCTCAACATTCAGGGTTGCCAAAGTCGGCGCTAAACATTGTCCAAACTCAACCGCAAACTTGGTCTGATGACTGCTTAGATATTAATAACTTGGAGGTGCTTTGCACCGAGATGCAAGTTCCTGGCTGGCAAGTCACGGTAGGGAATGGGCAACGCCGCTGGATTTATCGCACTAATGCCTCTGGCTCGATGGTGAAGCTGGCTCAAGGCGTCACACCCAATCAATAGAGCAGAAAGTAGGGAAGGTTACTGGGGATCGCTATCGAACGTATATAATTCGTGCATCTAGTTTCAGCGATCGCAATGCGTAATAGATACTTTTCGCACTGGATTGGTCGGGAAATGACCCCGCTAAAATGTAATTTCCTAAATTTGACTTGGCGATCAATGCATCGGGTACGCACTGACGCACTTGTTCCAGCGTGGCTTCACTTCCGGAGGGAACCACGACCACATAGTGATATTTAGGCAGGCGTCCCAGAACGATTAAATTCCCTTCCTGACGAGTATTAAAACCGGGTCTTTGCGATATATTCAGCAGCTCGGAACAGGGCGATGCCTGCACGCTTGACGCTTGCAAATTCCAAATAATCCAACTCACCGCAGCTAATATAATCAATTTACTGACTTTAGGAAAAGTTTGAAAATTAGCTGTTAGTTTGTTGTCAGCGATTGGTTGTGTAAAAGTGGGTTTAATCAAGATATCTGCTAATCGCGAGTAGATGCACAAATCCTCTTCAAACGGTGAAGTTAAAAGAAATTTCACGCTGGGTGTGCCGCTTTAGGCTGAAATATTCAGTGGGGGTGCGATCGCTTCCGCTGGATCTGCTAAGTTGACCTTCTCTCCCTGGATGCAGTAAATAATTGTTGCCTGTTCTCGTCCCCGCAGTTGAATGGCGCGGACAGCAGGCCCGTGATAGCGATCGCTTGCATAAGCAAATGTACTGCCACTGACAATCATTTGGTAGGGGTTGTGAATTTTTACTTCTTTATTCATCGGTTCCAGTCTGGCGGCAACATTGACGGTATCCCCCAAGACTGAATAATTCAGGCGTCGGGAACCTCCCACACTTCCGGCAACCACTGGCCCTGTGTGAATGCCAATCCCTATCTCAATCGTAGGCTTGTTAGCGTTGTGGAAGCGCTGGTTGAGCTTTTTGAGTCGTTCCTGCATCGCAATTCCTGCCGCGATCGCATTTAGGGCGTCCTGTTGAATTTCTTCCGGCGTGGTGTGCGAAAACGGAATCCCGAAAACCGCCATAATTGCATCCCCAATATATTTGTCGATCACACCGCCACGATCCATGATGCAATCTGTCATGGCGTCTAGGAACAGGTTCAGCCACTCGATTAATTCCCCCGGCGGTAGTTTCTCGGAAATACTGGTAAACCCCCGGATATCGGCAAATAAAACCGTGACCATCATTTCTTGGGCTTGCAGCTTCCCTTTGTGGAAGATTTCGTCTTTCCGGTGCCAAATGAGGTCAGCCATTTCTGGCGCAACGTGCTTGGCAAACAAACTCATCAGTTGTTGCTTTTCATATTGTTCTCGCAGCTGAACGCCGATCCCAGCAGCGATCGCGGTTCCCACAGGTGCGACGATGGGCAACCACCAGCCATCGTCGATGAAGGCACTCAGGGCAAAGATTACCCAACCACTCGGTAACAAAATAGCGATCGCCATTCGCCCCCAGACTCCCTGTTTTAACAACAGCCAGCTGGTAATCGGGGCAATCCCCAACAAAATGAGCATCACTGCCGTTTTAGGCAGCGTGTGCAGCAGCTTGCCGTTCAGCAAGTTATCAATTAACGCAGCATGAAGATAAACTCCAGCGGTCGGGGGATTTTGATTGTAAGGCGATCGCAAGCGATCGATAGCGGTTGCCGTGACACCGACTAAAACAAACTTGTTGGCGAAGGCTTTCGCGTCAACTTTGCCTTCCATGATTGAGGCATAAGAATAGGTGGAGACATTTTGGGTTGGCCCAGGCCAGTTAATCCAGACATCTTTACGCCTCTGAACCTCAGCCAGATGAGGCAGGGATACCGCCTCTGGTGCCTCTAGCAGCATTGCTAAACCGAGAGCGGGTTTGGTGCCAAAAAAGAGGGCTGCCTGTCGGCTAATGCCGTCTGCGTCGGGATTGTGCCAAATTTGACCTTCCCCAAGTGCCGCTTTTTTTAATTTGGGTAATACTTCCAGAGGTTGCCCGCGATTGTCCCAAGCCGTTGCCAAGATGACATTGCCAGATTTAGCGATCGCTTTGGCAAATTTCTCATCCCCTTGGCCTGGATCGACGAACAACACATCGAAACCAATGACTGCTGGAGAGGCTGGTTCTAGCTTCTGCAACAATTGGGCATAGCGATCGCGCGACCAAGGAAATTTCCCGTATTTCTTTAAACTCGCATCGTCAATCGCAATCACCGCGACCCGACGATCCCAATTCGTCTGCGGTAAGATACTGGCGCTACGAGCTTGAAACAGCGCACTGTATACAAGCCGTTCCAGGGGTTGCCATGCCCCTATCTGCCATAACCCGACAGACAATAAACCGACCATTGCGCCCGGAACGATTGATTGACTGCTAGAAATAAAACGCTGATTTTTTTTAAACCAATTTTTGATTAACACGTTGATTCCATCAAAAACATCAACCATCGCGATTGCTTGCCTGGAAACATACGGACTTTTCCCAAGCGTTCCGCACGCTCACCGGATGGTAAATGCCCCTGATGGAATACTGAATTTATAGCAATTCTCTGTTCTTGGATGCAGTACGATTTAACCCCACCCCTGCCCTTTGCCGCGAACGAGGAGGGGTTCAATCTTCCCCCTCTTTGCAACGAGGGGTTCAATCTTCCCCCCTCTGGGTGTAGGTCGAGGGGTTAGGGGTGAGGTTCCGATATATATGCACTAAGAATGAGAACCGCTATAATCTGCACTCAGACAAAACGCGATCGCGTATGTCCTGATGCGATCGCGTCACAGTATTGGCGCTTTCAAGTTCTTTGACGACTTCTCCAGTAACTCATGCCCTTGAGAATTTTCACCTCACTCGTGCGGAGGATTTTGCCAATTGATTCGCGTTCCCAAGCTCAGATTGAGAACGCGAATTCGTGGGTTGCTGCCTCGTCTTTTCCGACTAAAAAGGAGAGGAAAAGGCTATCCGATAAAAATTATTGATTCACAGGATTCTCCGATGTCCCCGCACTATTCGGAATTTCCAATTCATAAACTTGTTGATTGCCCAAGGGATTCCGCACGACTAATCTCATCTGCCGATTAGACGGGATTGGCACCACCGTATCGAGTTGTCCCTCGCCTCCCGTATCCACAATCTGATTATTCACTAACACTAAATTGATTGGGTCTACCGTTCCAGTGACTCTAACTTGACCATCGCCTGTCACCGATAGAACCTGTAATTTCAGTCTCGTGTCACCCGTTGTCACCTTGGGAATCGTTGGAGCCTGTCCCGGAACAATTAAAGCAGAATACCCCGGCTCTACCAACACAGTTTTCCCTCGCGCACTAAAGGCTACTTTGCCTCGGATAGTTGAAAGCCCAGTTTTCCCATTGGAACCGACGGTGACGCCAAATTCTGTGCCTCTCGTCCCAGCAACGCCCCCAGGCGTCTCCACTTCAAAGCTAGAGTTAGGGTTAGTAAAAGCTCGCACTTTGGCGCTGACCTGTCCCTTATCCATATAAAGGCGCGTTTGTTTGCTACCATCCTTACTTGTCTTTAAAGTCTTGACTTGCACGTTGGTGTTTTCGGAAACCTGAACCGTACCGATGCCATCTTCCATCGCCAAAACAGCACTGGCGTCGAAGTTGGTGCTGAGACTACCGGATGCCTGCAAGCGATCGCCAACTTTCACTGGCTTTCCTTGAGTTGTTACCGTACCGTTCGTTTCTTTGACTTCTATCGAGCGTGGACTAACCGCAGCTCGGACACTTTCGGAGACAAACGATAAGGAAGTAAGGACTAAGCTACCGGCTAACAGGGATAATCCTAGTAGGGTGACTGGAAAAACAGGGAACTTCATAGAGAATCGGGAGCCATAACGGGTGAACGCAAAGACGATTTAAGGACTACTGAAAGAAAAAAGGTTTCTACAGCAACTTTGGTATGATTCTTCGCTTGCAACAATTTCAAATCAGGATTCTGACAGCTTCTCGCCGTTCCTGGCGGCAGTTTTTTTTGAGTTGCCTCTTGACACTGGTTGTTTCTTTCAGCTGCCTGCTGGGGACGCCATCAGCTTTAGCGGGTATCAACGACGACAACTTTGACGGGAATGTTTTTCTCCTCTATGGCGGCAATGCCTCGCTGGTTCCCCCGCGAGTGGCATTGGCAGATTCTCTTAAAGGAGGTAAACCGGCATTGTTGGTGTTCTACGTGGACGACAGCAGCGATTGCAAGCAACACGCAATCGTCGTTTCGCAGCTTCAAGCTTTTTATGGTCGAGCCGCTGATTTCATCCCCATCGACGTAGATTCGATTCCAGTACAATCCAACTTTACACCTACGGAACCGGGCTACTACTACGAAGGCCTCGTCCCCCAAACAGTCTTGCTAAACCAGAAGGGCGAAGTTGTCCTCAACCAAAAGGGTACGGTGGCGTTTGAGAAAGTAGACGATGTTTTCCGTGAAGTGTTTAACTTGTTACCTCGCTCAGAATCGGTGGAGCTGAAGCGGCGACTCGTGAATGAGTTTAATACGGAGTTAGCGAAGTAAGTGGAGTTTTGTGGGTGGAGAATCTTGACTGTTTCAATTTCCGACAGGCGCGATCGCTCAACTCACAAGACAAAATCCTTGACAAATTTAGCAAAGTGTTCGTTTGCTCTCACTTCTTCAGTTTCTTCAGTAGCAAAAAACTCGATTCCTGGTCAAAAGGGGTGATTCAAAGTTTTGTGCAAATACTAAACTTCTATCTTGAGCTGTAATCTAAATCATATTAAATCTCTAGCTATAGATTGAGTTAGGTGCTGTTTTGAACCAATAACCTGAGTATCAAATAGCAGCAATCTTAACCATGAATTCTTCGATTTTTTCTCAAGCCTGTCTTTTACCGTCTGCAATCATTGACTTATCTGCCAAAGTTGCTGAATCAGGTCAGATAACAATTACAGACCGTTGCGTACTCAGAACAGCACTGCTTGAAAATTCTCTCAGCGAAGATGAACAACTTTTGCTGAACCGAATGCTTTATGCGGTTCGTCGGGGACGGCTGGCGCTGGTTAATGAATTTTAGCTTCTGAATGTAAATCTTGATTATTCAGTACCTTTTTTAATCGTAATTACTGCGACTCTCTCTGAAATTATTGACTTTTGAAAAAGAAAATTATTCCTTATCTCCATTGGTCTATTCGCTACCAAGTAGTAGGAATTAAAAATCGACGATTGCACTAATGATTAGGGTCATCTACTACCATAAGCCGGTCTTTGGTAGCGCCTGTTAGCGAGTTGTTCGCGACTTTGGCGACCAATTTGACCATTCACTAGAGGCAAAGACTTTTGCGGGTAGTTCATTCAGTACTTCGGCTGGAGCATCTACCTGATACAGGTCAATACAGCAGCCGCACCCTTCGTTATTGGACAAATATCGGATCTTGCCTTTCCACTTCTTAATCCATTCCTTAACTAACTCTTGTTCGGGTGTTTTGGCATTAACACAAATGCTGGCTTTCGGCATTGAGATTTTCTCCAGTCAGAGGAATAGATAATACTGAACTGATAAAGCTTTAAGAAGTAAAAGTTCTACACAAAATCGGTCGTTATTTTTTGCTGTTTCATTGGGTCTGCCTTTATCTAGCAATCCTAAATGATTTCTGAATGAGAGATACCCGACTTCGAGAGAGAAATCGGGTATCTAAACCGTTGGCATTTAACCGCTTAAGGATTACTATCTGCTAACCGGATGCGATCGCTCTCATCTGGCTGTCGTTCCTTGTCCAGTTGAAAAGCTCGCCTTTTCCCAATTTTAGGGTTAGCAGCGGGAACAAAATTAGACGATTTGCGATCGTATTTATTTATCTAGCTTAATCCGGTATCCGCGCGATCGCTATGCCAGAGATTTTCCAGTTGTCTTAAGGCGGTTCTCTGAACTCGACCTTGGCTTGTTTCGAGGAAAATTTCTCTGGCGAAATTTAACCGATCTCACCCAATTGGGTTATTCCATCGTAGGAAGTTGAGACCCGGAAAATAGAGCGAATATATGCCACAAAGAAAAATATTCTCTGACTTTTAAATTTCCTTGAGGGGAAAATTATGAAAATTGGAATGCACACCACAGCACGCTCTCTCAAGTCTGCTGCTACGGTTACTGTATTATCTGCACTGATAATTGCTCCAGTCGTCCTATCAGCAAATCCTGCGGCTGCTGAGCCTGACAGAGGACGGAGGGAGCAAACCTGTTTTTTGGGGATTTGTTGGGATCGAGGAGAGTCGTCAAGGCAAGACGATTATGACCGAGATGATGACTATCGACGCGATCGCCGTAACGACGATTATGACTATCGACGCGATCGCCGGAATGACGATTATGACTATCGACGCGATCGCCGTAACGACGATTATGACTATCGACGCGATCGCCGGGATGGCAGTTATGACTATCGCCGCAATCGGTCAAACGTCTCCAATAACATTAATAGAATTTATCGAAATGTGTTAGGTCGTAATGCCGATCGTGAAGGACTGAGGATGTATAGACAACGGGTAGAATCCGGTTGGTCACTGGAGAAAGTCCGTCGTGACATTGCTGACAGTTCAGAAGCAGAACAAGCGATTAACCGACTTTATCAAAATGAGCTAGGTCGTAATGCCGATCGTGAAGGACTGAGAACGTATAAAAGACGTTTAGCAGATGGTTGGTCGATCGATCGAGTCCGTCAGGATATTTCTAGGAGTAGAGAAGCCAGATCGAGAAGAGGTCAATAAACTTTTCTCTAGCGACCCTAAATGATTCGTGAAGACAAGATCCCCGACTTCTCTATCGAAGTTGGGGATCTGAATTGCTTGCTCATAACTTTTAGACAAGCGAGCAATGATGTTGGTGATGAAATAAGCGGGATTAATTATTTGTAGGATGTGTTAGCTTTCTTTGTCAACCATGCAGGTGTTAGGTTTGCTGGCGTTTCCTAACCTATAAAAATCTCTCTGCCCTCAATTCATGTTCCCTTCTCCGTTGACGAGGAGGGGTTAGGGGAGGGCTTCCACTGTCCTGCTGTCAACTGGTAGGCGGTTGTAGTTGACAAAGTAATAAGCCAAACCACTGATTCGGATCGCTCCAAATTTGGAGTGTTTTTAAGCCTCTTGTTTGAAGTTCCTGTTGCATAGCGTCGAGGTTAAATTTGCGGGAAATTTCCGTCAGGATAGTCTCGCCGCTTTCAAATTCAATCGTTAAATTGAGGTCGTTAAGTGTGACAGTTTGCGATCGCAAACTCCGCAGATGCATCTCAATTTGATGCTCGGATTCGTTATAAAACGCCCAGTGTTCAAACTGAGAAGGGTCAAAATTGCCATCAAAACGGCGATTCAGGTGGTGTAGGATATTCAGATTAAACGCCGCGGTCACGCCTTGGCTATCGTTATAGGCTGCATCCAACAAATGTTTTGGTTTTTGCCGGTCTATTCCGAGTAAGAAATACTCACCCACTTCCAGAGCCTCGGCAATTTGGGTGAAGAAGCGATCGCATTCTTGGGGATTTAAATTACCCAAGGTGCTACCCAAAAAACAGATCGTTCGACTAGGCAATTGCGTCGGTGCCAGTCGTGTCAATGCCAATTCATAAGTGCTGGCTAAAGCGTGAACCTGGAGGGAGGGATAATCAACTAGCAATTCCCTGGCACTACTTTCTAAAATGCCAGCACTCACGTCAATTGGCAGATAGCGCAGTGGGTAGCCGATTTCTTGGTAGGCATCTAGCAGAATCCGGGTTTTTGTTGAGCTACCGCTTCCCAGTTCTACCAGTTCACTTTCCCCCGTCAACTGAGCAATTTCACCCGCGCACTTTTGTAAAATAGCTGTTTCTGTGCGCGTTAGATAATATTCAGGTAACTCACAAATTTGCTCAAATAGTTGGGAGCCTTTGTCATCGTAGAAATAGCGCGGCGTCAGAGATTTGGGAGTCTCACTTAAACCCTTAACAACATCAGTTCCGTCAATTTCTTGATTTTGTAACTGTGCCGTGGCGCTGAGTAGATGCTCTATCTGCAAGCGTTTTTCTATCGTAGATTGGGAAGCAGTTTTACCGCTTGCAGTTTTAGAAATTGTCATTTATCCTCCGTTTGTGTGGGCGCGAACAGCCGAATCATTGCGGCATCCGCTTTTACGCGATCGCGAGGGTCAAAATAGTTGGCTATAACCGTCAGCTAGTGAAACACAAAGCTATATTGAATAAAATCATGCCTGAGCTAGATGTATTTAGACTCAGGCTACTTGTTATACATTTTCCTGATAAATCGGCAGCTTATTTCAGTAAATAAAAAATCGGGCTGTGTTGATACATGATTGAAACGCCATGTACCACTATTTCTTAGCTCCTAATTTATCGGGGGTTGGGGGAATCGAGTCAAGCAAATTCGGTCAGATTCCCCTAGCTCCCATCAATTAGAGGGAGAAATACCGATTGGATGCAGTACGGTTTAACCCCACCCAGCTCTTCCCCATTTACCCAGAGAAGTTCAATATTCTCCCCTCTCCGTTCACTGAGAGGGGCTGGGGGTGAGGTTCCGAGTGTGTCTATTGCACTTGAATGAAAACCGCTATAGATATAGCTACTTCGCACAGCGAAATCCAGACAAAATCTGACGGACGCTCGGATAATACCAGTTGCGGAAGCTAGAGCGCAAAGCGGCGGGACGAGTCGCCCAGCTACCACCTCTCAATACCTGATGCTCTCCATCAAAATAAGTCTTGGAATAACCAACGTAAGGGTAACTGACAAAACCGTCATAGCCATCAAAGCAGGTAGAAGTCCACTCCCAAACATTGCCGAGCATATCGTAGCAACCATAGGCACTCTGCCCAGAGGGATAAGCATCTACGGGTGTTGTTTGCCCTGCCAAGTTATCGTGGTTACATCGCTCTAGATATGGCTCCGCCTCGCCCCAGGGATATGTGCGGCGACACAGTGCGATCGCATCCCAACTGGCTGCTTTTTCCCACTCTGCCTCGGTTGGCAGTCGCTTCCCCACAAATCGGGCATACGCTTGTGCCTCGTACCCGGAAACGCCGCAGACTGGATGATTATCCCAAGCTGTGTCAGGTGCCCAGTATAGCGGCTGATTCACGGGATTTTCTTGCAGCCATTTCCACCCAGCTTCTGTCCACCATCGGGCATTTTGATATCCTCCCGCTTCCATAAACGCCCGGTACTGTCCGCAAGTGACGGGATAACGGTCAATCCAGTAGGTATCCAAGTAAACTCGGTGAACTGGACGCTCGTTGTCTAAAGCTTCGATGGACTCGTTGCCCATCTCAAACTCACCCGCCGCAATTTCAACCATCTCCTCTAAGATGGGGTGATTGCACGTTTCCGGTAGGTTAGCACGACTTCCTACGTGGAATTGGGCGTCTCGACGCTGTAATTGCAGCACGAAAGAGATAGTTTCACTATGCTGGCTCTCATGCTGGATTAACCAGCGCCAAAGACGTTCTTGCTCATCTAAAGGCGCGACTTCCAGGTAATCGAATACCTGTTCTCTGACTGCGTGCAGATAGCAGCGAATTTCAGTGAGCAGGGGTAAATAAACCCGTTGCATTTTGGGTAAGCCATCAGCCGCAAATAAGCGTTGATAATGGGCGATCTCTTGTCCCCCCTTCCCAAAGGGAAGTTCGAGCGTTTTACCCGCACTACGAACTAGCAGCCACAAAGCCTCGGTGTAGGCAATGTGGCCTAAATGCCAGCCAATCGGGCTAAAGTCGGGATGCACCTGACGACAGAAGGTGTCGTAGTTGATGCCTTCAAACAGTGCTAGAGTACCGGCACGGCAGCGCTGCATCGATTGTTTGATTTGTTGCCGCCGCTCATCAAGGGTACTCGCTCTGGCTACTTCAGAGTTGATGGATTTGAACTTCAAGGTCTTCTCCCACACTAATCATGCTTTGTTCGGGGAACCCGATCCAGTTGCCAGTAAACAATGGTTCAGATGCGATCGCTACTGCTTCTGGAAAGATAGGATCGTCCCGCAGCCAATACAGTGAGGGAACATTTGTTCCTTGAGCAAAGCGCGAGGCAACCATCCGATGTCCATCTGTGACAATTATGTTGGCAGAGATTGGTGTGTGGTAAGCATCCGCTAACTCGGTTAAAGTCATCAACGTTTTGTACAGTGCTTTTTCCAAGCTCATCCCAGGGTTAGATGCCAATTCATTCAGGAATAAGGCAAACATATGCTCGGAGTCTGTCGTGCCGTCAATAGATTGGTAAATTTCATCGCTCAGTCGGCTCCGAATCGGTTTATACAGTGTCTTGCGAAAGTTTTTGATCGCACCATTGTGTGTGAACAAGAGACTCTCGGAACGAAACGGCTGGCAGTTACTCAAATCTACTGACTGACCAGTAGTAGCGCTGCGAACATTGGCAAGGACGCATCCCGACTCGATATAACGGCTGAGGTTGGAGACATTCGTATCACCCCAAATGGGCAGCAAATTTTTGTAGATAAAGGGGTCGGTCTCTTTTTGGGCGTGATACCAGCCAATTCCAAAACCATCGGCACTAACGACACCAGAGGTCATCTCGCGGGGTTCATAGCTTTGGACAATCAGCGAGTGTTCCGGTTTGGACAAAAGGCAGTCCAGTAGAATAGGCGAACCGAGGTAGCCAAGTATACGGCACATTTTCTAGGGTTTGCTCCTACATTAATGGTTGAGATTAAGCTCCAAACCTTAAAAAAGGCTGAGATTTGGGGTGAATTGGCGATAGGAAATTGCTGAGAAACCGATGAGTTTGACGTTCGTTAGATGAACGTCGTTCCACATGAAAAGCTTATTTTCGTTGAACCATCAGTCGTCCAAGAGAATCCGCAGCCAAAAGTAGCAACTTATACTGCAAATGCAAGAGCGATCGCTTTCATATTTTTGACAATACTTCATATTGTAGACACGCCATCTTTGGCTATGGCAGCGTAGAGGAGAATACCAGTCCAAAGGGGGAGCAATAATTGTCAGAGAGTTTAGCCTTTAACCCCAATCTGATTTTGCCCGTTGGAACCCAGATAGTGACTCGTGTTGAGATTCAAGATGCTGCGGGTGAAATTGCGCGATCGCGCGGCACCGTCGGCGTTATTATCAAATCACCCATTGACAACTCCCACGCCTATCGCGTCCAGTTTCCAGACGGGGGAGAGGCGTCTCTACGGCGCTCAGAACTCACCATCCACTCATCTTGGCAACAAGAAGGTCTGCAACTACCAGGAGCCGTTCTTGCCGATTTTGACCTTTACGAGTGTGTCATTTACCGCTGTATCGTCGGTTCAAGAGCCTACGGTTTAGATAATGCCAACTCTGATATTGACCGACGCGGCATTTACTTACCACCCGCCAATATTCAGTGGTCGCTCTACGGGATTCCGGAGCAGTTGGAAAATAAAGAAAACGAGGAGTGCTACTGGGAACTCCAGAAATTTTTGACCTTGGCACTCAAAGCAAATCCGAATGTCTTAGAGTGCCTCTACACACCAGGTGTAGAAATGGTGATGCCCCTGGCTGAAGAATTGTTAGGAATTCGGTCTATTTTTCTCTCTCAGTTAGTTTACCAGACATATAACGGATATGTGATGTCACAGTTCAAAAAACTTGAACAAGATATCCGTACAAAGGGGGAATTTAAATGGAAGCACGCGATGCATCTAATCCGCCTGTTGTTGTCGGGCATCACCGTGCTGCAAGAGGGTTTTGTCCCAGTTCGCGTCGAAGAACACCGACAACAACTGCTGGCTATCCGCAACGGAGAGATGCCTTGGGAGGAAGTTAACGCTTGGCGGCTCAGCTTGCATCGCCACTTTGATGACGCCTTTGCCACAACATCGCTGACAGAACGTCCGGATTATGAGAAGGCAAATGCTTTTTTGGTTAAAGCGCGTCGAAGTATGGTTTAGAAATTGAATTTCAAAGATGTAAAAGACACCAAAAAAATAAGAGGGAATTTAGATGATGCCGAATGCAATGATGGTGATTTTTCCCTATCGTCATGAAGACTATTGGGTATTTGACTATGAACCAGCCGGACTTATCCGCGAACCCTTTGTCAGCGGGATGCCTGCAATCATTGACAGTCTGGTTCAAGATATTCCCAATGCTGCTCAAGGTTTTAAACTCTTGTTTTCTCCAATCGCTTTTTCAGAGTATCAGGCAGAACTGGTTTGGGTGAGAGAACAGTACGGCGGTAACTGGTATCGCTGGCAAGCCAAAAATTTAGAAGGCTGGCTAAGTCCAGCATTGTTTAAGTATTTCCCTGTAACGCCACAGAAAATCTATTGCAAGGCTGAACCAATGTCTAACGCAATGATGGTGATTTTCCCCTATCGCTACGAACACACTTGGGTGTTTGATGATGAGCGAGTCGGACTTGTCCGAGAGCCTTTTGTCAGCGGGATTCCTGAGATGATCGATCTTCTGGTTAAAGAGATTCCCAATGCTGAGAAAGGTTTTAAGCTTTTGTTCTCAGGAAACCCATTTCCCGGATATCAGGCGGAACTAACTTTGGTAAGAGAAGAGTATGGTGGCAATTGGTATCGCTGGGAGTTAAATAACAAGGAAGGATGGTTATGTCCCGCTTTATTTAAATACTTCAATGAAGCACCGAGAAAACTCTACTGCAAAGCAGAAAAGCTACGCGATTAAGCGAATGGGTAATCGAAAAGAGGTTCCTGGGAAGATAGCAATGAAGAATGAATCATTAGTAGGTTGGATTGAACGACAGTGAAGCTCAACTAATGTTTAAATGACATATTGCATATCTTTTCTCAATGCGATCGCTCTTTCTTCTGTCAATCCTGAAACCTTAACTCAGCTAAAAAACACCCTTAAACCACGATTTGAGTAGTTTAAGGGTGTATTTACCCGGATTTTGTAGCAGTTGATTCATACTATAAGCTTACTTCTTAACTATCGGCAATACCCATTAATAAATTATGGTAATAGCACAGCCACTACTCCCAGTCATTTCTGAGCAACCTTATCCGCTTTTGTTCGCAACAATCAGCGGCGCACATCTGTATGGCTTTCCATCTCCCGATTCTGATTATGACTTGCGCGGGTCACACATTCTGCCAGTGTCGGAGGTGGTTGGATTAGAGATTGGGCGTGAAACGATTGAAATTTCAGAAGTACGGGACAAGCTGGAAATTGACCTTGTAACTCACGATGTCAAAAAGTTCTTTTCGCTACTTCTTAAAAAGAACGGTTATGTATTAGAGCAGCTATATTCACCGCTAATTCTCCACACGACGCCAGAACATGAAGAATTAAAAGAGATTGCCAAAGGTTGCATCACCCGCCACCACTCTCACCATTATCTCGGCTTTGCAAATACGCAATGGCGGCTTTTTGAGAAAGAAAATCCGCATCGTGTTAAGCCGTTACTTTATGTTTATCGAGTGCTATTAACTGGCATTCATTTAATGCGAACGGGTGTTATAGAAGCTAATTTGGTTCATTTAAATGATATTTTTAAATTGCCTTATATTCCCGACTTGATTGAGCGCAAGTTAGCAGGAGCCGAAAAATCTGTTTTGGAAGATGCTGATATAGCATTTTATCAGGGAGAATTTAATCGTTTGTGCGGCGAATTAGAGAAAGCTAGTCAAAGTAGTCACCTGCCCGAATCCCCATCTAGTAAAGATGCGCTGAACGATTTACTGGCGCGGTTGCGCCTAGCGTCTTTTACTAATAATTAGAGGTAATTGATGGCATCTTATTGGCTGATTATGTTAGCACTTTTATTATCGGTGTAATTCTTGGCTTTCCAGGAAATATTTGGATAATTTCATCTTTATTATCGGTGTAATTCTTGCCTTTCCACTAGCAATTTTGATTAGTGCTGGGTTGGGCTGGCTGATTCAATTGATTGGTATCCGATGCCCAACTTGTAGGAAGCGGAAGCTAAAGTGTTACTCGTTGATTATGCCTACTCGTCAACCTTCTCGCAGCTTTTACCGCTGCGAAAACTGCGGGGCGCGATACAAATCTGTGAATAGTAGACCTTGGGAAGATGCATCAGGTCCAGACTATGACAAATATTACGAGTCTGATAGTTTGTACAAGTAAGCGTAGGTTGGCTTGAGGTAACGAAATATAAAATTAACAAGTTTTTAACTGAATAATCTATTAGTGCTGTTAAGAATGGCATCTATTGTCAACAAATAATGAAGTATAGTTTTATATTTTTTCTGAGCGGTATTTACCTAATTATGCTTGGATTGAGATTGGGTAATGCTAGATGGCTAATTTTATGGACTGGTGTTAGTTTTATTGCCGTAGGAGCAGCATACGGATGGTTGGGAGCTAAAGTATTTGGAAAACGGTCAGATGGAACGATGGGGTGGCTGAATATATGCTTATTGATGCCCTACTTATTATTAACCTGGATAACCTGGCATCTTCAAAGACTGATTGAGAAAGAGGAATGTTGTAACGAGATAGCACCTGGCATCTGGCTGGGTCGTAGAGTATTTCTTAATGAATTTCCCGATAATATCAGCTTAATAGTTGATTTAACAGCCGAATTCCCAGAACCTAAAAACGTTATTTCAGGAAGAGCTTATATCTGCGTTCCTACATTAGATGCGTCCGTGCCAGATTATCAAGTATTCCAAAAATTGATTGATAAAATCTGTGCATGGCAGGGAAATATTTATATTCACTGTGCGCTTGGGCATGGGCGTTCTGCAACAGTTGTTGCTGCTACACTTGTTGCCAAGGGGCTTGTGAATAATGCGAACCAAGCAGAAGCACTGATCAAGAATAAACGTTCTGGAATTGAGTTTAGTAAAGCTCAGCGGGACTTGCTGAAAAGGCTAACTATTTAAAATCTTAATGCAGCAACTGCTAAACAACCCCATCCCACAATAAAGGCTACGCCTCCTAGTGGAGTAATTGGTCCCAACCACTTTACACCCGTCAGACTCAAGGCATAAAGACTGCCTGAGAAAAGGACGACGCCAACGATGAAGGCATACCCAGCTGCCACAAGGATTGACTGTGCTGCCTCGGCGCGACTTAATAATAATGCCACCAGTAGCAAAGCTAATGCGTGATACATCTGATAACGGGCACCCGTCTCAAAGATTTCTGCTGCCCGTTCGCTGAGTTTTTCTTTCAAAGCGTGGGAGGCAAAAGCACCAGCAGCGACGGACAATCCGCCTAAAATAGATGCGATGCATAAAAAAATCTGCGTCATCATAATTTCAACTACTCTTATTTCAACAGGAAGTAATAAGAAATTCCTCCTTCCTCACTTACTTTAAAGTTAGCATCGTATTCTTTAGCTCTATCATCTAAATACTGCTTTGCCTCCGCAGCTGTTAGCTTCGCCTCTATCGCAAACTGTAAGGTGGTGATATTTCCACCGCCTTCTTTCAGTAGCTGGTAAAAGGTAGACTGGAGGCGATCGCTTGTTTCTTTCGAGTGTTGTTTCCGCAATCCCCACACCAGCCAACCTCCAAGGGCTACCGCTGGGAGTCCTAAAACTAGACCCCCGATGGCAGCGTCTCCATCTTCCTGTTTATCCTCCGGGCTAGCATTCGGATTCGGTAGGGTATAAACAATGAGCGGAATCATTAGCAAAATTCCGCCGAATGTCAGTAACAAGCCCGCAGACAGTTTTTTGATGAGCTTCATGGTGCCCAGCTGATGTTGTCAATACAGCCGCGATATTAACCTTAGTTTCGCGTAGCTTCTAGTATGCGAGAAAAGTAAAATCGAGTCTTAGTCATTCCTTGCCGCTGAATCGAAAAACCGTTACTTTCTAGAATTTTGACGATATCAGCTTCTCGGTGCAAATAAGCGCGAGTGGCTTTGCTGGGACCAGGGAAAAAACTGCCAATTTTTTTGAGCAAACTAAGGGCTAAAGTTTTCGGCGCAAAGCTGAGAATTATCCGAGATTCTGCCATAGAAGTGAGGTGAGAAATCATCTCGGCGGCTTTGTCTTGGGGATAGTGTATTAGGACATCTAAGCAAATAACAGTGTGATATTTGCCACTCAATGTTTCTAAATCCTGCACGGTGAAAGTAGGATTGCTAGCGTTGCCTAGAACTGCCTCGGCTCTTTCTTTGGCTTCTCCGACCATTTTTTCAGAGATGTCGCTGGCATAGACTTTGGCACCCGCTTCTGCGAGGGGGATGCTGAGGCTACCGACGCCACAACCAGCATCGCAGATGGAGAGAGTTGCGAGATTTTCATCGGCTTTCAGCCAGCTAAGGACGGTATCGACTGTCCGCTGATGTCCTTCGCGGATGTCTAGTTGGACTTTATTAACTTCACCATCGCCGTAAATGCGTCTCCAGCGATCGAAGCCGGTGGAGTTGAAATAGTCTTTGACAATTGTTTTATCGTCTGCTGCGTTCATGAAATTGGTTTTGTCGAAGTGTTCCCAACGGTTAAACTTACCATTTATACGAACCGCAGAGGATGCAGAGGAAGAGGAGAGGAGAGGCATTGCTTATTTTAGGGATTGGGTAATAAGCGCTGCCAGGTGAGTTCGTTAGTTGATTCATCTAGATGCCAGCGCAGCAGTTGATGAGCTGGTTGATTAAGATAGGGACTGGTTTTGTTGTTTTTTTGGCGATCGCGTTTTGACGGTTCTTTGAGCAACCCAATGGCGCAACGGGGGGATTCTGTGGCAAGTGCGATCGCAGTCTCGACTTCACAAATCCCCCAGCGTACTAGATTCTGCACTCCGACTAACAGCGATAATGTTGTTCCCGATAGGGTTCCATCTGGCAGCCGTGCGGTGCCGTTTTTCACTTCTATCTGCCGCGTATCCCACGGATAAATGCCATCGGGGAGTCCCAAGGGTGCTAAGGCATCGCTAACCAGGAAAATGCCTTCCTCAGACTCCCCCCGATTCCCGTTGTTTAGAGGGGTAGAACTGGCGCGTAGCAGCAGCTGAATCATCGTCTGAGAGACGTGCTGACCATCGGCAATTAAACCACACTGTACGGCTGGATGAACCAGGGCGGCTCCTAATAAGCCAGGTTCGCGGTGATGTAATCCGGGCATGGCATTGAAGGCATGAGTCACCATCGACGCCCCCAGTTTAAAAGCTTGCTGCGCTTCGGCTTCAGTGGCTTGGGAGTGTCCCAGACTGACGGTGATCCCAAGACTTCGCAAATACGCGATCGCTTCCCCAGTTGGATCTAATTCTGGTGCCAAAGTAATCACTTTCACTATCCCCGCATAGTTCCCCAAAACCCGTTTCACGTTGTCAATCGTTAGCGGCAATAGGTACTCGGCGGGGTGTGCGCCTCGTTTCTGGGGATTGAGAAATGGCCCTTCCAAATGCACTCCCAAAATTGCGGCAGTGGTTCGATCTTGGTGCTGGGAAGCGGCAAAATTAGAGAAAATGGAGAGCGATCGCTGAATGTTCTCAACCGATGTTGTAACGATGGTTGGTAAAAATCCATCAACGCCCTGATTCCACAGAAATTTACAAATTTCCGGTAGCTTATCGCAATTTTCCAGATTCAATTCTGGAAATGCCAATCCCAACGCCCCATTAATCTGCAAATCGACACCACCCAGCGACACCCAATCTCCCTCTACATCCAGCACTTGCAAATCCGCAGGTGGAACCATTTTGAATACAGTGTCCATTGACAGAATTTGCTCAATCCTGCCCTGATGAATCCAAATCTGCTGTAAGCTTTCATAGCCTCGGAATCGAGCATTGCGGATCACGATTGGGGCAGTCATGGATAGCGTTGTTGCGTCTGTCATCACTTTTGCGACAAGATACCTAAATTCGAGCAGACACCAGTTTATCTAACAACCAACTGAATAACTCCCGAAAAAATGACTCAACCGTTAATTGGCATCATTATGGGTAGCGATTCCGATTTGCCCACTATGCAAGGCGCGATCGCAATATGTGAAGAATTTGGCGTCGGCTGCGAAGTCGCTATCGTCTCTGCCCACCGTACCCCGGAACGGATGGTGGAATACGCCCAACAAGCCCACCAGCGCGGCATCAAAGTGATTATCGCGGGTGCCGGTGGTGCTGCCCATCTCCCCGGTATGGTAGCGTCTCTGACACCCTTGCCAGTAATTGGGGTGCCAGTCGCCAGCCGTCACCTACAGGGCGTTGATTCCCTCTATTCCATCGTGCAAATGCCAGCGGGAATTCCCGTCGCGACTGTTGCGATTGGCAATGCGAAAAATGCCGGTTTGTTGGCTGTGCAAATCTTGGCATCCCACCAGCCAGAATTACTCGAACGAGTGCAGCAATATCGCCGCAGTTTAAGCGATTCCGTGATGGAGAAGCAGCAGCTTCTGGATGAAATCGGCTATAAGCAGTATTTGGAGAAGATGCCCTAATTTTAAGGGCGAGTCAGTTATTTTTTTAGGCTTGGCAGAGAGGAGAAACGATTGAAATCTCAAGAATAATTTTTTGATACCAATCGCTTTGTTTACCGATAGCGAGGTGCGTCAAGAAAACTGCTGATTTCATTTTTAGCGGAACTGGAGGGGCGACAGGGGCGGTTTCTTTGAGATTTAGACCAAATCTATTCGTTGAATGTTTCGCGATCAAAGTCAAATTTAATCTTGTGCAAAAAAAAATTGATAACCTTGTTTTTGCTATTTTAGTAACAGTTTTTATCTGTTCATTAAATATAAAATAAAAAAACTTGCATTTAATTTATAGGAAAGTTTCTACAAAAGCATTTATTTAATAAAGTAATTGCTTAATTTAAGTTTCTATAATATGGGATTTTTGGGGAAATTTAAGCTTCTGAACTCTTAATGGATTCGCTTAATAAATTTAGGCTCTTGTTTGGGTCATCCCCCCATAGATGGATATAAACTAATTTAGCTCCAAGTTCGCTCAAACTCCCGCGATTTATACTTCCAGGAGAGTTCTGCGGGTTGAGATGCCAGAGCCAGAATCTAAAAATGTAACTTTCGATACAGAATATCCCGCCTCGGAAAATACAAAATCTTAAAATTTCCCGGACAAATTAGACATCCCGTCTAGATGTTGATAAAGGAAAAAATCCCTAACGAGTTGCCTGTAAGGTTTTGTCATATACTCACTTCAAATGACTGGATTTACTGATTTTTGACTAAACCGATGGATGTGTTGGACTGATTGAGGAAAGTGCAGTGATGATGCCTAAATTAACGCTCAAAAAGAAGAAATCGAAAGCCAAAAAGAAGCGATTGTCTTCTAATTGGCAAGTCCAATCTCCCCGGACTGCCACGATGTTTAAGCAGTTGCAAATTGCCATTAAGCGGCTGACTCCAAGTTGGCAAGCTTGCATTCCTATCGCCATTTTGATTGTGATGGTGTGGGGTTATGCAGCAGTCGCCCAGGATGCTCCGGCGGCTGAGGGGCCGACAACAGCCGAGTTGAAGGTAGCGCTAGACACCCTATGGGTAGCGATCGCGGCTTTCCTGGTGTTTTTCATGAATGCTGGCTTTTGTATGCTAGAAACTGGCTTCTGCCGCCAGAAAAACGCGGTCAACGTTCTCGCCAAAAACTTGATTGTGTTTGCTCTAGCAACCGTCGCGTTTTGGGCGATTGGTTTTGGCTTGATGTTCGGGGACGGCAATCCTTTCATTGGTTTGAGCGGGTGGTTTTTGAGCGGAGCCGATAACAGCCCTGCCACCAACGATGCCTATCAAGGTGTTTTTGGCTCTCTGAAATGGGCTGGCGTTCCCTTAGCTGCTAAGTTTTTGTTTCAGCTAGTATTTGCCGGAACAGCCGCCACGATTGTTTCTGGAGCGGTTGCAGAACGAATTAAGTTTGTTGACTTCTTAATCTTCAGCCTCTTACTCGTCGGGATTGCCTACCCGCTCACCGGACACTGGGTCTGGGGCGGTGGCTGGCTGCAAACCAGAGGTTTCTGGGATTTCGCGGGTTGCACGGTCGTTCACTCAGTGGGTGGCTGGGCTGCTTTGATGGGAGCCGCATTCTTAGGGCCACGGCTTGGTAAATATCAAGACGGGCAAAGCGTTGCTTTCCCTGGTCATAACCTGAGCATTGCCACCTTGGGCACTTTGATTCTCTGGTTGGGCTGGTTTGGTTTCAACCCTGGCTCCACAATGGCTGCCGATCCAAACGCCATTACTCACATTGCCCTGACAACCAACATGGGGGGTGCTGCGGGTGGAATTGCCGCTACCATTACAGCTTGGTTGTACCTGGGTAAGCCGGATCTGTCGATGATTATCAACGGCATTTTGGCTGGCTTAGTTTCGGTGACAGCTTCCTGTGCTTTTATCAGCATTGGCAGTTCTTTGATCATCGGTTTGGTTGGCGGAGTATTAGTTGTTTTCGCTGTCACTCTCTTTGACAAAATCAAAATTGATGACCCGGTGGGCGCGACCTCAGTTCACCTGGTTTGTGGTATCTGGGGGACTCTGGCAGTGGGTTTATTTGCTGCTGGTCCTGGTGTCTATTCCTGGTACGGTGAGGGTCTTGGCCCAACCAAGGGGTTATTGCTCGGTGGTGGTCTCGGACAGTTGATCACTCAACTGATTGGTATTGTCACAGTGGGAGGCATAACCGTTCTACTCAGTACAATCTTCTGGCTGGCGTTGAAAGCGACCCTCGGTATCCGAGTCACTCCAGAAGAGGAGTTTGAAGGTTTGGATATCGGAGAACATGGCATGGAAGCTTACAGTGGATTCCTTAAGGAAGGAAGCTCTGCTGGGTTTTCTGATACTGGTAAGCATGGTGGAATGCCGACTTCGCCCGGTGAATATGTCAAGTAACGACAGATAAACCAAAAGAAAGCATTTTGTTCTTTTGAGTTTTCTCCTTTCCCCATAGAGTCCGCCCTATTCCCAACTCTATAGAGTTGCGAGTAGGGCGGATTTCATTTTTGTCGTCTATCTGTGGGTGAAATATTTATAGGCAACTCCGCTAATTTGTATACTTTGATACAGAATTGACCTGATTGAAATTGGTGCAATCAGATTCATTTGCTTAACAAAGCGATCGCGTTGATGGAACCAAATCAGTGATCAAGAAAGTTCTCATTACTTGGATACTGGCGCTGTGTCTTCTGGGTGGCCCAATGGTAGGAAATGCGCTTGCCCAAGACGCATCGCCTTCGGTGAGTCCTTCCCCGGAATTGTCCGCTCCCGCAACGGTTCCTGGGGAACCAGCCGATGCTTCGCGTCAGGAAGCGTCGCCAGCGGTTGCTGAGGCTCCGAAAATCGACACAGGCGATACCGCATTTATGCTAATTTCATCAGCCCTAGTGCTGCTGATGACGCCTGGGTTAGCTTTTTTCTATGGCGGATTAGTGCGATCGCGCAACGTCCTCAACACCATTATGATGAGCTTCATCCTCATGGGAGTTGTCGGCGTTACCTGGACTCTGTGGGGCTATAGCCTCGCCTTTGCACCCACTTCCTTGACCCCTGGAGCCGATCCTCCTTTCAGTGCCAATCCCTTCATTGGCAGCCTGAACTGGCTATTTTTGAATAACGTCGCCTTCGACCAACCCGATCCGGTCGGTTACGCTGGCACGATTCCCCATCAAGTGTTCATGGTTTACCAGATGATGTTTGCCATCATCACTCCAGCCCTAATTTCTGGGGCTATCGTGGAGCGGATGAGTTTCAAGGCATACTTCTGGTTCATCCTGCTTTGGTCTACCTTTATCTACTCTCCTTTAGCTCACTGGGTTTGGGGCAAAGGCTGGATCGGTACATTTGGAGCCTTAGATTTTGCTGGAGGAACCGTCGTACACATCAGCTCTGGCGTCTCTGCTGTCGTCGCCGCTTGGGTGATTGGGCCGCGAAAAAGCTTCATGGTGACACCACACGCACCCCATAACGTGCCTTACGTGCTACTCGGAATCGGTATGCTCTGGTTTGGCTGGTTTGGCTTTAATGCCGGGAGTGCTTTAACAGCAGGTTCCCTAGCAGCGGTAGCTTTCGTCGCCACAATGGTCGCTGCGGCAGCCGGCGGTCTCACTTGGGTCATCCTGGAATGGCTACTCAGAGGCAAACCGACAGCAATTGGCATTGCCAGCGGTTTCCTCGGCGGACTGGTTGGCGTGATCCCGGCAGCCGGATACGTGAATCCGCTCGGAGCCATCTTCATCGGTTCCGTTACCTCTGTTTGCTGTTTCTTTGCCGTCAGTCTCCGAGCCAAGTTGCAGTTTGACGATTCTTTGGATACCTTTCCTATCCACGGCGTTGGCGGGACGATAGGGGCGCTTCTGACGGGTCTGGTTGCGACGACAACCGTTAACTCAGCAGGAGACAACGGTTTATTTTTCGGCAATCCCGTCCAATTATGGGAACAGATTGTCGGTGTCTTAGCAACTTATGTGTTTGCCGGGGTGGGCACTTTTGCTATCCTCAAACTTTTAAGTTTGGCGATGGATTTGCGAGTCAAACCTAACGCTGAAGACCAAGGTTTAGACATCAACGAGCATGGTGAAGAAGGTTATGGAGAGGATTTTACCACTGGACTGAGCTTCAAAGGCGAATAATTGGCAATTTCCATTGGCAGCTAGGCGATCGCTCGATTTGTGGATGCTAGCAATTTAAGATTAAATTCAACCTGTGCTGAATCTGATTTAGTGTGTCCACTCGCTCGAAAACCTTTCTTCCGGCTTGGGCGCTTTTGTCCCTAGCTACCAACGGGTTGCTGATGCTAACAGTAATTTTGTTGCTGAATCGGGATCGGTGGCTATCAGCTAGGTTACAAGCTAGCGATGCTACCTCTGTAGAGCCGATCCCAGAAGACGTCTCTACCAGCCTGCTGACGAAAACACTACCTTCCACACCCGCGTTAGGGCCGCGCCACCAGCTGAATTACGCTCAGTGGGTGACGCTGCTCAGGCAAGAAGCGGAGGTAGCCGCAACCAAAAATCCCAAACATTTAACCGTACTGGCTGGGGATTCGCTCAGTCTGTGGTTTCCTTCGGAGCTATTGCCAACAGAGCGCACTTGGCTCAATCAAGGAATTTCTGGAGATACTTCGGGGGGTTTGCTCAACCGATTGGATGTGTTGGACGAAACTCAGCCGGAAACGATCTTGGTGATGATTGGCATTAACGACCTGATCCGAGGGGTGGGGGATCGGAGAATTCTGGCGAACCAGCGACAGATTATCCGCTATCTGCGACGGGTTCATCCCCAAGCACAGATTGTTGTGCAGTCGATTTTGCCCCACGGCGGTAAAAAGTCAACCTGGGTGGGACGCGATCGCCTGATTGCTATCCCTACCAGTCGCATCCGCGAACTGAACCGACAACTGGGCGCGATCGCTCGTTCGGAATCTGTCAGCTATCTCGATCTCTATCCCCTGTTTGCCGATAGTAACGGCAATATACAGCCCGAACTGACGACGGATGGCTTGCACCTAAGTCCCCAAGGCTATGTTATTTGGCGCTATGCCCTTCAATTCTTCATGCAGGTGGAAACAGAACCCAGCAAAGCCAATTAAAAATTCCTGGCTTTGACTTTGCTGGGTAACGCCAGCTGAGCGTCCAGGCATTTTATGATCGACGAGGAGAACCACCAGAATGAGAGAGGAAACGGCTGCATGGATACAAAAGCCTTCAAACGGTCATTAAACAGTTCTGAGAACTACCATCGCAAGGGCTTTGGTCATCAAGAGGAAGTCGCTGGTGTCCTCAAATCCGAGTATCAGAGCCATCTCATTCAGGAAATTCGGGAAAACAACTACACCCTGAAACGCGGTGATGTCACCATCCGGTTAGCCGAATCGTTTGGTTTTTGCTGGGGTGTGGAACGCGCCGTCGCAATGGCTTATGAAACCCGCCAGCACTTCCCGACCGAGCAGATTTGGATTACTAATGAAATTATTCACAACCCTTCTGTGAATCAGCGCTTGCGCGACATGAAAGTAGGGTTTATCTCAGTAGAGAAAGGGGAAAAAGACTTCTCCGTTGTCGATGCGGGTGACGTGGTGATTTTACCGGCATTTGGTGCCAGCGTTCAGGAAATGCAGCTGCTCAACGACAAGGGTTGCAAGATTGTCGATACAACCTGTCCTTGGGTTTCTAAAGTTTGGAATACGGTCGAAAAGCACAAGAAAAAAGCTTATACCTCGATCATTCACGGCAAATACAATCACGAAGAAACTGTCGCCACCAGTTCTTTTGCTGACAAGTATTTGATCGTGCTGAATCTGGCACAAGCGGAGTATGTCTCTAACTACATTCTCAATGGTGGGAGTCGCGACGAATTTATGACAAAATTCAGCCGCGCTTGCTCAGAGGGATTCGATCCCGACACCGATTTAGAGCGGATTGGTATTGCTAATCAAACCACGATGCTCAAGAGCGAAACCGAGCTAATCGGCAAGCTATTTGAGCGCACCATGATGAGAAAGTATGGGCCAAGCGAGTTAAACGAGCATTTCCAAAGCTTCAACACCATCTGTGATGCGACTCAAGAGCGGCAAGATGCTATGTTTCAGCTAGTAGATGAAAAACTAGATCTCATGGTGGTGATTGGGGGGTTCAATTCTTCCAATACGACGCACTTACAAGAAATTGCCATTGAGCGGAAAATTCCTTCCTATCACATCGATAGCGCCGAGCGAATTGGCCCTGGCAATCGTGTGGAGCATAAGCCGCTGGGTGGCGATTTGGAAGTTCAGGAAAATTGGCTCCCCGCTGGTCCCATTGTGGTAGGAGTTACTTCTGGAGCTTCAACTCCCGATAAGGTGGTAGAGGATACGATCGAGAGGATTTTTGAGCTGAAAGTGGCTGCGGTGGTTTAACAAAATTAGGGGATGAATTCGTTTTGAGTTTTGAGTTTTTCTTCAATTCAAAACTCAAAACTTTCAGCTTTTTTGGGCACCATCTGCAACTGGGGAAGCATCGTTGAACTGATCCTGGTTGTAGTTGTAAAGCGTGCGGATGGGGTAAGGAATGTTAATGTCAGCGCGATCGCAGGCTTGTTTGATCGCGATCATCACCTTGGTTCTCGTGCGGCGCACATCTACCTTGTGCGGCGATGTCCAATAGCGGACGACCAAGTTCATCGAGCTATCACCAAAGCCTAATCCATCCACTTCCGGTGCTGGCTTCGATAAGACGCCTTCGACTTTTAACACGGCTTCGAGCAGAGTTTCGACAGCGTAGGGTAAAGGTGTATTGTAATCAACGCCAATTTCTAAATCAGTCCGGCGGTGGGGCATCGCCGTCAGCACTTGCACCGGACTGGTAAAGACAATTGCATTTGGCACGACGATGCGCTCTCCCTGATAGGTGATAATTTGGGTGGCGCGCAGGGAAATTTCTTCAATCGTTCCCTCGAAACCGTTTACTATCACTTGATCCCCCAACCGAAACGGTTCCTGCAACAGCAGCAGCACTCCCGCCAGAAAATTTTTGAAAATATCTTGAAAGGCGAAGCCAATCGCTACCGAGCTGAGTCCCAGCAAACCAATGATGTCGCCCAGCCGCAAGTCTGGGAAGGCAACAACACAGGCGAAGAGAATCCCTACCACCCAGGTTCCTACAAAACTGGTCTGCACGAGCAGCAGGCGCAGTGATGGGTTTTTCAGGGCACGCCTGCCAACGCCACGGACGAGCCGCCGAACTAGATTCGCTCCATACCGAGTTAAACAGAGGATTGCGATCCCCATCAAAATTCCTGGTAGCGCCTCAATAGTTTGACCCATCAGGTTTAATAAGCTCTGTTGGATTTCTTTGATCAAAGCAGCCATAGGCGAAAGGGATCATCTTAAACTTTTGCCAGAATATCAAATATCTCAAAACCGAGCGGTTTCTTCGCTTGGGTTTTGGCGTGAGCGATCGCTTTTTGGTTGGCTCTCTTCGGACGCCCAGTGTGTTCCACAACACCAGTAAATAGGAAGTCGCCCGCTCCTGCGCTCACGGCATCCCTTGACTTCCCCAAAGGAACACCTCGCCCAATTTAGCTCCAGCAAAGCATTTGGCAGTTTTGTAACAGAATGTTAAGCAAAATTTATTAAAATTTATTGCGATTCGTTGATGCAGTTGCTAAGGTGTGCTTAAGAGTTGCTTCTGGTCAATGCCCGTATTTTAGGAGACGTGCCATCCATGCTCTACATCAAACTTGGCTGTACACCCATTCACTGATTGCAGGATTGCCTGAAACTTTATTTCTCTGACGGTACACCAACCTTGCTAGACGGCGGAGGAATTTCTTTGTTTCACGATTCAAAATGCATTTCTTCAATTTCATCTGGTTCCTAACTCGTGTTCCCCTTACGTACTGCCAGTCCAACTCTTATTTGACTGAAGTTTTCCGGAAAGACATTTCTCAGGTTTGTCTACAAAAATAGGGTTCCCTGCAAGAATTTTGAGAAATGTCTTGCTCCCAACAGTTCAGTTCAACTCATCTGTAATTACGAGTTACTGTTTTCCTCACTGCGAGCTTAGAAGATGCTACCTCTACTTCTTTGCATCTTGAACTCGGCACTATCAGCGCGGTGAGACCTCAAATGGAGAAGGTTTAAGTTATGAATATTCAAGGAAAGACAGCTCTGATTACCGGAGCTTCCCGTGGAATTGGGCGAGCGATCGCGCTTGAACTCGCGCAACAAGGAGCCAAACGCCTGTTGCTGGTGGCACGCGATGCCGATCGCTTAGCGGAAGTCGCCGCCGAAATTGAAGCACTTGGCGTAGAAGCCGCGATCCTGCCATTGGATCTGGCTCAGATAGTAGAAGTGAATATTGCGATCGCCCAAGCTTGGCGAGATTATGGTCAGATTCATCTGCTTGTCAACTGTGCGGGAGTTGCACACCAAGCGCCCTTTTTGAAATCTCAACTCCCGGATGTGCAGCAAGAAATCGCGATTAATTTAATGGGAATGTACACCATGACTCGTCTGGTTGCTCGACGTATGGCAACCCAACGGGAAGGAACCATCGTGAACGTTTCTAGCTTGATGGGCAAAATTGCCGCGCCGACGATGGCGACTTATTCAGCCACCAAGTTTGCGATTTTGGGATTCACCCAAGCCTTGCGCGGTGAACTCGCTGACTACAATATCCGGGTGATGGCTTTGCTGCCATCTTTGACCGACACTGACATGGTGCGAGAATTAAAGTGGTTTCGCTGGGTAGTGCCCACGACTTCTCAGAAAGTTGCTCAAGCACTCGTCACTGGACTGCAAAAGGAATCGCCAGAAATTTTAGTGGGATGGCAAAGTCATTTAGCTGTGTGGTGCAATCGCATTGCACCTTGGCTGCTAGAGAAAGTTTTACTGCTAGCAGCACCCCTGTCGAAGTATAAACAAAAGCGCTACCACAGACTCCGAGAGGCTGGAATAATTTCGCGTTAAAGTCTGTTATCAACAGGAGAATCTGATTCCAGAGTAGAGACGCGATTAATCGTGTCTCTACTTTAGCTGTGAAATTTATTTCCAGGCTCCGAGCGTTAGTGCCATTTAACCTAACTGTATTTGGATAGACTGATTGCAGATAAAGAGATGTTAACGATGAGTCAAAATCGCCAGATATTAGATGACATTGCCGAACGCATCCAAGCAATTGTCAATGCTGAAACAGCCAGCGTGGTTCTAGCTGAGTCCGAAGGGGAAACCGTCTACTATGCGGCAGCAATAGGCAAGCACGCTGAGTGGGTGTTGGACAAAAGGGTTGCCGCAGCGACTTCCGGATTGTGTGGTACGGCATTTCAGAGCGACAAACCCGTGTTAGTTTGTCGTACTGAGGGCGATCGCCGAGTCCGGCAAGATCATGCTAAAGCATTGGGAATTGAGACAGCTTTAGCCGTACCACTCTACTACGAAGGCAAGCTTTTAGGAGCGCTACAAGCTTGGAATCGTACTGACGGCAGCTTATTTGACGAAGAGGCAGAAAGTGTTTTGGCTGCTTACGCCTCTGAAGTTGCTCCACTGGTTTATCAATACCAGACAACTATGAAGTAGAGGATAATTTGCAGGAAAAAGCGATCGCGCTGGCTTGAAATAAGCAACGAATCAAAGATGAGCAAATGACCCAAGATGAACCCATAGAACCAAAGCTTCTACGCCACTCCAATTCCCCCTCTTCCTCCAATCCCTCCTCCTGCTCCCCGCAAGCGAGGAGGGGGCTAAGAGGGAGATGGGTGCGATCGCACTTGCGGTGATGAGGATGCGATCAACGCAGTACGGTAGTACAGATGATTTAAAGCTTCCTGATTTTAACGTTGCTGGAAGTTTAAAAATAAAATCGCGGTGTCCTAGTTAGCGGTCGGGACTTTCTATAAATAGCTAAATATTATTTCAAGTAGAGTTTACGTTTATGTTAACAGCCCTAATTTTTGAGGAATTACATGGAGCTACCCTTATTTTTAGAGCAATTGGGAAGAGATTTAAATAATTTTCAAACTTATTTAAACAATCAAATAATCCAAGACGATGATGTTAACACTCTTAAAAATCACATCTATGAAACCAGGATATTACTGGATAAAAGTAAAACTAAGTTAACAGCATCTTTGAATATCAATCTACCAGATTATCCAGATGAAGACTTACAACAACTGTTGTATTATAAAGACAAAATTATAGAAATTCAAACATCATTAGAGAAGCTTACAGGTGTACCTGAGACACTAAATAAGATAGTTCTGAACCTGTGTAAAGATATCGATTACAGAATAAAACTTCGTATTTCCAGAGGTCAACCGAAAGCGCGCAAGCGTAGTACCAACTTTTAATCATTTCCTGGCTGTACTGCTGCCATCTTTATGTTTCCTTGAAAAAGCCGCTTATCTTACCTTAATAGACATTTTTTCAAATTCGATTATGATATATTTAAATATTCTTTTTACAGTATCACTTTTGACATAGTATTCTTTTATATTTTCTTGTTCTTCAAGATGTTTTTCAATAGCTTTTATCGCTATTTCGTATGGTTTATTTTTCTCAGGCATATGGGATATTGCTGAAGCGTGTTTCTCTGGTTCTACTATGCAAGCAGCACGATTTAGAATACTATCATATAACCAGTTGATACATTCACGAATATCTTCATTAAACTTAGCTTTGTGTTTTTTAGGAATATTAAAGTTTGCCTTTGATACAGCGCCCAAAGCAGTTTTAAGTAAAGCTGACCTATTAGCTCTAACATCCAACCATTTAGCAATTTCTTCAGCCGCCTTGCGGCTGGAATGAAACTTCTCTGGAGCAAACCGAATTGAGCGAATAATCTCTAACAATTTCTCTCGTTCTTCAGAAACATCCAAAGACTCAACTGCCTTTTTTAATTCATTGGTATCGCCTTCTAATTGCTGCCTAAAATCCTCCATTTCTGATTCTAATTGTTCATCTAAATTTTCCGTTGATCGTTTTTCTGCTTCTGCTTCAATCTCTTTTGAGATTGTATAATTAACCAAGGTCAGAAAACCTAGTGCGACAGCAGGAGCGAAAACAAAATTTACGATTTGCCTATCCCGCTCTGAAAGAGTTGTAGGAAATTGACTATATATGAAACCAATAAGCCATGTAAAGGCACCGAAAATAAAAACAAAAATTGATGATGAATTAATTTTAAAAAAGCTTCCTAAATTCATGTAAAAACCCTAGATTCATCTTTATAAACCCTGTCCAATTTTTCTAACAAAATGACACAGTCTCTAAAAATCATTTCAGAGACACTGTGACTCTGTCGGAATTGTGCCAAGACTGTCAAAGTTGTCTGTCTAGCCCTGATTGACTGGTAAAGCCAGGAAAGACCCCGTTAAGGAAATTAGAGAAATCGTTGTCAAGTAAAGGCTCCTGGCTTTCACCCTAGGAATTATCAGCTAGTCTGACTGCGTAACGGTTGCAGAAGTTTTGTCAGTTAATCAGGCACTAGACTAAACCACACTGAGCTTTTGTAACAGTTCCGGTTCCTCCGTTATGGCTCTACGGATACGCTCGATCATGTAGCAAGCTGTGTTTTTGTTCACCCCGATCTCCTTAGCAAGCTGACGCCCACTGATGCCTGCTGGCGACTTTAAAACAAGGGGAATCGCCAAAATCCATTTGTCCAAGTCTACATGAGTTTTATGAAATAGCGTACCAACTGTAACGCTATATGAAGTAAAGCACTCATTACACTGGTATCTGTGTTCATTCTTCAATTTCCTATAATTGGTCGATTCGCAATATGGACACTTTGGCTTTCCACTCCAGCGAATTTGTTCAAGAAGGGCAATGCAATCTTCGTGATTTCGTCTCATCTTAAAACTCAGAACTCTGAGCTTTAAGATGGATTACAAGTTCAAGCGTTCAACTGCCTATTAGCGTCTGTAAGCCATTTGGGATATGCGATCGCCTGTAATTGCTAAAGCAAAACCCCAAGACAGTCAACCTTGGGGCTTTGTGGGTCTATTCTCAATAAAATTTACTTAAGCGATAGAAAAGACACAGCAGGCGATCGCGATCGCCTCAGACTTCCTCCTACGCGCCTCTTCAAGCTTGAACTACCGTAAAGCTTGCGATCGCAACAATTTATCAGCCCAAGCTGCATCTGGGTCTGATAGCGATCGCACTAGCCCATAAACCTAATCTATTGCACCTCGCAAAACAATTAAGAACAGGTTGTGCCTACACCACATTGATCGTCACTTTTCAGCCAACCTTTAACACCTCGATATTCAATCTCCGCCCATTCTCCCTGACAGCCTATTAATTTAACATCGGTTCTACGTGGAACTCGTGCAATTTTTCGGCTTTGCTGACTGGGACTAACATAAAGATTAACGCCATTAGTTTCATAGCCCCTCGTTGATGTGCCTAACATGGGCAAAAACACCCAGCCAGTTCCCTGAAAGCCGCCAATTTCTCTAAAAGCATTCGTAATTTTTACCCAATTTCCAGAGGAAGCAATGATATCAACTGACTCGTATGTGGGAATTTTTCCCAAGATTCGACTATTACTACTTGGGCCGCTACGCACATTTAAACCTTGCGGATCTTTGTCGATAACGACGGCAGAAATATCGCATTTTTTTTCATTAACTGGTTGCGCTAATACGCTAAGATTAGCCGTGCCAGTATTGATAACCCAACTCATGCTAGCTAGCGCTAATCCTAAGGTTAGCTTTGATGCTGTCTTGTTCGCCTTTTTAGCCATAATTTTCCCGATTATTTAACACCAGCGTTAGTGCTGGTGCCAAACAATTACTTCATATCGTAGCCGAACAATTTCGGATCAACTTCTCCTAATTGCAAGTCGGCTAAACCATACTCTGCCCAGCGTCGTTCCACCATCGCCGCCACATCTGGATCGGATTCCAAAGGTTCGCCCCATTCATGTTCGGTTTCAGGAGGAATCTTCGTAGTCGCATCAATTCCCATGCGTCCGCCTAAACCAATTTTTTCACTGGCGAAATCCAAAGTATCAAAAGGCGTATTCGGCAAAATGAAAACATCACGCACCGGGTCAACTTTAGAACTAATTGCCCACACCACTTGACGCGGATCGCGGATGTTAATGTCTTTATCTACCACAATCACAAACTTGGTGTAAGTAAACTGAGGTAAAGCACTCCAAAAAGCTAAGGCTGCACGTCGCGCCTGACCCGGATATGCCTTATCAATGGAAATAATCGCCGCTTTATAACTCAACGCCTCCATTGGGAGGAAGAAATCAACAATTTCTGACACTTGTTGCCGCAAAATCGGCGTGTAGATGCGGTTTAGCGCGATCGCCATCATCGCTTCTTCTTTCGGCGGACGACCGCTAAAAGTTGTCATATACATTGGATCTTTGCGGTGTGTCATGCACTGGAAGCGAATTAACGGCGAATCCTCGACACCGCCGTAATAACCCATGTGATCGCCAAAAGGGCCATCTGACAGCACTTCCCCCGGTGTAATCGTGCCCTCTAGGACAAATTCCGAGTCGGCTGGCACTTCTAAATCTACCGTCTTACACTTCGCCAACTGCACCCCAGAACCGCCGTAGAGTCCGGCAAACAGCCATTCTGATAAATCGACTGGAATCGGCGTTGCCGCAGCCATGATGATCAGAGGGTCAACACCGAGTGCGATCGCAACTTCCAACTTTTTCCCCCGTTCCGCCGCCTTGCGTAGATGTCTCGCACCACCCCTCACCGATAGCCAATGCACCGTCATCGTGTTGTGCGATTGCAGTTGCAGTCGGTACACCCCCACATTCGGCGTACCCGTCTCGCAATCCTTGGTAATGACCAGCCCTAGCGTGATTATCTTCCCAGCATCCCCAGAATAAGGACGAATTAACGGCAATTGGTTCAGATCCAGATCATCACCTTGGATAACCACTTGCTGACAGGCTGGGAAAAAATCGCGCCCCGGTTTCGCCTTCAGCACATCAAATAGCACCTTGCCAAACTCCACCGCCTGAGAAATCTTCTTCGGTGGCTTCGGCTGTTGCAACATACTCAGCTTTTTGCCCAGTTCCTCCAACTCCAACGGATGCTGCATATTCATCGCCCAGCAAATCCGTTCAACTGTACCCATCAGGTTCACCGCCACCGGATAAGCTGACCCTTTTACATTTTCAAATAGCAGCCCAGGACCACCGCGTTGTAACATCCGGTTGGAAATCTCAGCAATTTCCATATCTGGGTCAACTAAGGCATCGATTCTCCGTAACTGCCCTCGTTCTTCCAGTAGCTTGATGAATCCCCGCAAGTCTCTTGCCATAGTAAAGATTAAGAAGTATAAAGCACTTTCTTTTATTATGAGGGGAATCCTAAACCTAAGAGCGCTCCCTAGAGACTTCAGGGATACGCCGCCTGAATATAACCCAAAAAACTATGCCAGATAACGTTCGCGTGACGTCGGTAAATGATTCTACTGTCATTAAGGAAATTAGTTTCTGTATCTATCAAACCATTATTTTTGTTCAGCAACAGCAGCCAAAATTATTAACTGAAAAGTACCGGAATGTTCCTTGGAGTGATGCTCTCTATCAATCCTCTTTCCTATTAAAACTGCAAACAGAACTCAACAAAGCATCTGATAGAGATGCGCTAATTAAAACAGTACGAAAATTACTGCGATTAATCTTAACTCCTCAATGTTTAGAATTACCGATATCTAGTAAATTAATAGAAAAACTTCGTATCTTAATCGATTCAGCATCTGAAATAGCTCCCAGAAATGGCTCAGCCTTTTCACATCCAGCAGAAGCGCCACGAGTGCTGATTCCAGAGCAACATATCGCGATTTTGCTTTTGGATGCCGAAAACTTACAACTCGATACCGAAACAGAAAAATTTTTAACAACCGTCTGTACTTACTTTATCCAAGTTAAAATTGCCTTTGCCAATTGGCGGCGCATGGGTAAATTAGATGCGGAATTGCATGAACGCGGCTATGATTTAATTCACGTTCCTGCTGGTAGAGATAACGCTGATGGAAAAATGATAGCAGTTGGCTTATCAATCCGGGAACACTACCCAAAAGTTAAGGAAGTCTTAGTTTGTTCATCAGATACGGTGATGACCAATCTTTGCAACCATCTTCAGAAATACGGGTTAACGGTATATCGGGTTTTTCGACACGGTTCTAATATAACTGTATCTAACTATAAAACAGGTGAAATTGAAACTTATACGCCTAAAGACTTACCCGTTATTCCACCATTAATGCAATGTATTAGTTATTTAAAAGCGTTGCTTGCCGAAGAACAAGAACGGGCTAAAATTCAGTGGGTAAAGTTATCTGCCCTATCTCAGCTATTTTACGAAAAGTACGAAATTACTATCAATCAAGTTGTTGATACTTATAGTCCCGGTAAGACTGATAAAGATATTTTCATAGATAAACCCTCAGATTTTGTAGTACATCAACTCCCCGAAACTTCTGAGGTATATATAACTCTATTTAAAGTCGGTCAAGTGACCAAAACGACTAAACAAGAGCCTGAGTTAAAAACTGATAAAACTCAAGCCGGGAATCAGACTTTAGTTGAACCCCAAAAAGCACCAGAAAATTCTAAACTTGAACAGCAATCAGACGATAAACTTCAAGCTTTATCTACTATTACTTCTCTAGCAGAACTAGAAAATGCAGTTTTAAATATTATTCAGGCAATGCAAGCCCAATCTTTAGATGCAAAAATATTAATAGGACCGCTGGGTGGAGAATTCAGTAAAGTGTATGGTGAATCCCCGACTGCATTACTTAAAAAACTAAAATCCGGTAATAATTTCACCCAGTTTTTACAGTCATGTTCTAAGTTAAAAGTTGAGAAAAATGGGCAAGGTTATCAGGTAGCGATCGCTCACCCTTCCTTATATAAAATTGACTCTTGCCTTGAGCTGGAACAAGTGCTATTAAATATATTGAATAGTTTAACGGCTGAATCTCCAAAAAGCTATATTCCCCTAGAAACTTTAGGAGGAGAATTTCATAAGCAATACAATCAACCAATCTCTGAAATTATCAAACAATTTAATCCAGAAGGTAGCTTTACTCAATTTATAAAGTCTTATAGTTGCTTCAAGGTAGAGAAAACCAATAAAGGATATCAAGTAGCGATCGCTCAAAAATCCTAAATCAAATCGCGATCCATTGCTTAAATTAAACAAATTAATTCTTAGATGCCGAAAAGGCTTTGAATTCGTTGACGGATTCGGATTAAAGGAGTCTGTTCGGAGACTTCTTCTGTTAGTATTCCCAAATCTCGTAACGCCTGTTGTCGTTCTGATAACTTTTGGGCAATCTGATCGGCTAACTCCTGATGCGTGACTAAAAGCTTCTGTAAGTCGTTGCGGTCTACGACAAACAAAATGGAATCTTCCAAAGTGCGAACTGTTGCTGAGCGAGGAGTTCCTAGTAACAAAGAAATTTCTCCAAAAAATTCCCCTTTGTGAAGCGTTGCAATATATTTCTCTGCTTTTTGAGAAAAGACTTCTACAGAGCCAGTCAGAATAATATAAAATGAATCGCCAGGGTCATTTTCTTGACAAACAGCCTGTCCGTTTGGATACAGTTGTCGATATCCGTACTCAATCAATTGACGCAGTTCTAAATCCGTACACGACTCAAAGAAAGTGACTCTCCGCAACAAATCGCGCAGCGTCCAATTATCGGGGGATTTGGGAAGAACTTTGGGGTTGGGTGTGATAGTACTATTGTGCGAATTGACTTTGCCATTAGGAACATCTGTCGCGCTGGTTTTATGAAACCGATGCGTTATTTCTTCTAAATTGCGAATGTGGATATCCCTCTGGGGAAAAGGAATCTCGATTCCCCGGTCGCGAAATTCATTCTCAATCGCAAAGTTTAAAGAACTTTTGATGGGATCGCTACCCTGCGGTCGATCGATCCAAACTAATAGCTCAAAATTTAAAGAACTTTCTCCAAAATTTTTAAACCAAACTTTGGGAGCAGGAGAAGATAAAACGCCTGGTTCCATTCGAGCAGCCGCTAAAAGTGCTTCTGTGACTAAGATGGGTTCGCTCCCATAGGCAACTCCAATCGGGATATGGATGCGACACTTGGGGTCCTTATAAGTCCAGTTAATAATATGGTTTTCTACAAATCGAACATTGGGAACGATGACAAAAACGCCATCCAGCGTCCGAACAATTGTAGAACGAATAGAAATATTTTCTACAGTTCCTAAAAGACCATCAACTTCAATAAAGTCTCCGGCTCTAATCGGTTGTTCAAAAAGTAGCGTCAATCCGCTGATAAAGTTGCTGGATAAATTCTGTAATCCAAATCCCAACCCAATTCCAATCACTCCAGCAAATACCGTTAGAGAACTCAGGTTGATGCCTGCCGTTTGCAAGACAATCATAAATCCGAAACCAGCTAAAAGGTAGCCGATGACGGCTGCGATCGCTTCTCGCGTTCCTCGATCCAATTTCACCCGCACCAGAATTTTCCGCTTAATCCACTCGCTGGTAGCGCGAGAAGCGATAAAGACAGCGATCGCTAACAAAATCAGTTGGACAATCGAACCGAGAGAAAGACGGGTGTTGCCGATTTCAAAAACCGGGGTTGTAAATAGCTGGGATAAGCCAGCAAATATTTCCCCTGTCTCTTTGACTATCCAATCCATGATTTACTCAACCTGAAGCAGGAACTCTCACGCACTTTGTCCATCACAGCCTCGATTTTTACGAAATGTCAAGGTTTTACCTGGGAAGTCTGCTCATTTTCGCGGTTTCTGCTTTGAGAGGCTCTACCAGGAAATGCCTACTGGATGGGCTGCTGCTGCGCTTAGGTGCTACTACGGTGTTCCCACCCTCTTCCTAGAGTTTCTCGGTGATGGCGGCAAGCAAGAGCCTCCTGAGAGCCTTCTTAGGCGAGGTCTCCTCACCTTGGAAACGAGAAATCACTGGTTTGAGCAGAATGAATCGCGGTCAGTATGATGGGAGAAGATGTAAAGAAATGTAAAGGAATATGCAAGATAAAGTCGTTGTCATCGTTGGTGCTACCGGCGGCATTGGTTCTGTCTTAACTCGCAAACTAGCACCGATGGGGGCGCGGTTGGTACTAGCGGCAAGAGATAGCAGCCGGTTGGAAAACTTGGCATCTGGACTCCCCCAAGTCTTAACCGTACCGACAGATATTACTAAACCGCAGCAAGTGGAGACGCTAATGGAAAAAGCGATCGCCCACTTTGGTCAAATTGATGTTTTAGTCAATGCGGCGGGCGCTGGCGTCCTGAAGCAATACAACCAGTTAGAACCCGCAGATTTAGACGCCATGCTCGACGTGAACTTAAAAGGCAGCTTCTACACCTGTCAGGCAGCAGCGGAGGCGATGAAGGAGCATAAAAGCGGTCATATCTGCAATGTAGTAGGGATTCTAGGCAAGCACTCAATGGCGATGGCAGCGGCTTACTGTGCCTCAAAATTTGGCGTCGTGGGTTTCAGCAAGTGTATGGCAGATGAACTGAAGCGCTTCGGCATCAAGTTCACCCTGTTCTATTTTGGCGGCGTTGATTCTCCTTTTTGGGATAATGTCAGCCTAAAAGTCGATCGCAAAAAGATGCTCAGCCCTGAAACTGCTGCTGATGCAATTCTGTTCGCGCTCAGCGCCGATCCGCAAGCGGTGCCGATGGAAATTAATATTCAACCAGAAAGCCACCTATTTTTCTAATTAGTCACTGCGAACTCAGTACACCACGTATAAAATCTGCTGTTTTTTACTGGCTCTGTGCTACTCTCTCCATCTCCCACTCAGTCGTTGACAAAGCCAGGGAAACCCAGATCCTAAAGCACTCAGCACTTTATCAAAGGAGGGATTCTTTCTCAAGAATGACCTGCAAATGCCAGGAAGAGGGCAAAATTTACACTCAGGTAGAGCTGCTCAGACTGGATAAACCATGAAAATTGACCATGTTCACTTCTATGTTGAAGATGCCAAAGCGTCGCGCGACTGGTTTGTGCTACTGCTGGGCTTTCAAGCAGTAGCCGCTGGGGTAAGCGACCACACTCGCACAGAAGTGGTCAAAAGCGGCTCAGTCTATTTTTTGCTATCTTCACCCCTGACATCGGCGAGTCCCGTTGCCCAGTTTCTGCACCAACATCCTCCCGGTGTTGCTGACATCGCTTTTAGCGTTCCTGATGTGGAAGCGGTGATGACGAAGGCGGTCAATGGAGGCGCTAAGGTGTTGCAACCCATCCAAGAACAACCGGGTAAGGTCTTTCTGAAGTGGGGCAAGATTGCCGCTTGGGGTTCTTTGAGCCATACCTTGATAGAAAGGCAGCCTAGGTTTGTTGAGCGCCAAGATAGAGGTTTTATTTGCACTTTTCCCCAGCTTGACTGGGATGGCGGAAAAGCCTTATGGGATGATGATTCCGAGCGGTTAGATGGCAGGAGCAACACCGGCTTCGCGTTTGGCGGCATCGATCATGTGGTGCTGAATGTGGCGGCTGGGGACTTGGATCGGGCAGTTGCTTGGTATGAAAAGACGCTAGCGTTTATACCGCAGCAGTCGTTTGCGATTCAAACCGAGCGTTCGGGACTGCACAGTAAGGTGATGCATCATCCGGATGGTTGGGTCAAGTTACCGATTAATCAACCCGCATCTGCGAATTCCCAAATTCAGGAATTTTTGGAGGTGAATCAGGGGCCAGGAGTTCAGCATATTGCTTTGCAAACGCCCAATATTGTGAATGCGATCGCTTACCTGCGTCAACGCGGTCTACCCTTCCTACAAGTCCCCCGCACCTACTACACGCAACTGCTTCACCGGCAAGGACTTCAGCTATCAGAGGCTGAAATTCAGGAAATCGCGGCGCAACAAATTTTGGTGGATTGGGAGGAAAACTCTCCCGAAGCGTTGCTACTGCAAATCTTCACTCAACCGATTTTTGAACAACCCACTTTCTTCTTTGAGTTAATTGAGCGTCGCTTACAGGCACGGGGTTTTGGGGAAGGCAACTTTCGCGCTCTTTTTGAAGCGATTGAACGAGAGCAGATGAAGCGAGGTAGCCTGTATTGAGGAACCTATCGGCAGGCAGGTAAAAAAGGGGTAATTTGTGATTAATCTTAATCATATAGATTAACCCCTGCGTCTAAAAATGTTAAGAATTATCAGTGACTTCGACGGCCCAATTATGGACGTTTCGGAGCGATATTACCAAGTTTACCAGTTTTGTTTGGAACAGACGCGGCGGGAAGACCAGTCAGTGCGTCAGATGTCTAAGGAGGAGTTTTGGGGTTTGAAGCGATCGCGCGTCCCAGAACGACAAATCGGCATCCTTTCCGGTCTCGATGAAGAGCAAGCCCAAGCATTTGCGGCACTGCGGCGTCAAACCGTGCATACCATGCCCTATCTAGTTTATGACGCCCTGGCACCCGGAGCCGTTGACGCCCTGGAAAAAGTACAGGAAGCAGGCGTCGATTTGGTCGTACTAACCATGCGCCGTCAACGAGAGTTAGATTACGCTTTCGGTCGTTACGACTTAGCGCGATTTTTCCCAGAGAATCGGTGCTACCACCTGGCAAACGACTACGTGAAGACTCGTGACATCGACGACAAACCGCTGCTGATGGAACGCGCGATCGCGGAACTTCCTCCCGCCTCTGAGGTGTGGATGATCGGGGATACCGAGGCTGATATAATTGCCGCAAAAAACCACGGCGTTAAGGTCATCGGGGTTTTGTGCGGGATACGCGATCGCGCTCAGCTTGAGCAATACCAGCCAGACTTGATCGTAAACAACCTTGGTGAAGCCGTAGATTTCGTGTTGAGTCAGCCGCTGCCTGAAGAATTAAACATAAAAAATGAAAAATTAAAAATTCTATAATTAACTCTTAATTTTTCATGTTTAATTCTTAGCTTTAGCGCAGAAAGCTACTAACCAGCCAGAGAATAATAAACGTCACCACCGTGACGAATTTATCTGGCGTCAATCCGATATTGGAAATTTGCGTCATCAGCACATTATCGAGCAGCGTTCCCAATCCAATTCCAACGAACAACCCCAGCAGCGTCAGCAGGAAAGCGCGACCAAATTTCCGCTCTTTGCGATTGACCAAAAATAAAGTTAATCCAGCCCCTAACGCCATATTCAATGGCAGCATCGAATCATTGGTGCCTGGATAGGCTGTAATGGCGCTCAATGCCAAGAACAAACCGCTAGGCCACGCCACCTCCTGTAAGCTGGGCGTATCAATCAGATTTTGCAACCAAGCTGGGGAACGGTTGACCGGCACAGGAGTAAAAGTGGGAGGAGGCGCGATCGCCCGCTCTGGGAACCGAATCCGTTCCGGAACCTTAATTTTTCCCTCTTGGCGCATCCTCAGACGTTCCATTAAAATCGCATCGTAGGCCGTCTCCATCGCTTCCAGAAGCTCCTTCTCGCCATGATGCTCTTGAAGAAGGCGCTTGCGGGTCTCCTGAATTTCCTCAAAAGTTGCGTCTTCTGACAGTCCAAGCTTTTCGTAGGGATTTTGCTCGCTCATCCAAAACCTCCCAGAGATCTATTATTTTTAGCAGTCTTCATCGACTCAATCGTTTCTGGCAATCTAGCTCCCTATCTACACTGCCAGTTCCTCAGGCTAGAAGAAAGTATCGTTAGCCAGCCGTTCTAACCTATGTAACCTAAAACTCCCTAATTCCCGTTGCGAAAAGAAGATCTCCGACCCCATGAGAGCGCGATTGGAATACTTTCACGCTGATTGGAGAAGGTGCTACGGCTCTTGAAGGATGGAATGGTCATAAATTACTACATTTGGCAAAGTATCTATACATTTCCCGTGAAGTTTTGTCATACTGGTTTTTTGTTCAAAGCCGTTCAAGTCCTTGAAATCACTGCCTAATCGCAGTTGACCCTTAGCCTTGAGTGCCTACATTCATCCTATCCTCCAAGTTAGTTTAGCTTGATCCTTGAACACAAGCACTTCTCTCGAAAGACACTTTTATTCGTTTACCAGCTAACCGTCAGATGATTTATCCGGATTCGCTCGGCAAATTTAATTTTTTTAGACAAAAAAGACTTACAACAAACCGCCAGACTGCCCATCGTGGAGACTTGACGATTACGAGATATTTTCACTAACTGGGGAGAGCGACGATAATTGTCTAAAATGCTCATTACGTCATTAAGCTTGGGAATATTAATAAGGTAAGGAAGCGATTTTTCGCCTTCCAAAGCGCTTATTTCCCCGACTCGACCTGTTTGCTTAAAATACCGCTGTCCGTTAATCATAATCCAGTTCTTAGTGGAAAGTTATGGTCCTGGCTTCCGCAACTCACAAGATTCTTGTCGTGGATGACGATCCGGCCATCCGGAATCTCATCTATCGCTTCTTAAGTCAGCAAAACTATCAAATGGAGTCTGCTGAAGACGGCAAGACCGCCCGCGCCGTGTTTGATCAATTCAACCCAAACCTGGTGATTCTGGACGTGAATTTGCCTGACGCGAATGGCTATCAACTCTGCAAAGAATTGCAAAGCCGCACCGACGTATTAGTACTGCTGCTAACGAGTCGCGCCGACGAAAACGATAAAATCCACGGCTTTTCCCAGGGTGCGGATGACTACATTACCAAGCCTTTTAGCTTGGGAGAGTTAGGCGTCCGCGTCGGGGCGCTTTTAAAGCGCCATCGGCCCCTGAAAGTCGCCGAACAGCAACGCCTCATCTTTGACAAACTGGTGATCGATCCAGTGCGTCGAGAGGTGAATCTGAGCGATCAACCAGTCCCCTTGACCGCCTTAGAATTTAATTTGTTGCATTTCTTGGCAAGTCATCCCGGTCGGGTTTGGCGTCGAGCCGAGTTAATCAAGGAAGTTTGGGCTTCTGACTACATTGGAGACCCACGGGTCGTTGACGTTCATATCGGGCAGATTCGCAAGAAGATAGAAATCGATTCTACTCAGCCTGAGTTAATTCAAACAGTTCGGGGCGTCGGTTACAAATTTGAAGTTCCTGGTAAACCCGAACTCAATGGCAAAGCGGAGCGCTGAAACGAATGGTTCAAGAACATCAAAGCCTAAAATCATAGTTTTTGCTAGGGAAAAAACGCTTGAGTTCTTTTTTGATGCCACGCAAGTGTCCGGAGAATGCCAATCGGTTCGCTATCCTACCCCCTCTCATCCTGCTAAGTCTGGTTATGAGTCTTCTGCTGGGGGCTTGCAGTGCCCCAGCTATTTCCCCAAAGGCATCTGAATCTACATCTACCACGCTGACTGTTGCTGCTGCTGCTTCGTTGAGCGAAGCTTTTACAGAGATTGCCACATCCTTTCAAGCTCACCTTCCTACCTTTACCGTTAACTTTAATTTTGCCGCTTCTGGTTTCTTGCAAAAGCAAATCGAACGGGGTGCCCCCATTGATGTATTCGCGAGTGCAGCAGCTCGACCGATAGATGCTTTAGAAACGCAGAATTTGTTGCTTCCCCAAACTCGCAAGACGTTTGCTCGTAATCAATTAGTCCTGGTGGCAACTACTGCTCAAACCCCTTGGCTGAAGAAACTATCTGACTTAAGGGATAGTCGTCTGAAACGTTTAGCAATCGGTAATCCAGCTACCGTGCCAGCGGGAGAGTACGCAAAAATAGCTCTGGAAAAAGAAAATCTTTATACCAAACTGGAAAAAGAAAAAAAGTTAGTCTTTGGTGACAATGTGCGTCAAGTTTTGACTTATGTGGAGCAGGGAAATGTTGACGCCGCCCTTGTCTATGCAACGGATGCGGCGATATCGAAGAAAGTGAAGGCGATCGCCCGAATTTCCCTTGAATCAACTCGACCTATCAGCTATTGGATAGCGGTTGTCAAGCAAAGTCAAAATTCCCAGCAGGCAAAAGAATTCATCAACTTTGTTACTAGTAACAGAGGGCAGCAGATATTGCAGAAATATGGCTTTCTACCAGTCGCTGACAATTAGCGTCTACCCCCTTTCCTGTTCTATAGCAATTCTCTATTGGATGCACTACGGTTTAACCCCACTCCTGCCCTCTCCCAGCGAACGGGGAGGGGTTCGATATCCCCTCTCGGTTCATAAAAGGGGGTTGGGGGTGAGGTTCCTGTATATTCCACTAAGAGTGAGAATCGCTATCGTGGCAACGAGAATTGCCAGTTTTAGCTGTGTTGCGATGAGCTAGTTGCGGGATTCTCTGACTTTCCGTTTGCTACTTTCTCTGAGTCAGCCTGGGGTAGTGTCTTGACAGCTTGTTCTATCTGCTCTGCTTCCTGCTTGAACTCAGTTTCAAATTCTCTGGATGCTTCCTGGAAGCCGCGAATTGCCTTGCCCATACTGCGACCAATTTCTGGCAACTTTTTGGGACCAAAAATCAAAAGAGCCACAACCATAATCAGCGCCATTTCCGGCAGACCGATGCCAAAGATATTCATAGGATTTTTCGTGCAAAAGGTTAACTTTAGTATAGAACCGACAAAAAAACCCGGTCTAGCCGGGAAAGCATCAGTGTTTTTTAATCGTGGCGTTATGTAAAGCCCAAGGACTTCGCGCCCGATCACAGTCGATTAACGCCCTAGGCTTTTCCAATCGACATCAACACCCTCAACGAGGAGTGAGGAATTGTAAAGTTGCAGAATAATCAGTAAAAAGACCAAAAATAGCACCATAAAGACGCCCATCAATGGCGTAGTGCCCCACCCCGGAGATACTTTCCCATATTCAGAGTTAAGGGGTTTGAGGACATCTCCTAACCAAGTCCGTTGTGCCATAGCTTTCCTAGGATCAATCTCGACAGAAGTTTTTAACGTTTTGTAATATTGTATAGGAACTGCTCTCATAAATTATCTCACCTATGGAACCCGCAACAGTTCTTAGCATTTCTATCGCTACCTTTCTCGTCGCCATCACTGGCTTCACCATCTACACTGCGTTCGGGCCTCCTTCTAAGGAATTGAGCGATCCGTTTGAAGATCACGAAGACTAAAGCTTTCCGACGACTGACCCGTGTAGGGCGATCCAGTGTAGGGCGATCGCTCTCAGGGGTAAGCGCAGCTACACAAGACATCGCCTGCTGGGATCTTTCTATCAATGTGTTACCTATGTAGGCGAAACGCTGGAGTGAAATGCGGGGGCAAGTTTGTCCTAATGGGGCGCTGATGATGCGCCAAGCCTGGAGTCGTTTGCATCCAGGTTTGGCTGCGGTGTCCATTACAGATTTGAGCCTTCTGGGTGGCGACCCGGCTGTAGGATGGGATGTTGTTTATCTAGGTAGCGATTAGGTAGCGATCGCTTGACTCTGGATTCCCCCCAGGGGGGAATCCGCCCAATTGTAACTTTGATTACATTCTCCCTTAAAATTTATTGATATCTATACATTTAAGCTTTCAAAGTTCATCCAACAAATATTGATAGCTATCGGGTAAAAAAAATTAATAGCTTCTAGGGTTCCGGTTTAAGTCTCAAGATTTAAACGGCTGGTCCGAGAGAAGCGAATCAGTCATAGAGTGTTTTTAGAAATTGAAACACGGACTGGTTACACGGCGGGAGAAAAGCCCGGGAGGTACATAGCAGAAGCTTATCTGTTATGGCTTACCCGGGCTATTGTTTTTGCAAGTCTTCTTTGACTTGGGAGAAAAAATAGAGCTTTTAGACTGACGAAACATCCCATTTTTCCAAACATGACTGACATAAATTCTCAAAACTCGAATTCGGATTTTCAGCCGCCGTCTACTGAAGCGAGTCGCGCCTTAGAGAAAGAAACCCATCTGCCAATGACAGGCTGGCAACAGGAGGTTGCAAAAGGGTTAGAGTTTGGATTAGAGGCAGCAGAAAGTATACGCGATCGCTCTATTTCTACCTTCTCTCGCGGCGAACTTCCCCACTACGCAGGTATTAACACCTTCCTGAAAGCACCTTATATAGAAGATGTGCGAAAAGTGGGTGAATACGATGTTGCAATTGTAGGCGTACCGCATGATTCTGGCACCACCTACCGACCTGGAACCCGGTTTGGTCCTCAAGGAATTCGGCGGATTTCGGCTTTGTATACGCCCTATAACTTTGAATTAGGCGTTGATTTGCGAGAGCAAATTACCCTGTGTGATGTTGGAGATATTTTCACAATTCCCGGAAATAACGAAAAGTCATTTGACCAAATTTCTAAAGGAATTGCTCATATCTTTAGTTCTGGTGCTTTCCCAATTATTTTGGGAGGCGATCATTCAATTGGCTATCCCACAGTGCGGGGAGTTTGTCGCCATTTAGGCGATAAAAAACTGGGGATTATTCACTTCGATCGCCACGTCGATACCCAGGAAACAGACCTCGATGAGCGCATGCACACCTGCCCTTGGTTCCATGCCACAAACATCAAAAATGCCAATCCAAAAAACCTCGTGCAATTAGGAATCGGCGGCTGGCAAGTGCCGCGTCAAGGTGTAAAAGTCTGTCGAGAACGAGCCACAAATATTCTGACAGTTACAGACATCACAGAAATGGGTTTGGATGCAGCGGTAAACTTCGCTCTAGAAAGAGCTTTAGACGGAACCGACTGCGTTTATATCAGCTTTGATATTGACTGCATTGATGCCGGTTTTGTCCCAGGAACGGGTTGGCCTGAACCAGGTGGATTATTACCCCGCGAGGCTCTTTATATGCTGGGCAAAATTGTTCAGAAAGCACCCGTTTGCGGGCTTGAGGTGGTGGAAGTATCGCCCCCTTACGACATCAGCGACATGACATCTTTGATGGCAACGCGAGTGATTTGCGACACGATGGCGCATCTAGTGCTGTCAGGACAGTTACCTCGAAAAGAAAAAGCCGCATACATTCACCCCTACGCCCAACCAGAATTAGTTGCAGAGTGGAGTTGAGCCTTGCACGAAACTGACATGACAAAGGCGCTCATTTTCACAGTAAAAGACTGGTGGGAATCCCAGACTGAGCGCCCCCAGATTACCCAGATTCACTTAATTGTTGGTAAGTTCACTTGTGTCGAACCTGTCAGTCTAAAATTTGCTTTTGAAGTACAGACTGGCAACACCTTTTTAGAAGGGGTAGAACTGGTAATTCAGGAAACACCGCTGATTGCCTTTTGTCACCGCTGCCAACAAGAATATGCACCCCAAGTTGGATTGCAATACGGCTGCCCTGAGTGTGACTCACCGATGGAGGATATTCGCTCAGGTAGAGAACTAAAAATTGACCGAATTGAGTATAGTTTTGACGAGGTACAGAAAAACGCTTATGCATCAAACATTTGACGCTGCATTGGGAATTAACTTGCTCCATGCTAATCAGAAAGGAGCCGATCATAACCGAGCGCATTTCGATGAGTGGGGGATTACTTGTTTCAATATTATGAGTAGTCCTGGGGCAGGTAAAACAGCACTGTTAGAGCGATCGCTTGCGGTTTTGACGGATGATTTAAAAATCGCCGTAATTGAAGGGGATATGACGACGGAGTTGGATGCCGACCGTTTGCGTCAATCTGGAGTCCCTGTAATTGCAATTAATACGGGGCGTTCCTGCCACTTGGATTCCAAGATGGTAGCTGGGGGAATTCATCAACTAGAACACCAATATAATCCTTCGGATTTTGATTTAGTGCTAGTTGAAAATGTCGGTAATTTAGTTTGTCCTGCTGAGTTTGAAGTAGGAGAACACGTTAAAGTTGCTTTGTTGAGCGTGACTGAAGGAGAAGATAAACCCCTCAAGTATCCGGTCATGTTTCAAGAAGCGGATTGTTTGTTAATTACCAAGATCGATTTGGCTCCTTATCTCGATATTGATATTAATCGGATTGCCGCTAACGTCCGTCAGATGAACCCTCATGTGACAATTATTGCGGTTTCTGCCAAGACAGGTGAGGGATTAGAAAATTGGTTTGATTGGGTAAAATCGCAAGTTTTAAATCAACGTTCATCTGCTGCGGCAACAGAAATGCTACTCGCCTAATGAGCCTGCTAGTAAAGAGTGAGACTCAATGAAGACCCGCCAGTTCCTTTCTCTATTCTCAGTCTTTTTGCTCAGCCTCGTCATTACGGTTAGTTGTGCTAACCCCCAGCAAACCGCTACATCCTCAAAAACTGAAACAATTCAAATGGGTTTCAGTGTCTGGCCTGGGTGGTTGCCCTGGCAGGTGGCTCAGGAAGAAAAGCTGTTTGACGCGAACAAAGTTAATGTGAATTTGAAGTGGTTTGATGGCTATTTAGATTCCATTAACGCCCTCAATGCTGGTCAGCTCAGCGCGAATACCCAAACCTTGAATGACACGATCAGCTCAGTGGCTGCTGGTTCCGATCAAGTGATTGTATTAGTTAATGACAATTCAACAGGCAACGATAAAATTATTGTTCGGGAAGGTATCAATAGTATTGCCGACCTCAAAGGGAAAAAAATCGCTGCTGAAGAAGGAACCGTCGATCATTTCTTGCTACTTCTCGGACTGAAAAAAGCGGGTTTAACCCAGGCTGATATTACTTTTCAGCCTTTAGAAACCGGCGCAGCCTCAGCTGCTTTTGTTGCGGGTCAAGTGGATGCAGTTGGAGTTTTTGCACCGTTTACCAGCAAGGCATTAGAACGTGCTGGAAGTAAAGAGTTATTCAGTTCTAAGGACTTTCCAGGAGCAATTCCCGATCATTTAACAGTCAGTCGAAAACTGATTAACGAACGTCCTCAAGACGTGCAAGCTTTGGTCAATACATGGTTCGATACCTTGGCGTTTATCCGCACCAATCCTGACAAAGCTTACGCCGCGATGGCAAAACGGGCTGGGGTCACGGTTGATGAATACAAGAAATACGAAGCCGGGACGAAAATCTTCAGCATTGAAGACAACTTGAAAGCATTTAGTCCCGGTAATGACATGACCTCTTTGAGTTACGCCGCTCAAGAAATTAGCAAATTTTTAGTTGAGGCTAAGTTAGCTAAACAGGCTCCGAATCTCACCCAAATATTTGACGATCAGTTTATCAAAGCCTACGCGGCAAAGCAAAAATCATGAACCGCTACGCTGAAGATTTGCCGGAAAATAATTCCGCTCGTCCTCGTAAAATGTTATCGCCTAGCGTCTTCTGGCGCATTGGTGAGGAGATTCCTAAAAAATTGGCATGGACTTTAATGGTTCTGTCAATTTGCATCCCGGTTGCTCTTTGGTGGATAGTCTCCAATGCTGGGATAGTCGCACCTTTATTTTTGCCGACTCCCGCTCAAGTTTGGGGCGCTTTTCAGAGGCTTTTAGCAACTGGCGATTTGCAAAAAGATATTGCCTATAGCCTGTTTCGCGTTCTGAGTGGCTTTTCTCTGGCGGCGCTGATTGCAATTCCCTTAGGGATACTGATGGGAACTTTTTCCAGCATTCGAGCGCTGATGGAACCGATTATTGGCATTGTGCGTTATATGCCAGCACCGGCTTTTATTCCCTTACTAATTTTGTATTTTGGTCTGGGAGAAGAACCAAAAATTCTGCTGATTTTCATCGGAACGCTATTTTTTAACACGCTCATGGTGATGGATGCGGTGAAGTTTGTACCGAAAGAGCTATTGGAAACTTCCTACACCTTGGGCGGTCAGCGAAAGCAAGTTTTATTGCAAGTAATTTTTCCCTTTATTCTTCCGAGTATTATCGATGCGGGTCGCGTCAATATGGCAGCTTCTTGGAACTTAGTCATCGTGTCCGAGTTGGTGGCAGCGACAGAAGGCTTGGGTCGCCGTATTAGTGTCGCCCAAAGATTTCTCAAGACCGATGAAATTTTTGCGGGACTGATTGTAATTGGCTTGATTGGTTTGACGATCGACCTTTTGTTTCGATTGTTACTGCGCGTGTCTTGTAAGTGGGCTAATGATTAAGAAAAGAAGTAAGCAGTCATTGGTTTTGAAGGATTCGTTCGGTGCTAGTGACCAATGACGATTAGAGTGGGCAACTCAATCTAAAAACTTAAAATTATCACTCATTATGCATTTGCAAGTTTCTCAACTCCATAAACAATTTCCAATTCGACGCGGTTCGCTCGTTGCTCTCAAAGATATCAATTTGCAGATTGAAGAGGGAGAATGTATCTGTGCGGTAGGTGCTTCGGGTTCTGGTAAGTCAACATTGCTACGGTTGATTGCTGGATTGGATACTCCCACGGCGGGGGAAGTTTTGGTCGATGGGGTGCGCGTGACGGGACCTGGCCCTGACCGGGGAATGGTGTTCCAAAGCTATACGCTATATCCGTGGATGACGGTTGCAGAGAACGTGGGATTTGGTTTAAAGCTGCAAGGTGTCTCCTCGGTAGAACGACGGCGACGGGTGGCTTATTATCTGGACGTGGTTGGGTTGTCTGGGTTTGCCAAGTCACTTCCAAAGGAACTTTCAGGTGGGATGAAGCAACGGGTCGCGATCGCGCGTGCTTTAGCCTCGCAACCGAAAATTTTACTGATGGATGAACCGTTTGGGGCGTTGGATGTGCAGACGAAAGAAGCGATGCAGCAATTTTTACTAGAAGTCTGGCAACGCACGCGGACAACAATATTTATGATTACTCACGATGTTGAGGAAGCAGTGTTTCTATCTCAACGCATCTATGTGCTGAGTTCGCGTCCAGGTACGGTTAAAGAAGAATTAAGTATAAAACTCCCAAGCGATCGCACTTATGACATTAAGTGCAATCCTCTGTTTCAGGATTATAAGGATCGGGTAATGGAACTCCTCCGCGCCGAGGAAGACAAAACTTTACTAAAAAGTAGCTTTCAAGAGTTACCGATGGTGGTTTAAGCAACAAGATCGTTTCATTCTAGTTCCGGAACCCCACCCCAACCCTCCTGAATAAAATTTATTCCTTATCTTCCCTCTGCTGGCGGGGAGATAGAGGGGGGTACGGAGAAGGGGAATTTTGCCTTTTGGGATTAAAAATTATTTCCGATCTTACTCTTGCTGGTGGGGAAGTGAGGAGGTTGTGCAAGTAAGCAGGAACAGGTCAATCGGGTATGCCCAAACCTTCTGTAAGTTTATAACTCGCGCATTTTCCCTTGAAGTTAAGAAATAGAAAAATTTAAGAGTCCTGGGCAGAAAAAGTAGTATTCCTCAAGATTGCCCCCTTGCACTCTCCCTATGAATCGACCCCTCCGTACCTTGGGTGTGCCGCCGAATGCTTGGGCAGTTGATGCGGAAATTGCTGATATCACGCGCCCGCCTTTAAAACCGCAAGTTGTCACCCTAGCCACAGAAACCAAGACGCTACGCCTAGATTTGGCAAAAGCCGCAATTTTGGTGATTGATATGCAGAATGATTTCTGTCATCCCGATGGCTGGCTAGCCCACATTGGCGTAGACGTGACACCCGCCCGAACTCCCATCAATCCGCTTAAAACGCTGTTGCCAGAATTGCGAACGGCAAACGTTCCGGTGATTTGGGTTAACTGGGGGAACCGTCCCGACTTACTGAATATCAGCGCCAGTGTACGCCATGTTTATAATCCCACTGGCGATGGCGTGGGTTTAGGAGATCCGTTGCCCGCGAATGGTTCGCCAGTGCTGATGGTGGGCAGTTGGGCGGCGGCGGTGGTGGATGAATTGGAACCAAACCCGGAAGATATCCGCGTCGATAAGTACCGGATGAGCGGTTTTTGGGATACACCTCTCGACAGCATCTTGCGGAACCTGGGAAAAACGACTTTGTTCTTTGCCGGAGTCAATGCAGATCAGTGCGTGATGGCAACGCTGCAAGATGCTAACTTTCTCGGCTATGACTGCATTTTGGTGAAAGATGGTACTGCTACCACATCCCCAGAGTATTGCTGGCAAGCCACCCTTTATAACGTAAAACAGTGTTTTGGTTTCGTGGCAGATTCTCAAGCTATCGTAGAAGCAATTAAGTTGGCTAACCGCTAATGCTAATCGCCAATGGTAACGAACAATTAGCCATTAGCCAAATCGCTCTCTTTTAGAGGAGAAATGCCCGATGGACTCGTCCCGTTGCATGATTCCGATCGTCAAGTCTCCCAGAGACTATCAAGCCTTTCGCATCAGTCCTGAGGATAGCAATCGGTTAGCGATTGTCTTCGATCCGGCAAGCGCTAACGTTTCATTAACTTTTTGTGTAGAAATTTTTGATATTGGTGGGAAAACTCCTCCCAATCGTCACCAAATGGCTGTGGAGATGTTTTTTGTCCTCAAGGGGCAAGGGCTAGCGACTTGCGACGGCAAAACCGTCCCGATTTGCCCTGGAGACAGCTTATTAGTACCGCCGACGGGGATTCATAAAATTGAAAATACAGGTTGCGATCGCTTGTATACGCTGTGCTTTATGGTTCCCAACGAGGACTTTGTGGAACTGATTCGCAGCGGCGTCCCCGTCGAGTTGGATGAGGAGGATTTAAGAGTTCTGAATCGTTCAGATGCGCTTGTCGCTTGCTAAAGGTTTAAGAGAAAGAAACGGTTTGTCTGCTTAGTTATTAGTTACGAGTTATTAGTGAAGGCGAGATCCCCGACTTCTCCCAGAAGTCGGGGGTCTGAACCGCTCGTATCTGATAACTAAACCAGGCTCGTTATCAATACAAATAAATTCAATAAATAGAGAAAGGTAATTATTGTAATTTAAAGTTTCAACTTATCTAAAAACAGTTTTTATATAAGCTTAAATTTTAAAATTGTTATAGTTTTGCCATGCTTGCCAAAAGACATAAATAGATAAAATCCCTAGCAAGGTGCGAAAGGCTAAACTGACGACTTCATCGGGCAATTTGGGTAGAAAGCGCGTGCTTATTTGCGCCCCCAAGAAACCACCACATCCTAAAAGAAGTCCTTCAACTAACAAAACATTGCCTCTGAAAGCGTGTCCGATAGTCGCTGATATAGCTGTAATAACGATGACACCTAAACTGGTTTGAATGGCGACTTTGATGGTTTCTCCTAAAAGTAAAATTTGCAGCGGCACCATAATTACACCGCCACCAACCCCAAATAAACCTGCGAGTATCCCAGCAGCGCTGCCAGTGGCAATTCTGGCAAAATTTGGATTGAAGAAGATGTTTGAATTTTTAGGGATGGTATCGTGGCTACCTGGAGTTTTTAGTTCCTGTTCTTCTTCCTGCTTCTTCTTGATTGTTAGCTGCTTGCGTAGTTCAACTAAGTAAATATTTAAAAGTAGCAATAATCCAAAAGCTGCTAGCAGTAAATAAGGACGGAATTGGGTAGCTAAATAAGCACCAATTTGTGCAGTGACTACAGCAGGAAATCCAATGGCAATCACTCTTTTGAAGCTGAATAACCCCATCCGCCAGTTTTGGACACTGCCAGAAATTGCCGTAATTAAAATTGCTAGGCTACTGGTGCCAACCGCTTGCACGGGTGTGTATTTCAAAGCGACTAATAAGGGGACAAGAACCGTACCACCGCCAATGCCTAAAAATCCCGCAAGAATTCCGGCAAAGAGTCCAGCGATCGCAAAAATCAATAAACTCGTGGTTGTCATAGTAAAAACGCCTGACGATTGAAGTCGCGGCTATACAAACAAAGCCTGCCTACGCAGACTAATAGGGATTGTATCGCTACAACTGTAGCGGCGATAATTGGGTGAGAACCTCGTCTTCTTGACCTGCTGCCCAACTAGCAAAATGCTTGGCTAAGGATGGCACGAATACCAAGGGATTTGAAAATCCGGAGAAGAGATAAGCACCGTCCACGTTATTGAGTGCGCCGACTAAGGGAAGGCGATCGCTACTAAACGCAACCAAGCAGTGATGCCACTTTCCGGGTAGATTCTCTAGTGCTGGTAAGATTTTACCAACCGCAGCACGAAGGTTCGCTTCACTTTGGGTCGCATCAATTTTAGCGTCGGGGTTCGCGATCGCGCGGCTAATTTGACCGATGCGTAAACTGCCATCTTTGAACTGAATCGCACCCGCATCTAGAATCGGTGGAACAGGCTCATAATCGGGTTCATCCCAGAAGCGATCGCGTTCAGGGATAGTTGCTTCCGCTTCTAGTTGAAAGCGTTTGATTTCTGCTGGCATCACCGTTGTCTGCAACTGTACATCAACGGGTGGCGTTTCGATGAGTTCGGTATGGGTGAAATACAAACGGATGGGAATCCCCGCAGCTTTGAGTAACTGCCGACTCATGGCACCGGCACAAATAACCGTTTTGGCAGCGTGGTAGGTTGCCGTTGGGGTTTTGACTCCCTGAATCTTTGAGCCTGTGCCGAGTAGTTCCACTACCCGATCGATTTGCACCTCACCCCCAGCGCGGCGAAAAGCTTGAGTGTAACCTTGAGTTATTTTTTCGGGTTCAATGTGACCGTGACGAACCGTTAAAGCAGCAGCGATCGCATCTGGATTGAGTAGCGGTTCCATCTCGCAAGCTTCTGCAACGCTGAGTAACCGAGGCGGAATTGCAAACTCAGCGTAGTTGGCAGCAACTTTCTCCGGATCGTCATCAGTACCAATGGTCAAAATTAAATCTAATTCGCGGAACTGAGTATCGGTGTCTAATTCCTCAGATAAAATGCGGTGACGCTCAATCCCCTCAGCACATAACTGTCGCGTCAACTCAGTCGTCCCTGACCAGTAGGCAATTCCACCATAACTATAGCGAGTGGCACCTTGCAGTGAGGCGTGTTGCTCTAACAAAAGAACCGAAAAGCCTTTGATTGCCAGTTCGTAAGCCAGCGCCGCGCCTGTAATGCCGCCGCCGACAACAATCCAGTCGTAAGTTTTCATCATTGCCATTGGTCATTCCTGCGTCTAATGACTATTTTCCTTCCCCGCGCACATACGCTCTGTAAAGCTCTGTAACCCTAACGAGCCTTGGTTTTGCCTGATTTCTGGAAATGCTTTTCGTCGATTTGAAGAACCAAAAAGCAGGCAGTTGAAGGGTGCTAAGTGCAGATGCCGACAACTCGTCTTCAGTTCAAAGGAAGGTTAACACATGGCATTCGGTCTTCGTATATTTAATTACAAATATGTTTCAACGCTGGCGCTACTCGGTGCAGGGGCATTTCTATTGTTGAACTCCCAAGCATGGGCGACAGCACTCACTAACAACGCTTCCGGTATTCATGTTTCTAAGACTAACGTAGGCAATACTACCCTCCAAATAGCCGCCCAACCCCAAACCGGCGTCAACCGGCGCGTACAGTTTGCACGGGGGAGAAGCTCTACTACGATTAAGGGAGCGGTGCCCCTAGGCAAAAAAGACATCTATACTTTCAGGGCACGGAAAGGTCAAACAATTATTACAGAAATAACCTGGGAAGGCGATCGCGTAGGTGCCGATAACAACGACGAAGGACTGTCTGGCTTCACCTTCGTTTGGCCTAACGGAGAAGTGATGGAACACCCACAAAATATTTATTTCGAGGCAACATCAACAGGCGATTATCGGGTTGTGGTTGCACAGCCTTATAAGCTGACCAATTCCAGATACACATTTAAGTTGACGATTGAATAAGGAATCGGGCTTAAATAACGTATAAAGTTCGTGTTCCCTAGGGATATGGTATTGCCATGCCCCTAGGGTATTTTTATAGCCGCCCAGCACAGCCACTCAGCACTCGGTCAGCAGCTAGTAGATAATAAGAAATTTCTATGGAGTTACAAATGCAAAGCTGTCCCTGTTGCTGGAATAAGCGCTTATTTGCGTGGTTGCTATCCAAAGGCAACGCTGGATATGAAAAACTGGTAAGCGATCGCAAGCGCGATCTATTTTCTGACTTGCACGGCGATGTGTTGGAAATTGGCCCAGGAACGGGTGCTAACTTCCCTTATTATCCAAAAGACATTCGCTGGATTGGAATCGAGCCGAACCCGTATATGCATCCTTATCTGCGAAAAGAAGCCGAACGAAATGGCTTAAACAATCCCGATATCCGCAGTATTAGCGCCCAACGACTGGAAGCTGAAGATAACAGTATCGATGCAGTCGTTAGTACCCTTGTCTTGTGTTCGGTGCCGGATTTAACGGCAACTTTCCATGAAATCTTGCGAGTTCTCAAACCCGGCGGGCGCTTCTTGTTTCTCGAACACGTCGCCGCACCCCAAGGTACTTTCTTGCGACGGGTACAGGAGGGAGTGCGTCCAGGGTGGAAATTTCTTGCCGATGGTTGCAACCCAGACCGAGAAACTTGGGTAGCATTGGAAAACGCTGGTTTTGACCGCCTCAATTACGAGAAGTTTGAGATCGATTTCCCCATTGTTAGCCCTCAAATCGCCGGTGTCGCGACCAAGTAGCAGGATTGTTTGGGAAAGTAATTGAAGTGCTTGGAGTGCGCTCTTTGTGTAGCCCCAAGTCCGCCTTAAACTCAAGTTCAAGGCTCATCGCTCAAGTCCATTGAAATAAACTAAAATTCTTAGGCAGTCTTCTCTTAGAAGACTTGATTCTGTTAGCCAGGAATTAAGCTCCGGGCGGGTAATGCGACTGGTGAAAGATGTGACAACCAACTTATCGTTAGCGTCGAGCTTAAAGTCGCCTGTAACAAGGTTGAAAGTTTATCCTAGATTGCATCTGCATATTAGCTTTGCCGACCTTATAGCAAGTCTTTTTTCCTTTCTTTACTTCCCAAACAGAGAGCAAATCATCCGAGAAATTCAACTTGATTGGCTGGGGCGAGAACTTTTAGAAACACAATACGATCGCGTCAAAATTCTTTCTAAGCCTGGGTGTAAGAGTGGATGGGACGAGCAAATTGATGAATGTAGCAAGGTTCTAGTTACACTTTCAGTTAGAACAGCTCTCGATCTGCTGCTACAGTCATTAAACCTTCCTGCTGGGTCGGAAGTGTTGATGAGTGGTGTCAATATTCGGGATATGGTTGATGTGGTGAAACGGTATGGGTTAGTGCCGATACCCGTTGATATTTCCTTAGATACGCTTGCACCCGATCTGAAATTATTGGAATCTCTGATTTCGGAAAAAAGTAAAGTTTTGATTGTGGCACATTTATTCGGCTCAATTATCAATCTGGAGCCTTATGGCGAACTGTGCAAGAAACACCAGATTTTCTTAGTAGAGGATTGTGCCCAAGCTTTTGCCGGTGACAAATATCACGGTTATCAGGACGCAGATGTAAGTTTATTTAGTTTTGGCCCGATCAAGTCCTGCACGGCACTTGGGGGAGCGATCGCTATCATTCAGGAGCGATCGCTTGCTCAACAAATGAGAGAGATCGAGCAACAATATCCCTCCAAGAGCGAGCCTTGGTTTTTTAAACGTATCCTTAAGTATTTTTGCTTAAAGCTTTTTTCCATTCCTTGGATATATTACCCTCTACTGGTTTTTTTTAAATCCTTGGGAAAGAATCTCGACTCCGCGATCAACTCAATGACACGGGGGTTTTCTCAAGGAGATATTCTGGCAAAAATTAGGTATCGTCCTCCGACTCGGATGCTGGTTCTTTTAAAACGGAGATTAAGAACCTGCGATACCCAATGGTTTGAAAGACGGTCAAAAAATGCCCGCAAATTTCTGTCTCTTCTCAAACCCGAAATTCCTTGCCCCGGAAGCAAAGCTGAGTACAACTCGTTTTGGGTTGTTCCCATACTGGTTTCAAATCCCCCATCGGTGATGGAAAAGCTTAGAGAGCAAGGTTTTGACGCCACTCAAGGAAATACCAGTTTGACCTTTATAGATATAGATATAGATAACGCTTCGTCAGGTGACAAACCAGCGACTGAAGGAGCTGGGAATGCACAACGGCTGATCCAGCATGTGCTTTACCTGCCGGTGTCTGAATCTTTACCGGAAAATGACCTAGTGTGTCTTGCACAATTAATCAATTCCATGAAGTGTGCCCCATGACAGCAAAAATGTCAGGGCGACTAGGCGGACTGAATACGCACATATCCCCAAGCTTGAGGCGGTGGGACTAAATTCGCATGCATCAGGATGCTCCTCCCAAAGCATGATTTTTATTATGAAATTGAAATTCTGTCAAGATAATTAAAAAAGATGTTATATTAGTTTACATAGGTTCACACGAGGTTACACATTCATGCGATACACCAATAAAGAAGGGAATACCCTAACCCTCGATGAGTGTATGACTGCCGACAGCTTCTTTATGGAGGCTGATGTGTATGTCGGCGAACCACTAGAGATGCATTTCGACGAAAAACAAGAGCTAAAAGCAGGCAAGAAACCGAAGAAAGCAGTAGCAGCCAATCCAAGCGATCGCACATAAACCGCTCCCTACGAAGGTGTAATGGCTTTACTGTTGCAGAAACTTCAAAAATTCAAGAATTGTGGAAGTGTTACAGAGTGGTTGTTAGAGCGATTGACACCCATAGCAAGATCGGGGGTTTGAAAAAGCTCAACACGGCTAAAACACTTTCCTAAACCGGATATCTCTTCTCTAGACATTAACCTCGGCATACACAACCGAGGTTTTTTCTTGGGATACCATTTAACTTTTGGGCAACGATAGATCAGAAACCCCCGTACCCCGACGTTATCAGGGATGGGATTTCTAAAAACTGAATCTCGATAACGAGATGTATCGGGTTAAGCGCGATCGCTATTAGCAATCGGCGCTGAAATAATACCCTGTGCCTCCAGTACCGCCGCCACCCGGAGAATCAGCGTCTCGTTGTAAGGCGCGGCGATGATTTGCACTCCTAAAGGCATGGCATCGGGGCGATGTATGGGGACAGAGAGAACCGGCAAACCAATAAAAGATAGCGGTTGCGTGAAGAGTCCTAGGTGGGGACGGACTAGCACCTCCTCGCCAGCGATCGCCATTTTTTCTTGTCCAATCGGAGGGGCAATGCAGGGAGTGGTTGGGGCGAGAATGATATCAACCTCGCTGAAGATTTCCCGAACGCGATCGCGGTACCATTGCCGAAATCTTTGCGCCTGAATGTACCAGCTTGCCGGAATCAGGGCACCGGCTAGAAAGCGATCGCGGGTTGCCGGATCGAAATCTTGAGGACGCGATCGCAAGGAAGCTAAATGCAGATTCGACCCTTCACTCGCCGTAATCACATACGCCGCCGCCCTTGCCCGATGGGGTTCCGGAATCGTGACCGTTTCTTGCACGCCTAACGCCCGCGCAACATTGGCAACTGCTTCCAACGCTTCTGGTTCTGCACCTTGGGCAAAATAAACATCCGCTACGGCAATTCGCAACCCCTCAATGCTCCGTTTGAGGTGCGGTAAGCACAGTTCTGGGGGGCGAGTTGTACAAACCGGATCTCTGGCATCTGCCCCTTGCAAGACATCAAAAACGGCAGCCAAATCGCGTACAGAACGTGCAAACGGCCCAATATGATCGAAGCTACTCGAAAACAATCCCGCGCCTGCTCTTGACAACCGCCCATAGGTCGGCTTGAAGCCGAAAACTCCGCAAAATGCCGCAGGAACGCGGATCGAGCCGTTCGTATCCGAACCCAGCGTCAGCGGCACTAACCCAGATGCCACAGCCGCCGCAGAACCTCCAGAAGAACCTCCGGTAACGCGAGTCAGGTCGTGGGGGTTTGCTGATGTACCGTAGTGGCTGTTTTCGGTGACAAAGCCGTAAGCGTACTCATCCATATTCAGCGCCCCGACTAGAACGGCACCGGCTTGTTTGAGTTTGGCGACAGCGGTGGCGTCTTGGGTGGCGGGAGGATTTTCGGCGTTAATTTTTGCGCCCGCGAGGGTGGTTAAACCCGCGATATCGAAGAGATTTTTAACCGCGAAAGGCACCCCTGCCAAAACACCCGGATCGTCGCCTCGGGCGATCGCGCGATCGATGGTTTCGGCGTCTGCAATTGCCGTCTCAGCCGTAACAGCTGTAAAACAGTTCAGCGTCTGATTCTGGTCGGCAATTCTCGCCAAGGTAGCAGCAACGACGGCTTTTGCTGAAACTTCAGAATTCCGCACGGCATAGGCAATTTGAGTAGCGTCAGGATAGGCTTGGCTCATGGTTGAAACACGGGTGCGGCTTCGATTTCATCGGGCAGAGGAAACTCGTTGACGAGTTGCGCGATCGCGGCAATTTTACTCAGATTCTCCACCACACCTGGATGGTGTTCTGGAGCCAGTGGCAAATCAATTAATTTTGCCATCAAATTGACATATTCTTCAGCGATGTCGTCAGTGGTCATTGCGGAAAAGAGAATGGCTAATGGTGCGGATTACTTGGGCAGATCCCCGATTAGTTCGATGAAAGCAGACTAACTTTCACGGAGGGTTTGCATAAGTTTATTCAGATGCGAACTCTATGCGCCAAGTATTTTTTTGTTTTCATGTCGTTTTTATCAACTGAGTTTAATTTAAATTTTATGAATAAATTTCCAGAGCGATCGCATTGAATGAACGAGATTCGCGTGAATTTAGACACTAAAACCCAAAGATACCGGGAAAAAGTGGCGAGTTGCGATTTTGAGTGCGATCGCTGCTAATCATTACGAATCATAACAACTCAATAAATAATCCATAAGGTGAATGCCAAAAAATTGTCATCTACCTTAGGGTTAAAAAAGCCTTGGTGATAGGTGCGCTTTGGATTTCGATCTTGAAAGGTTCATGCTGAAAGTAACACGCTCCCAACTCTTGAGCTATGGCGTGGTTGTATTGAGTGTGGTGGTAGCTCTGCTACTGACACTCCTGTTACAGCCACTGATGGGACCGCTCATTTTCCCCTTCTTTTATGCAGCAGTGTCGATTAGTGCCTGGTATGGTGGCATGGTTCCGGGGCTGCTAGCTGCAATTTTATCGGCTTTAGTTACCAATTTCCTCTTCTTAGGGCCGCTCTATTCTTTAAACGTTGCCAGCACGAGCCTTGTAGTGCGACTGGGTGTATTTATTCTTGTGACGTTCCTGATCAGCTCGCTGAACTCAGAACTACACACTGCAAAACAGCGGCTAGAGACGAGTCTGCTGAAGCTACAGGCAAGTGAGAAGCGCTATCGTCGCCTCATCGATACTGCCAACGAAGGCATTTGGACAATCGATACCCAAGGACAGACAGACTACGTCAACCAGCGGATGGCGCAAATGCTGGGATATAGCGTGGAGGAAATGCGCGATCTCTCAATTTTCGACTTTGTGGATGAAGCATCGCGCGGAGAGGCACTGCAAAAAATACCACAACCCAACCCAGGCATCACCGCTCAATATGACTGGCAATTTCGCCGTAAAGACGGCTCGAATCTCTGGGCAATTGTATGCACCAGTCCAATTTTCAGCGACATAGGAGAATTCCTCGGCACCCTTGCCATGATTACCGATGTCAGCGATCGCAAGCAAGCAGAGTTTGTCCTACAGGAGTCCACCCGTCGCGTTACGAACATCCTAGAGAGCATCACTGATGCGTTTGTCGCCTTGGATCGTCAGTGGCGGATCGCTTATGTAAACCAAGAAACGGCGAGGCTCAACGGGCAAAAGCCGGAGGAAATCGTTGGGAAAACTCACTGGGAGCAATGGCCTTGGTCAGTAGGGACGAAAGTTGAGAGAGAATATCGACGGGCAATTGCCGAGCAGGTGGCTGTCCATTTCGAGGTGTTCTACGAGCCATTAAGCATCTGGTTGGAGATCCATGCTTATCCTTCCGAAGATGGGCTGGGCATTTATTACCGGGACATCACCGAACGCAAGCAAGCGCAGGAGACGCTGGAAAAAAAAGAAAATGAACTCCGCCTGATTACAAATGCCTTGCCAGCCCTGATTGCCTATATCGATTCGGAACAGCACTATCGCTTTCACAACAAAGCCTATGAAGAATGGTTCGGGGATTCTGGCACGCAAGTGAATGGAAAGCACACTCGGGAGGTTCTAGGCGAAGCCGCTTATGAAGCGACTCGTCCGTATATTGAGACAGTCTTGTCAGGAAAACAAGTTACTTACGAAACCAAACTCCCGTATAAAGATGGTGGTACCCGCTACATCAGTGCCACTTACATTCCCCAGTTTGACAATCTTGGGCAAGTTGAAGGATTTGTCGGCTTAGTCAGCGATATTAGCGATCGCAAAGCGGCTGAGGAAGCGTTGCGTCGCTCAGAAGAGCGCTTCCGACGGCTGTTCGACTCCAACCTGAGCGGAATTGCCTTCTGGAACGTGGATGGTTTCATCACCGAAGCCAATGACGCCTATCTTCGCCTGGTTGGCTATACCCGCGAAGAATTTACCGAAGTAGGAAAAATCAGTTGGAGATACCTGACGCCCCCAGAATACAAGCACTTGGATGAGCGAGCGATCGCAGAGGTTCTAGCAACGGGAGTTTCCAATATTTACGAGAAAGAGTACGTCCAACGGGACGGCAAGCGAGTGCCGATTGTTCTGGGGATTGCCTTGCTCAACGACTCTCAGCAAGACGGTGTGGCTTTCGTACTGGATATTAGCGATCGCAAACAAGTAGAGGCAGAACGCGCTGTGCTTTTATCCTTAGAGCAAATCGCCCGTGCGGAAGCAGAAGCCGCTAGAGAGCAAGTCTCCAATATTCTCGAAAGCATCACCGACGGCTTTCTCGCCTTCGACCGCGAGTGGCGTTTCACCTACGTCAACCGCGAGGGAGCCAGAACTTTGGGTCGTTCCCCGGAAGAACTTCTGGGCAAGAACTTCTGGGAAGAGTTGCCAGAAGTTGTCAACACCCGCTTCGATCAGATGTACCGGCGGGTAATTGCCGAGCAAGTGCCTCTGGAACTGGAAGACTATTACCCACCATTCGACGCTTGGTTTGTCGTCCGCGCTTACCCTACGGAAACCGGAGGACTATCGCTATACTTCCGCAATATTAGCGATCGCAAGCACGCTGAAGCCGCATTAATCGAAAGTGAGGAACGCTTTCGCCTAATGGCAGATACGGCTCCCGTCTTGATTTGGATGTCTGGTTTAGACAAGCTCTATTACTACTTCAATAAACCTTGGCTAAACTTTACTGGCAGGACTTTGGAACAAGAGATGGGCAACGGTTGGATAGAAGGAGTCCATCCCGACGATCTCCAGTTTTTAGATACTTATGTAAATGCCTTTGATGCTCGTCAAGATTTCAAAATGGAATATCGTCTCAGACGCTTTGATGGCGAGTACCGATGGCTTCTAGAGATTGGGATTCCCCGATTTACACCGGATGGCAGTTTTCTGGGTTATATCGGCTCGTGTATCGACATTAGCGATCGCAAAGAAGCTGAAGCATCGATTCGACAACTCAATGAAAAGTTAGAAAAACGGGTCCAAGAACGGACTGCTCAACTAGAAGCTGCTAATAAAGAACTTGAATCTTTCTCCTACTCGGTTTCCCATGACTTGCGGGCACCACTTCGCCATATTAGCGGTTTCGTGGACTTGCTCCTAAAACGGCTAGGGTCAACAACCCTCGATGAAACCAGTCTGCGTTATCTCAAAACGATTGCCCAGACCACTAAACAAGCCGGAGTTCTCGTCGATGAACTGCTCGCCTTTTCCCGCATGGGGCGCACTGAGATGCGCTATGCATCGATTAATATGGATCGGCTGGTTCGAGAAGTCCAACGCGATCTAGAGCCGGAAATCAATAACCGGGCGGTAACTTGGCAACTTGAAAACTTACCTGAAGTCCAAGGCGACCCTTCCATGTTACGGCTGGTACTCCAGAATCTGATGGCGAATGCTATTAAGTACACGCAGACACGCACCCATGCCGAAATAGAAATTGGCAGCACTGACAATGAGTCTGAGGTTGTCTTTTTTATTCGTGATAATGGCGTAGGATTCGATATGCAGTACGTACACAAACTTTTTGGCGTATTTCAGCGCCTGCACAGCCAACAAGAGTTCGAGGGGACTGGCATTGGATTGGCGAACGTCCAGCGAATTATCCATCGTCATGGCGGTCGAACCTGGGCAGAGAGTGCGGTAGAGGGTGGAGCAACTTTCTACTTCTCATTGCCAAAATTGGCAGGAAAAACATGAAAATTAAAAAGGCAAAATTAAAAATTAAGAACAATAAATTTTTTAATTTTTAATTGATACAGGGGGATGAATGAAAGAATTGAAACGAATTTTGCTAGTTGAAGATAGTCCCAACGATGTTGAGTTAACACTCGCAGCGCTAGAGGAAAACCATCTAGCGAATGAAGTGGTGGTCGTGCGCGACGGGGAGGAAGCGCTAGATTATCTCTATCGACGGGGGATTTTTAAGCTGCGGATTGAAGGGAATCCGGTCGTGGTACTGCTAGATCTAAAATTACCCAAAGTGGATGGGCTGGAAGTGCTAGCACAGTTGAAGTCTGACCCTACGATGAAAGTAATCCCAATCGTCATGCTGACTTCTTCACGGGAAGAGCAAGATCTGATTAGGAGTTACGATTTAGGGGTGAATGCTTATGTTGTGAAGCCGGTTGATTTTCATGAATTTGTGAACGCAATCAAGGAAATCGGGCTTTTTTGGGCAGTCGTCAATCAGCCACCACCTGGTTCTTTACCCATTGCCTGTACTGTCTAAGCAGGTAGAAGAAATTAAGCATTCATGATGGAGTTTATTCATGAAAACAAGGGATTATAAACGAAAAATTTTTAAGTTATGAGTTTTAAATTTGGAATCAAAAAAAAATCTAATCACTCAAAATCAAAACTTTCGTTTTCAGCTTTAAGCAGTAATGTTGATTTCCACGGTTGCGCTGAATAATCAAAAAAAGGTTTGAGTCCTGTGAAAGTACTGCGTATCCTCCTACTCGAAGACAGTCTGCTAGATACAGAACTCATCTATGCGAATTTAAGCAATGGTGGGATTGACTGCGAGTTGGTGCAAGTAGAGACGCGCACTGACTTTGTTACAGCACTAGAAACAGACTCTTTTGACTTGATTCTCTCAGATTACTCACTGCCGTCGTTTGATGGCATCTCAGCGCTGAAAATCGCTCGCTCCCTTTGCTGCGATGTGCCATTTATTTTTGTCTCGGCGACGATTGGCGAGGAATTGGCGATTGACACTCTGAAAAACGGTGCGACAGACTACGTGGTGAAGCAACGGCTAGAGCGACTGGTGCCATCAGTCATGCGAGCTTTGCGAGAAAGCCAGGAACGCAGCGATCGCAAAGCTGCCGAACAAGACCTACACAAAAGCCACGAGCGGCTCAAGCTTCTCTCTGAAACGGCAAGCAAGTTACTGTTGAACGATCGACCGCAAGAACTGATCGAAAACCTATTTCAAGAACTTTCTTCTCATCTGGGGCTTGAAGTTTATTTCAACTACTTGGTCGATCGGGAAAAACAACTTCTGCGTTTAAACTGTTGTGGTGGAGTTTCCGAGCAAGTTTCCCAAGAAAGAGAGTGGTTGGATTTGGGTGAAACTGTGTGTGGACGTGTCGCTTTAGAGCGTCACCACTTCGTCGCAGAGAACGTTCAGCAATCCACAGACCCGAAAATAGAAATGGCGCGATCGCTGGGAATGACAGCTTATACTTGTCACCCGTTACTCGCCCACGGTCAGCTCATGGGAACCCTTTCTTTTGGCACCCGCAACCGCATCCGTTTCGAGCCGGATGAAATTGAATTGATGAAGGTTGTTTGCGATCAGATAGCGATCGCATTAGAACGCGCCCAAATGTTAACCCGTCAACGGCAATATACCAGCCGTTTGCAACGCCTCGCAGAGGCATCCGTTTCCATCAACTCAACCCTATCTCTCGAAGAGTTGCTACGGTTGATTACGGAGCAGTCCCGCGACATTATTGGGGCACATCAGTCAGTCACAAGCTTGACGCTAGACGAGAACTGGGCACAGGCGATTAACTCAGTCTCTCTGTCAGATAAGTACGCGCAGTGGCGAGATTACAGTGAAACAACTGATGGTTCTGGCATCTATGCACTGGTCTGTAGCATGAAGCGCCCGATGCGGATGACGCAAGCCGAACTAGAAGCACATCCAGCTTGGCGAGGTTTTGGGAAGGCGGCGGACAACCACCCACCCATGCGGGGTTGGCTGGCTGTTCCCCTGATCGGTCGCAATGGACAAAATATCGGTTTAATTCAGCTTTCCGACAAATACGAGGGGGAATTTACCGAAGAGGACGAAGCCATCCTGGTACAAATGGCTCAGATGGCATCGGCGGCGATTGATAATGCACAGCTTTACCAAGAATCTCAGCAAGCGAATCGCATGAAGGATGAGTTCTTGGCGATACTTTCTCACGAGTTGCGATCGCCGCTCAACCCAATCCTCGGTTGGACGCAACTACTCCGCACCCGAAAGTTTGACCAAGCTACCACTGCTCGTGCGATTGAAACCATCGAGCGCAATGCTAAGTTGCAGACACAGCTAATTGAGGATTTACTGGATGTCTCGCGGATCATCCGCGGAAAAGTCGGTCTAAATATCTCCCCAATCAACCTAGTCTCTACCCTTGAGGCAGCTATCGACACGGTGCGTCTGGCGGCTGACGCGAAATCGATTCAGCTTCAGTCTTTCCTCGATCCATCTGTAGGGCTGGTTTCGGGGGATTCCAGCCGCATACAACAAGTTGTTTGGAATTTGCTCTCAAACGCGATTAAGTTTACGCCGGAAGGCGGTCGTGTTGAGATAAGACTGTCAATGGTCAGCGGTCAAAAGTCATTCGCCAACGAACGCGAACTCATGAAGAATGAAGGACTCAGGACTAATCGCAACTATGCCCAAATTCAAGTCCTTGACACCGGAAAGGGTATCCGTGCTGACTTTTTGCCCCATGTCTTTGATTACTTCCGACAAGCGGATGGCTCAACGACTCGGAAGCACGGTGGACTGGGACTCGGTTTGGCAATCGTGCATCATTTAGTAGAACTGCACGGTGGGACTGTCTACGCAGAAAGTCCGGGCGAAGGACAGGGAGCAACTTTCACAGTAATATTGCCACTTATCAAGAGTGAGGCGAAAAAACTAACAATGGAAGAAGATGTTTTATTGGGTTCTGAATCCTCCGTCGGCAGCGCTTTACTCGATGGCGTGCGAGTACTGGTTGTGGACGATGATACTGACACGCGGGAATTTCTGACCTTCATGCTAGAACAATATGGCGCTGAAGCGATCGCAGCGGCATCGGCACAAGAAGCATTTGAGCGAATCCCTCAAGTCAGACCGGATGTTCTGGTGAGTGACATTGGGATGCCCGACGAGGATGGCTATTCTTTGCTTGGGAAAGTGCGGAAACTGGATGCCAGCCAAGGAGGAGAGACTCCGGCGATCGCGCTGACTGCCTATGCGAGGGAAGAAGACCGCACGCAGGCTCTCTCGGCAGGCTTTCAGATGCATTTGGCGAAGCCAGTTGAGCCAGATGAATTGGCGAATGTGGTTGCAAAGCTGGCGGCAAGCACTTCAAATCGATAACTGCTAATTCTAATAGATGAATATCAATAGAAATTGTGGTTTGTACAATTGGGTAGTTTTTCGCAGCGATCGCTAGTCTTAACCCTTAGAGTTTTTCATAGCGATCGCGAGTCTTAACCCTTCCAAGGTTAATCAAACTTTTTTTAAATTTAATAAAACTTAATCTTATATTAACGAGGATTTTACCACTTTTAGGTTTGCAACTCAAACCCCCCAGGAAAGTTTTTTGTTTATAGCTTGCTATCTCTTTGGAAGGTTGATCTCTCATTAATAAGAAATTAATTTACTGATATCAAAGCATTTTTATCTATCGGAAATAAACAGTTTGTACTCCTAGCAGAACCAGAGACGATCTCAGTTCAGCCTAGGATACGTTTCTGCAAACTTTGCCTTTTTCAAAGGAATCATCTGCATTGATGACAAGCTGAAACTTTATCTGTAGCACGAGCTATTTTTTTCGGGCTTCTTATCAGAGTATTAAGCAATTTTAAGCAAAGTGAGTAAGCTAGCCATCAAATAAGCCGGTTGAGAAAATTTAATTGTCTTTATTTGTTTCCTAATCAACTATTAAACCTTTGCTTGATAAAGCGACAATGTTATATCGCCAATCGGTAAACAAACTGCGAAAATTCCTACCAAACCTCCGCTCTTTGCGTCGCTTTGGGATATCTATTCTTCTTTTCTTGGGCATCGTATTGTTTAGCTGGTTCGTGATGGCTCAGCAGCCAGTCACGCTCAACCTGTTGCTGCCTGCCCCAGATGCCCCACCCTTGCAGCGGATGATCAAAGACTTCGAGGCAGAGAATCCAGGCATTCGCATCAACATCGTTGAAGGTCCTAACGCTACAAACTTGGTTGAAGACCTCTATACCTCTGCTTTCATCTTGGGAGAATCTCCTTATGACCTGGTGGTCATGGATATCATCTGGACGCCAAAATTTGCGGCGGCGGGTTGGCTGCTAGACATTAGCAACCGAATTTCCCAAGACGAATTGGCAGCATTCTCACCCAATGATGTAGAAGGGGGCCGTTACGAAGGCAAGCTGTACCGACTGCCAATTCGTTCTGATGCGGGGATGCTCTACTACCGAAAAGACTTGCTAGCAGAAGCCGGATTGCAGCCGCCAGAAACCTTTCAAGATTTGATGGCAGCTTCCAAAACCTTGCAGAAGGCAGGAAAGGTAACATGGGGCTACCTCTGGCAAGGTCGCCAATACGAAGGAGCGGTGGCAATGTTTATGGAGGTTCTCGAAGGCGCTGGTGGCTTCTGGGTGAATCCCGACACGTTAGAAGTTGGGTTAGATCGACCGGAAGCCTTAAGAGCCATCGAGTTTTTGCGCGGCACCGTTCAGGAGGGTGTTGCTCCGCCTGGGGTGACAACCTATCACGAAGAAGATACCCGACGCTTCTTCCAAAACGGTCAGGCAGCGTTTTTAAGAAGTTGGCCTTATGTCTGGCCCTTAGCGAATGAAGAGACTTCGCCAATTAAGGGAAAAATCGGGATTAAACCGATGGTTCACGTCCCCGGTCAAAAAGGGGCGGCTTGCCTAGGCGGGTGGGGTTTTGGAATTTCTAAATCCTCTCGACATCCAGAGGAAGCCTGGAAAGCAATTCAATACTTTACCAGTAAAGAAACACAGCGGCGATTCATTTTGCAAGAGGGCTATCTGCCCAGCCGCCGGGAATTATTTACAGACCCACAGATTGTCACTAAATACCCCCACTTCCCGCAGATTTTAGAGGTAGTGCAAAGAGCCGTCTTACGTCCGCCGATTGCACAATATGCCCAAGCCTCTGATATTTTGCAACGCTACCTCAGTGCCGCACTCACCAACCGAACGAGTCCGGAAAGAGCAATGCAATCTGCCGCCAATGAAACGCGCCGACTCCTCAACTCGGGTCAAGCGAAACCGTCGGCATAACCAGGCAACCCTGTAAAAGGCAAAAGTAAATCAAAACAATATTTGCGGTTTCTTTTGCCTTTTCACCTTGGACTTTTGACTTTTTTAAGAGTTAGTCTTTTGAATTTTTACCTTTGACTTCATGATGAACCTGAATACAATCCGAGGTCGGGAACAACGCACGGGCTGGATCTTACTACTGCCTGCCTTGCTTGTCCTGTTATTGGTCTATGGCTACCCGATTGTCCGGGCATTCTGGTTGAGTTTGTTTACGAAGAACCTAGGAACCGAGTTGCAACCTGTCTTCGTGGGTCTGGATAATTACGGGCGGATGGCGGGGGATGGTCGTTTCTGGCAGAGTTTCTGGACAACAACAGTCTTCACTACCTCAGCCGTCATTATCGAGCTATTACTAGGGCTGGGAATCGCTCTGGTTCTGACTCAGAAATTTCGGGGAAGAAGCTTGGTGCGAACGACAGCTATCTTACCGTGGGCATTACCGACTGCTCTGATCGGTCTTGCCTGGGGTTGGATTTTTAACGACCAGTTTGGCGTTGTCAACGACATTCTCAGACGAGTGGGTCTAATTGAAGGTGGGATTAACTGGCTGGGAGATCCAACCCTGGCATTGATGGCGGTGATCTTTGCCGATGTTTGGAAAACCACGCCGTTTATCAGCATTCTGCTCTTGGCTGGGTTGCAGTCGATTTCGCCTGACCTTTACGAAGCTCATTCGATTGATGGAGCAACCCCTTGGCAAAACTTCACTAGAATTACGCTACCGTTGCTGATGCCGCAAATCTTAATTGCACTGCTATTTCGATTTGCCCAATCTTTCGGGATTTTCGACTTGATTGCGGTGATGACGGGTGGCGGGCCTGGAGGTTCGACGGAAGTGGTCTCGCTGTACATCTACTCCACCGTGATGCGCTACTTAGACTTTGGTTATGGTGCGGCGCTGGTGGTAGTGACCTTTACGTTGCTGATTGTAGCGGTAGCGATCGCTAGTTTCTTGCTCAGTCGCTCTCGTGCCAAAACTTCAGGAGCCGCTTAAGTTATGACTGTCATTCCCCAAGAACGCCCAACCGCTCCAACCCCAACCAAGGGGAAAAAGTTTTCCTGGAAAAAAATCTTAATGCCCCTGGCAGTTGCCCTGGTAGTAATCTTCTGCCTAGCGCCAGTTTTATGGCAACTGCTGACTTCATTCAAAGTCAATGAGGATATTGCCGCCGTTCCCACGGTCTATTTTCCCACTCGATACACCCTTGCTCACTACATTGAGTTATTCGTTCGTCGTCCATTTTGGCGCTACATCTTAAATAGTGCCTTCGTCTCGATTACTTCCACTGCTCTGGCTTTAGCGATTGGGGCACCCGCTGCTTACGCTCTGGCACGATTGCATCTTCGGGGCGGCAAAGTTATCCTCGCCGGTGTCCTCATCATTACTTTATTCCCTGGAATTTTGTTGTTCTTGGGACTGTTAGAAATTGTCCAGGCATTTCGCTTGGGTAACAACTATTTGGCGCTGATAATTCCTTATACCGCTATCAATTTACCGTTGACGATTTTAGTGCTGCGAAGCTTTTTCGAGCAATTGCCAAAAGATTTGGAAGATGCCGCTAAAGTTGATGGCTATAATACTTTCCAAATGCTGACGCAAATCTTACTGCCGATGACGGTTCCGGCTTTGGTCACGACTGGGATTCTCACCTTTATTTTTGCTTGGAACGAGTTTATCTTCGCCCTCACCTTTATTACTCGTGAAGATATGAAGACGATTCCGGTTGGGGCGGCTCAATTAGGCGGTGCGTCCCTATTTGAAATTCCATACGGGCCAATTGCTGCGGCAACGGTCTTGGGAACTTTGCCCCTAGTTTTACTGGTGTTGTTCTTCCAGCGCAAGATTGTCCAAGGTTTAACAGCGGGTGCTGTTAAAGGATAAAGGGATGAATTTTGAGTTTTGAGTGATGAATGAATCACTCAAACTTTAAAAATCATCCCTTTGATTCAGACTGAGCCAGAAACCGAGGTAAAAAAACTTTCAACCTTCAACTTTCTGCAACTTTCAACCTTCAACCTGTTTAAAATCATGGCTAGACTCGAACTCCGAAACTTAAATAAAACCTATAATCCGAAAGTCATCCCGGTCAAAGACGTTAGTTTGAGCGTAGAAGATGGTGAGTTTCTCACGTTACTTGGACCTTCTGGATGCGGTAAATCTACCATTCTGCGGTTGATTGCAGGTCTAGAGGAACCCACGCGCGGTCGAGTCTCAATCGGGGATAAAGATGTCACAAACTTGCGACCGGGCGATCGCGACATTGCAATGGTATTTCAAAGCTATGCCCTTTATCCTCACATGACGGTTTACGAGAATATCGGTTCTGGTCTCAAACTGCAAAAAACACCCTCTGACGAAATTAAACAACGGGTGGCAGAAGCTTCAAGAGTATTGGGATTAGATGAATTAATGAGCCGCAAACCGGGTCAAATGTCTGGCGGACAACGGCAGCGGGTCGCCCTAGCACGGGCTTTGGTACGCCGCCCTCATGTCTTTTTATTAGATGAACCCCTCAGTAACTTGGATGCGCTGTTGCGGGAAAACGTCAGGGCTGAAATTAAGCAATTATTTGAATCTCAACACGTTCCAGTTGTTTACGTCACCCACGACCAGACAGAAGCGATGACGCTTTCTAGCAAAGTCGCTGTTCTCAACAAGGGCGATGTGCAGCAACTTGACCCCCCCGAACGTATTTATAATAATCCGGCAAATCTATTTGTGGCGGGGTTTGTGGGCAGTCCCCAGATGAATTTGTTAACGCTGCCTTGCCAGGGAAATTCCGCCATGCTAGGGAATCATAGAATCCCGCTGCCGGAAGTTCCAACCGTGCCGCCGCAGATTGTGTTGGGGATTCGTCCGGAAAATGTTCGCATTGCACAACCTGAAGATAGAAACACCGTTCGGGGCCGGGTGTTTTTGGTAGAAAACTTGGGGATGAACAACTTAGTAAGCGTGCGGGTTGAGGGTTCTGCTAGCGAACCCACGACAATTCGTACCTTGTTACCGACGGATCGGCGCTGGAGTGGCGAAGATATAACACTGGCATTGCCACTTCAGAATATCCACTGGTTTGATGTGCAGACGGGGGATGCTGTTTTTAGACGGCAACCGCTTGCGGTTGGGCGTTAGGCAACACTAAAGGTTCATTTTGCAATCAGAAAAAATTTTTGTTTGACTCGGTCAAAGAGCCAGGGGATTGTTTCCCTGACTCTTTGCTATGCCCCTACATCTGCGAAGACTCTACAGAGCTTGCCTGTGCTATGCACCGCTACGCTAACAAGCGATCGCGTTTCGGTAATGCTCAGAATGGTAACAGGATTAAAACACTTTCTTAAAACACAAAACTGGTGCGGACGGTGCCGACATAAATTAGATCGTTGTTAGCATTGTGTTCGGGATTTGTAACTACAAAAAATCCTGGGGTAATCGCAATATTATCAGTGATTTGATAGCGGTAAAAGGCCTCTAAATGTAAGGAGGTATCGGGATCTTCGCGCCCAACAACATCATTTTCAATCGCTTTAGGCGGTTGACCAATCACGAATCCGAGCAGATTACCCAGTCCACCGACATCGGGCAAAGCAAAGCTTAAAGCCCACGTAAAGATTTTGGCATCGCTGCCTTTATGTGGATCGGATTCGGCACGAGCATTAATTAACCCTGTCCAGCCGGAAATGTTGAAGTTAGGAGAGACTTGATAAGAGGCTTGTAATCCATAAGCATTGGTAGAAAGATTCGCACCATTAAAAGGGTCTTCGGCGTTACGACTGCCTTTGCCAGTGACGATGTTGTAGGAATGAATATAAGTTAAACCCACACTCAGGCTGTCTGTGGGGTATAGAGTGACTTGAGCGATCGCGCCGTAACGACCCCCAAATAGACCCGTTTCCGCTTGATTGGTGTTCGATGCGAGATATCCCAAAGACAGCCGCACCGCTCGACTAATGCGATATTCTAAACCAAACCCCGTGCCTCCATTCAGCCCAAATAGCTGCGATTCTCCGGCAAAGTTAGAAACGGCAGCAAGAAGAGAATTGTTGACATAGGGATTGAGGGTAGGCGTAAAATCACCAAAGCCAATCCCGATCAGTCCAAAGTAAACGATCGCTTGCTCTGTCACCGGATACCGATAGAACAGTGCGCCAAGTTGAATGTCATTCTCGTTGTTTCCGGTGAATGAGAGTTTGGCAAAGTTGGTTCCCGTGACTTCTGCAAAGTTAGGCGTATTTTGAGCCGCTAATCGGGTTCTCAACAAGTCTTGACCAGAGAAACTGGTATCAAAATTCAATTCAACTCGGTTGCTGAGGACAACATTCGCATCGACATCCTGGTTGTTGATTTCGCCGCCACCCACTCCACTGACGGCAAACAGGATTTCTCCCCGGAGTCGAGTTGTCGTGGAAAAGCGTTGTTCTTCTAACTGAGTAACGGATGCCTCTAAGTTACCGACACGAGTTAACAAGGTTGCGAGTTCTGGTGCAAATTCGGTTTGCAATCGTTGCAGCGTCGCTAAATCTTCTTGGCTCGCAAGTTCGCCAGTTGAGGTTTGAATGAGTTGATTGATTCGATTGAGACAGGCATTTAACCCGGCGGCAAATTCATAGCGACTGAGTGCGCGGTTGCCTCTAAAGGTGCTGTCGGGATAACCTGCAATGCAACCATAGCGCTCGACTAGGGATTCCAGCGCCTGGAATGCCCAGTCTGTCGGCTGCACATCGGAAAGTTGAGTGACGGAAGTGACTTGCTCCATCGAGTCAGCTTCTAGCTCATCTAGGCTGGTTGGCTCCAAGTCGTCGGGGGTTTGCGCTATTGTTGTCGCTTTTTCGCCTAACCCGGTTTCAATAACTGATTCAATAACTGGCGCTTCCGGTAAATTTGAATTGAGATCGGCAGGAGTCGGCTCAGATAGAACGGCAACTGAACTGACATCTATGCTGATATCTATTGGTGAAAGCTCGGTGCTGTTTGCTCCTGGTGACTCCTGGGTTTCTGGGGTAGATGAGGCAATTGTTTCTAAGGAAGTGGTATTAGGTTCGGTATTGGCAATTTCTGTGGCGATCGCTTCTATAGCAACGGCACGATTGCACAATAGCAAAGCGACACCCCAGATGCCTATACCAAGTCCTAAAGCCCGGAATAGCTTAAACATAGTTCCTCCGCACACCTGTATACACGCTGGTGAAAGCGCTGAGTCGGCAAAGACAACCTGTGAAAAACTCCCTAGTTTTTCAAAATCTTTTGTAGTTAGGTTAAAACTCGGTTGTTCTCAGCTTTGCTCAACCGCGCTTTAAAAATTAATCTGTAGCTTGATTTTATCTATTATTTTCCGATTTTTAGCTGATTTGATGCAGTTATTGACATTCTGTAAACTTAGAAGCGGCGAATGAGAACTGCACAAATCTGAAGGGAATTATTAGGAGCGATCGCTCAAATCTTAAATGAAGGTTTAAAATTATATGTTCAAGGCGGAGCTACTTTTAAAATTCTTTGCTATAAAAAAGGTAAGAAAGATAAAGCATCCTTCTTAGGTAGCATTGTTACTTATCATTTTCATGAATAATTGTTGAAGATGATATACGCGATCGCTTTGCCGTAAATGGCTCTCCCTTGAGAACAGCTTTCCAAGTTCGTAAATCGCATCTACCAGACACTCGCACCCCTAGGAGGTCACAACAATGAAGCGTCTTAAGCAATTGTCTCTGGCATTAATTGCAGGCACTCTTACCTTTGGCGTCGGCGCTTCTGGAGTAAACAATCCATCAGCGCAGGCGATTCAATTCTCAAATGGCAGAAGTTCTTTTGGTGTTCCTTTTCAATTAAGTAATGCCAGAACAAGCCAAGCCAGCGTTCGGTTCAGAGGCGCAAGCTATTACTTCACCTTTAACTTACCAAAAACGGCGTCTCAATCTTTAAATCGAGTAACAATTCGTCAAAATGGTGGCAATTTAGTTGAATTCGATTCTGCCAGAACTAAGGCATTTCTCAATGAAAAACCCAAAGAGAATTGTAAGTTGGGCGAAGTAAAAGTTGACAAAAAAACTCAGGAAGTTGACCTGGTGTTTGATCCCCCAATTCAACCCGGTCAAACTGTAACGGTTGCCATTGGACCCTTTGAAAATCCTAGTGTTTCTGGGATTTATAACTTTGGCGTGTCAGCGTTTCCTACAGGTGATAAACCCGAAAAGCGATTTTTAGGTTATGGCCCTTTGCGCTTTTTTGATGCTCGGTAAAGTTTGTATTATCCATAAAGCCAAGCCGCAACCGCTAGGGAGTTTTCTCTAGCGGTTTTTTTCCTGAATATTCTTGACAATATAGTGATTCTCGGTTAAGCATGATTTCTCTGTATCGGCGTTGTATTGTGGTGCAGGGATCGTCTGCTGCGATCGCGCCGCTCGAGCTTACTTATAAAGCTTAACTAGCGCTGAAAATCCTCTAAAAAACTCAGGAGAGAAAAGTTAAGCACAAACGTTTGTATGGATGAATTCATAGGAGTATAGCGATAGGATTAGATTTCTATTAAGTTAATTTAAAAATCTGGAAATTGTATAAATTTGTAGCAAATAATACTAAATGAAAGGGTAGCAACCACAAACAGATTTGGCTGTGCAGGATACTCCGAAAGCCAAAATGCCCTTGCTATGATGAGAGCTTATTTCCAATTCCCTGCGTAGATTGCCCTAGACGACATCTTGAGTGCATCTTGTGAGCTATTTATGGAAAACCCAAAAAAAGTATCTTCGCATAAGCATATTGTTTTAACATCCCATCCCGGTAAATCGGGTAAAAAATCGGTTTCCATCCATTGGGGAGAAAGCGATCCGATCAAACGAGGACCCATTATTGGGACATTAGCGAACCCAAATCAACGGAATGCAATTGGCACGCATTCGGGATCTTATGCCGTTTATCGGGCACTTGCGATCGCATCTGGCGCACTCCAAGCAAATCACCGCGCCGATTTAACCAATACTTCTCCGGTTGTCCACATTGGGCCACATCCTAGTTGGGCAGATGCGAACAAAATTGTCTCACTCGATCCATTTGGAGCAATCGTGGGTGAAGTTTACCCTTCATTTTATGAAGAGGGGTACGATATTCGTCCCACCATTGCTGTCACCAAAGCTCATATTAATATGCCGGAATTGCAAGATTCTGTGGCAAAAGGGCGCTTGCAAGTTGACGGTCAAATTATCAAAAATAACGGTAATTTAGTCGTCACAAAGGTCGCAATCGATCCAGTCTGGTATTTACCAGGGATTGCCAAGCGACTCAACATTGAAGAAAGCGATTTACGTCGCATTCTCTTCCAGCAAACAGGCGGGATGTTCCCAGAATTGGTAACGCGCCCAGATTTACACGTATTCTTACCACCGATTGGCGGCACGACGATTTATCTGATTGGCGATGTCGCCGCAATTACAGATCCCAACCGACTGCTTGCCGTGCGGGTACATGATGAATGCAACGGTTCCGATGTGTTTGGTTCCGATATTTGCACTTGTCGCCCTTATCTAGTGCATGGCATTGAAGTCTGCGTCCAGACAGCACAAGCAGGCGGCGCAGGGGTGATTGTCTATTTCCGCAAAGAAGGTCGTGCCTTGGGCGAAGTAACTAAATTTTTAGTTTACAATGCCCGGAAGCGTCAGGAAGGAGGCGATCGCGCAGATGCCTATTTTGCCCGGACTGAATGCGTGGCGGGACTTCAAGATATGCGGTTTCAAGAACTGATGCCGGATGTGTTGCATTGGCTAGGAATTACGCGAATTGACCGCTTGGTGTCGATGAGTGATATGAAATACAACGCGATTACAAATTCTGGTATCGAGGTAATCGAACGCATCCCGATTCCCGATGATTGGATTCCAGAAGATGCGTGGGTGGAAATTGCTGCCAAGCAAGCCGCTGGTTACTACACGCCGGGAGAGGTGCCCACTGCGACAACTCTGGCAGAAATTAAGGGACGGGGTTTAGGGGATTAGGTTTTTTAACGCAAAGGTACGCAAAGTTAATCTTTGCGTTTTTATTGTTTATGAACAATTCTGAACGGGAAGCGATCGCATATTTGAGGAGTCCGGCGGCAATTCGGGAAAGATGCGATCGCCTCTTTCTTTTAGGCTGTGAAGACAAACTGCGTTACTTTCGAGTTGATTTAACCCAGTTAGACAAATGCGCTGATTACGTTATCGGGGTGATGCGCGATGATTATCCCAATCTCGATATTCCTTTTCACAGTCGCTGGCGACATTTTGAAGTCGGAAATGTGCCTCGTCTTTTGGAACTTGAACAAGCTTTAACGAGACTGACTGGATTAGAAAAAGCGAAAGTTAAGTTTGATTTAGCGATTGTTAGCGTTTTACTGGATGCAGGCGCGGGCACTCATTGGCAGTATTGCGAACCAGAAACGGGACAAGTGTTTCGGCGTTCGGAAGGCTTAGCCGTGGCTAGCTTCCGAATGTTTTTCCAAGGTGCTTTCTCTAGTCACTCGAAATCACCATTACAGGTAGATGCCGATGGACTCCTACAGTTAACAGAAGACGCTTTAGTGCAAGGTTTCCAAGTTAGTGAAAAAAATCCGCTGGTTGGGGTGGAAGGGCGCGTTCAGCTGCTACAGCGTTTGGGACAAGTCCTCGCTCAAAATCCTAAGTTTTTTGGCACCGAAAGCCCGCGTCTTGGCAATCTAGTCAATTATTTGTGGGATAGCAGCAATCATGGACAACTGGCTGCGAGTAAGGTGTTGAGTGCAGTTTTGGAGGGGTTGGGGGAAATTTGGTCGGGGAGACTTGCGATCGCTGGGGTAAACTTAGGCGATGTCTGGATTCATTCCGCTTTACAGGGAGATAAGAAAAGCGACAATTATGTGCCGTTTCACAAACTCTCCCAGTGGTTAACTTATTCTCTTTTAGAACCCCTTCAGGAACTCGATTTAAAAATCACTGGACTAGAGGAACTTACAGGTTTGCCCGAATATCGTAATGGCGGTTTATGTCTAGATACTGGATTGTTACAAGTCAAAGATTCAGCAGTTTTGCAGGAACGTCATCCAGTAGGTTCTGAGGTAATTGTAGAATGGAGGGCTTTAACGGTTAGTTTGTTAGATAAAATTGCGCCAACGATTCGACAAAAGCTGAATATGACTGCTGATGAATTACCCCTAGTAAAAGTTTTACAAGGAGGAACTTGGAGTGCGGGGAGAAAAATTGCCGCACAATTACGAGAAGGCGGCGTTCCTCCAATTGAAATTGCGAGTGATGGAACCGTGTTTTAATAGAAATTAGCTGGTGAATATAGCAATGCTCTATTGGATGCAGTATGGTTTAACCCCACCCCTGCCCCTCCCCGTAAACAGGGAGGGGTTAAATATTCCCTCCTGCTTGTAAACGGAGAGGGGTTAAATATTCCCCCCCCTCCGTTCACGGAGAGGGGTTGGGGGTGAGGTTCTTTTATATATTGCACTCAAGTGAAAAGGAATTTTTGCTTATTTTTTAAGCCTGCGTAGGTAGGCTTTGTCTTTGTGCATCTTTCGAGAGGAATTTATTAATGAATGCTGAAGTCACTGTAATCGAACATCCCTTGATCCAACATAAATTAACCCTGATGCGGAAAACGGAAACTAGCACAGGAAAATTTCGCAATCTCCTCAAAGAAATCGGGATGTTGTTAGCTTACGAGGTGACGCGAGATTTACCGCTAAAATATGAAGAAATTAAGACGCCTATTGCCCCGATGTTGGCACCGATGCTGGCTGCTGAAAAGAAGATGGTAATTGTCTCAATTATGCGGGCAGGACAGGGGATTTTAGATGGAATTTTGGAACTGATTCCTTCCGCAAGAGTCGGGCATATTGGTTTATATCGCGACCCGACTACTCATGTGGCGATCGAGTATTATTTCAAGGTTCCGAATGATATTGAACAGCGAGATATTTTGGTTGTCGATCCCATGTTGGCAACTGGAAATTCAGCCGTCGCGGCGATTGACAGAATTAAGGAAGTTAGCCCGATGTCAATCAAGTTTTTGTGCTTGCTGGCAGCACCAGAGGGGATTGCACACTTACGCCGCGAACACCCGGACGTGCCTATTTATACGGCTGCAATTGACGAAAAATTAGATGAACACGGTTATATTGTCCCAGGACTTGGGGATGCAGGCGATCGCTTGTACGGGACAAAGTAGCGATTTGCACTTAGGATTTGATGATTGAAATCAATTCGGAAATCTGGTTAACAACAAAAGTTGGGTTGAGTGGTAAACATTTTGCGCGATCGCCATAGCCATAAGTAGCCCAACAAGCATCTAATCCAGCATTTTTAGCAAACATTAAGTCTACATGACTGTCGCCAAATACTAAAACTTCGTTACTTTGGATGTCTGGATAAATTGGCTGGATGACTGAGTGGAATAATCTTGCATCCGGTTTGGTTGGCGTTTGTCCGTCATCGCCAATAACCAGATCGAAGTCAGTATTAATTTTTAGCTTTTCTACAGCAAGCTTTAAAAACTTAGTGTGTTTGACGCTAACAATTGCTAAGTTCAAACCTTCGGAGGATGCAGCTTGAATCACTTGCTTCACTCCCGAAAATAAATCGATTTTTAATAAACCTTCTGTTTGATAAAAGTGTCTGTAAGTTTGAATCCATCTAGGAATTTCTTCGGGCGCGATCGCTGGATGGAAAATCGGGAAAGCCTCGGCAAGCGTAACGCCAATGACTGAGCGAATCTGTTCCTCATCTGGCGGGTCGATGTTAAATGTCTGGAAGGTTTTAATAACGCAGGATATGATAGCCGGATGCGTAATTGCTAAAGTGCCATCAAAGTCAAAAATAATTAACTGATATCGACTCATTGTTCGCGACTTTCAGGAATGTAAGGAACACCGAGGGCGGCGGGAGGGGTTGATTTGCCAGCTAATCCCACTAGCGCCAATAGCGCAATGACATAAGGCAACATTACTAAAAATTGATAGGGAATATTCAGATTAAAAGCTTGAATTCGCAGTTGCAAAGCTTCTGTAGCACCGAATAACAAGCAAGCTAAAGCCGTGCTGACGGGATGCCATCTGCCAAAAATCAAAGCTGCAAGGGCAATAAAACCTCTTCCTGCACTCATATCCTCTACAAAGAATCTGACGTGAACTAATGTTAAATAAGCTCCTCCTAAACCGGCGAGACAGCCGCTGAGAGTGACTGCAACATAGCGCACCTTGGTGACAGAAACTCCGGCAGTATCCGCAGCACGGGGATATTCTCCAACGGCACGTAAAGATAAGCCTAAACTTGTACGAAATAGCAGGTATGTACTTAGGGGAACTAACAGAAATAATAAGTAAATTAAGGGGTCTTGATTAAAGAAGAGATTACCGATAACTAGAATATTTTTTAATCCGGGAATGCCGATGATTTGAATGCCTGGTAGCTGCTGCGCTTGACCGCTATTAAATAAGACACGCGACCAGAAAGAAGTTAATCCTGCTGCTGTAAGATTGATGGCAAGTCCAGATACTAATTGATCGACGCGCAAGGTAACGCACAGATAAGCATGAAGCAGACCGACTAATCCACCGACGACGATTGCTAACAGCATTCCCAGCCAAACATTGCCGGTAAAAAATGCTCCTGCTGCACTCGCAAATGCCCCGGAGAGTAACATTCCTTCTAGTCCAATATTTAGCACTCCCGATCGTTCGGAAAAAAGTCCACCAAGGGCAGCAAAGGCTAATGGTACTGAGAGGCGCAGGCTAGCAATTAGATAGTCGGTGAAAAAGTTGAGAGTGTCCATGCTGAATGAGGAACCTCTCCCCCAACCCCTCCCCTGCAAGGGAAGGGGAGAAAGATCCCTTCCAGATAAAAAATTTCTTCTTCCCGCTCCGATTAGGAGCAGGAAGAGAGATGCGAAGGGGGCTGGAGGTTATGTTTTTTGTTGTCTCGTGTAGTAAAAATTAAATCCTTGCTTTCTTTACCTCATTGTGAAGGTTTGGGGAAAGCGCGATCGCTTATGAAAGATAAACAGACGCGATCGCACTTAAACTGGCAGTGCCGGAGTCGTCTGAGAAGTCCCTGCCATCGCACCAGAGTAAACCAGACCCCGTTGCATATCTAGGGTCAAAATCGCCCCATCCCGAATCATTTCCGTCGCCTTCTTGACGCCCACAATGACCGGCACCCCAAGGCGTAAGCCAATCACCGCCGCATGACTGGTTAGGCTTTCATCCTCAGTAATAATCCCAGATGCCTTGCGAATTGCTTCCACATAATCGGCATTTGTGCCCGGTACTACCAAAATTTCCCCATGATTGAAATTGCCCACCTCTCTGGCAGTGCGAGCCACTCGCGCTCGACCGCTCACCGATCCCTGACCAATCCCAATTCCCTTTCCAAGAATGGATGTCACCACCTCAACTTTAATCAGGTCGGTTGAACCAGAGATACCTTGGAGCGTCCCGGCAGTCATTACCACCAAATCTCCTTCAGCCAGCAGCTGTTTCTCCAGCGCCACATTGATTGCCGCTTGGAACGTCTGACCCGCAGAAGGCAAATCCAGCACTAGAAGCGGCTTCACGCCCCACACCATCTGCAACTGCCGCGCCACGTCTACATGGGGAGTCACTGCTAGAACGGGCGTTGAAGGTCGAAACTTAGAAACATTTCGGGCAGTGGCACCGCTTTTGGTCAACGACATAATCGCAGCTGCCCCTAGCTGCTCAGAAATTTGACCAACCGCCTGACTAATCGCATTCGTGATCGAGCGAGTCGTACCCCGGACGTTCCGGGCGATTTGTTCTTGCTCAATCCGCACGGCAATCCGCGCCATCGTCTCCACCGCTTCGACGGCGTATTTACCCACCGCTGTCTCGTTGGAGAGCATCACGGCGTCGGTTCCGTCCAAAATCGCATTGGCGACATCGGAAATTTCAGCACGGGTGGGACGGGGATTGTTCACCATGCTGTCCAACATCTGAGTTGCCGTAATCACCGGAATCCCCAGTTGATTCGCCGTGGCAATCAGCCGCTTTTGCAGAATGGGGACATCCTCAGCAGGCAATTCAACGCCTAAGTCACCACGAGCCACCATGACACCATCGCTAAGCGAGAGAATCGCTTCCATTTGGTCGATGGCTTCGTGCTTTTCAATCTTGACAACCACCGGCACTTGCTTACCAGCACTAGAAATCAGCTCTTTAATTTCCAGCACATCCTGGGGGTTGCGGACAAAGCTCAGCGCTACCCAGTCAACCCCTTGGTCAAGACCAAACATCAAGTCTTTACGGTCTTTGTCAGTTAGCGCCTTAATTGACAGATAGACGCCGGGGAAATTCACTCCTTTGTTGTTAGAAAGTGGGCCGCCGACGACAACGCGACAGTGCAATTCCCGCGCCGTGCGGTCTACCTGCTCGACCCGCATTTCCACTTTGCCATCATCCAAGAGAATCGTTGCCCCGTTTGGAACTTCATCTGCTAGAGGTTCGTAGGTGACAGAGCTAATTTCTTGGGTGCCTGGGACAGGGTGACTGGTTAGGATGAAGCGATCGCCCTTATTCAGGACGATAGACCCCGTTTCAAACCGTCCCAAACGAATTTTCGGGCCTTGCAAATCTTGCAAAATGCCCACCGGCTGATTCAGTTCAAAAGCCATCTGGCGGATCAAGCGAATGCTCCGCTGATGGTCTTCATGAGTTCCATGAGAAAAGTTGAGGCGCAGGGTCGTCGCACCCGCTTCAATTAAAGCGCGTAAGACCTCTGGGCTACTGGTAGCAGGGCCAATCGTTGCGACAATTTTTGTCCGGCGCTGGGGATTTCGCAGTTGCATGGGGCAAAATTCAGGGACAGAAGAGGACTGCGTGTAACAGGAAAGCAAAGGGATACTATCACATTTGTTCCAACTCCTATTAGGGCTTTGGAGCTGGTTCCCCTCTCTACTGTGTGGGTATTATACTAAAAAGCTTATTGATTTTACGGGTTTATCGGGTCGCTTCGGTCTTGGTTGAGGGGTTTCCCGGTCTCAGGTGCCGGTTTCTTTTGACCCTCAGCAAGCGGCTTGTAAACTAGACCAGAAGGCATAATTGTCCCGGTGAGATCGGCACCTGTCACGTCAAATGCTTCCTTCGCTTTGACTCCCTGTAGACTCGCATATTGCAAGTTCGCAAACCGCATCTTCGTACCGCTAAGGTTCGCGCCATTAAGAACCGCATTATTCAAATTCGCATTTTCCAAGGTGGCTGCTGTAAGATCGGCTCCAGCTAGCACGACACTGGTGAGATTGGCATTGAGTAGATTGGCACCCTTCAAGTTGGCACCGCTGAGGTCATACCCAGTTAAGTTCACATTGCTCAAGTCACAAAATTGGCATTCTTTATAAATTAATAATCTCTGAACGTGTTCTGGATTCTCTGCTTTGACCGGCACTGCAAAGCAGACAGGCATCAACAGGGCAACAGCGAGGATTCCTGGTTTCATGGGAGGCTAGCCAACTGAGGAAATGAGTATCGATTGAACTGCCAAAACACCCTCTTGGTAGCCATGCGCGATCGCGCTATAGAATGCACAAAATCAGAACAAAAGAGTCAATGGGGATAGAATGCGATCGCTCAATATCCATACAATCCAATGACACCTTTGAGCTTAGCATCCTTCCAGTTGGCACCCGTCAGGTTGGCATTCGCTAAGCTAGCTTGACCCAAATCTGTTTGAGTCAAGTTGGCATAACTCAGATTAGTATTTCCTAAATTGGCACCCCGGAGATCGGCACTGCTGAAATTGGTGTAACTCAAATTGGCTCCTGTCAAAATAGCATTCGTCAGATTGGCACTTTCTAGATTCGTACCCATCATCGACGCACCGCTTAAATTGGCAGACCGCAAATTCGCCCCGCGCAAGTTTACACCGCTGAGATTAGCACCGTTGAGATTGGTACTATCCAGATAAGCATCCTGGAGGTTAGCACCTGCTAAATTAGCGTTGGTGAGGTTGGCAAGCGGCAATTTGGCATTGGTTAAATCAGCATCGTTGAATTTAGCACCCGTCAAATTGGCACGATTGAAACCAGCACCCGTCAAATTGGCACCCGTCAAATTGGCATTTGTGAGCGTAGCACTTTGAAAATTCGCTGCTGTCAGCGATCCTTTTTGCAGATTGGCACCCGTGAGAATTCCCCCATTCAAGTCAGCATTATTCAAAGAAGCCTGACTCAAATCAGCATTGCTCAAGTTGACACTATCCATATTGGCAGTCTCTAACTGGGCATTATTCAACTTGGCACCTGTAAGATTGGCACCGGCTAAGTTAACAATTTGCATCTGAGCATCTTTTAGGTTTGCCCCGCCTAAATTGGCACCCGAAAGATTCGCTTCGAGCAAATTAGCTTGTCCGAGATTTGCACCGACTAACTGAGCAAAATTCAGTTGAGTTTGGGCTAGCTGGGCACGCTCTAGCTTAGCGCCCGTGAGGTTCGCTGCATATAAGTTTGCCCCCCGCAATTTAGCATCTGTTAAATCAGCAACAATTTTATTTGCAGCCGCCAATTTTGCCTGTCTCAAGTTCGCCTTTTCCAAATTAGCGGCAGTTAGTTTGGCACCGTTGAGCTGGGCACCCTCTAGCTTAGCGCCCGAAAGGTCAGCCGCCGTCAAGTCCGCACCGTCAAGCTGGGCATTCTTCAAGTCGGCGTTTCTGAGGTTAATCCCCCTGAGTTGGGCATCTTTTAGGTCACATCCAGGGCAAGTTTTCAGCGTCAGTAACTTCTGCAAGTCTTTGGAGTTTGCCGCTTGGGCTGGGGTTGGTAGGCCAAGCGTTAACACTCCGACGGCTGAAGTCGCAGCTAAACAAACCAAGCCCGCGAAGGCGGGCTTAAGGACAGCGAATTGATTAACGAGTTTTGGGCGCATGGGGCAGTTCTTTGAGCCGCGATTAACAACTACTTAAGAGCCACGATACTGGATGCGGTAAATCCGGTTATTGGCTTCTTCCGTCAGCAGCAAACTCCCATCGGGTAGCACGAGTAACCCCACCGGACGCCCCCAGGTGGTTGGAACAGAGGGGTCTAGCAGGAACCCAGTGAGAAAGTCTTCATAGTAGCCCTGAGGACGCCCGTTAGAGAAGGGGGCAAAGACAATTTTGTAGCCGGTGCCTTGGTTGCGGTTCCAGGAACCGCGAAAGGCAACAAAAGCGCCATTGCGGTATTTTTCTGGAAAGGTATTGCCGTCATAAAACTGCAATCCCAAAGCAGCAGAATGGGCTTGGAAAAGAACGTCGGGCGTCTTTGTTTGCGCTACCAGGTCGGGACGTTTGCTCTTTCCGTTGACCAAATGACGCGGGTCAAGGAGATTTGGTGCCAGGTAGGCGTAAGGCCAGCCATAGAATTCTCCCTGTTGGATGCGGGTTAGATAGTCGGGTACCAGGTCGTCGCCCAGTCCGTCTCGTTCGTTCACGGCGGTATAAAGTTCGCCAGTGGTGGGGTGAAAGTCGAGTCCGACTGGGTTGCGTAAACCGGAAGCAAAAGTTTGCTGGTTGGAACCGTCTAGGTTCATCACCTGTACAGAAGCGCGGGGGATGGGTTCTTCTGAAGCGTTGGATGCCGACCCAACTGAGACATAAAGCTTTTGCCCATCGGGTGAGGCAACGACGTTGCGCGTCCAGTGCTGGTTGTAGCCGCCGGGGGTTAAGTTAGCGATTTTTTCGCCGGTTCCGGTGAGTTGTTGTTGTCCTTGAGTGTAGGGATACCGCCGGACTTCGCCTGTGTTGCCGAGGAAGAAGTATCCGCCCGCAAAAGTCATGCCAAAGGGGATATTTACCCCATTTTGGGAACTGGCGAAGGTTTGGCGGACATCAGCGACGCCATCGCCGTTAGTGTCGCGCAGCAAGCGAATCTGGTTTTGTCGCGTTTCGGTGACTAACACGTCACCGTTCGGGGTGAGTGCCAGCCAACGGGGTGCATCTAATCCATCGGCAAAAACGTTGACGACGAAACCAGCCGGGACTCGCAGGGTGGGGTTTTCTGGGATGGGCACCACGTTGGGCGAGTTGGAGGCGCTGTCGCTGGCGTAGGGTTTGGGTAAGTTATCGAGGGTGATGCGAATCGGTTGGGGTGTCAGGGGTTCGGTTCGCACCACGTTATTAGTCTGCGTCGCTTGGGCAAGCTGTTGGTTCGGCTGTGCCGGAGTTTCTGTCGGTTGTTGGCTTGGTTGGGTTGTCTGGGGGTCGAGGGATGCCTGAGTTGAGCCACAGGCGGCTGCTGTAGTCAGGATGAGCAGCAGCAGCAAGAAACGTATCGATTTCATGTCAAAAGGTGGGAACTCTAATTCCAGGGTAGTCATTGAAGACTAGAGTGCGATCGCACTCTTCGTTTCAGATCGAGTATTTGTTGGTCGCTGACCCTAAAACTGTCCTTAAATATTATTTTTTGAAGTAATTATTCATCAATTGTTTTGATTCCTGCTCCAATTGTTCGATTAAAATATGCTGACTTTTCTCAGGTAAGCTTTTAAAAATGCTTTCATAAGATTCGTTAAATGTTTCTATTACATCATTTACAAATAATTGAAAAAATTTCTCTATTGCTTTTGGGTCTTTACCAGAAACCCGACCTACTTTTGATAGAGTATTCATCAATCTATTTTCTGTAATCAATGCAAGCATCACCTCATGAAGCCATTTTTCATCACTCAAATAGTGAAGAGATGTTGCTAAGTTTTGGTTACTCCATTTCTCTGCCTGATGAAATCGGCTCTCTTCAGCAAATTTTGGAATTTTTCTCTTTAATACCGGCCTAATTCTTCCCTTGGGAGTATCTATATAGATCGACCTTACAGGTTTAATGACAATCCCTTCCGCCTGATTGCTAAACGGCAATTTGGGTAAACCTAATAAGGCAGGAATGGTAGAATCAAACTCTATCTTCTGTGCAAGCGCTTGTTCGTATTTTCCAGTAAATAGCGGTTTAGCACCCTGCATTTCTACTTGCTGAAATAATTTCAGCGCTTTCTCATAATCTATGTAATCTCGTTTTGCCGTTCTATTATTTTCTTCAATAGCAATATCAAAAGCACAAAACTCAATTTTAGGTGAATAATAGATTCCTGTTTGGACAGCCTGAACACTAGGAACAGGAACTACGCCAGGATGGGGATATTCTCCGCCAAACAATTCCCCATACACAGAAACTCTAAACGTTTCCGGACGTTCCAACTGGATAATTTTGAATATATCTTTGGCTTGTTGGGCTAATTTATATCTAAGCGTTTGATATCCAAAAAAGTCTTCGTCTGGCTGCAATAATTCTTTTCTCTTGGCAAAGCGAACGTCTGAGCCGTCTGCGATTATACAGAAATTCGCCCCGTGAATTTTTTCAGTTACCACCCAGGCAGTTTTCTTGAAAATGCGATAATCTGATTCTGTTAAATTCCAATTATTCGAGCTTTCCGGTATTTTTTCATAGCTGATATGCGTCCAGCCGGTGAAGTTGCTTTCTTGTTTGTCCATCGGTTTTATTTTTTTGGAAAGAAGCTGAGAAAATGCGATCGCATAGCTGGTTGAGGGATGCGATCGCGCTTGAGCCGCTTGTGCGTTGAGTGCCTATGTAATTCAGATCACTCGAAAGGCTGAGAATTTTCACACGTTACTCATCGAAGCGATCGCTCGGCGGGACGGAAAGGGGTGAGATATTAAATATCGTAGAGTTGACGCCCAACAACCATGCTTCCCCAAATCCAACTGCTCCCCGGTGCTATCTCTGAAATCCTAGCCTCTGTCAGCGAAACTGGTATTCTGACTCTGGCTGACCGTTATGGACTGATGGCAGCCGCTCTGGATGAGTCCTTGGATGAAGAAGAAAGAGGTTGCGTCAACAGACTGCTGCGTTCTGTACTCAAAGGACGGGTAACAGTAGTGGCTGACCTCTCCGCTGCCGCTTAATCTCGAAGTAAGGAAATGTGCATTGCTGCTGCCAGGACAATGGGCGTTGAACTCAGCAGCGATCGCATTCTAAAATTATTGCTGCAAAGATGACGCAGATAGGCAGAGAATGGCTACCCGCATTAATGAGGCGATTTCTAATGAAGAAACCTTGAATGGTAAATTAATTCGGGTGGTGCGTCCGCAGGGATGAAGAAGCGATCGCGAGTTCAACGAATATCACAAAAAATGGCTAGCAAATTCAGCGACTCGTGCTTGGCTTAACCCACCGAAACTGATAAGGTTCGCCTTTTGAACCCCAAACTTGATTACCAGCGGCATCAAAAGCGCGATCTAAAGTGTCCATTCCCGTAGAATGCAAGACAATTCGGTTTGTTACTTTGACAGCGCCTTTGTAGTCGCTGGGACAACCCGCCTCTGGTGTCTCGCCAATGTAGCGATCGCCATCGCGTTTCAAGAATACACTACACTTGGCAGACCCAACTTCGCTCAATCTCACAACCCGCTTGGCTTCTGGCTGACTGCACAACCCAATGAAAGCTTCTGGTGAGGGGGGTTTAAAGGATTGCGATTCAATGCTTTGATTATCGGTAGTGGGGGCAATTTTCAAGAATCTTTGCCGGTAAGGTTTAGCAAGATTCTCAGACATGGCTTGTTCTTGATAGAGAAAAACTGCCTGGGGATTTTGTTTAGTATCCGCCACACTAACTTTACAGGTCGTCATTCTCACATTTGGAGCTTTTGGTTTGGCTTGCGCTTGTGCGGAAGTATCCATCACTCCTACCAAATGCGACACCACTTCCCCGACTTGCTGCTGAATGGGTAATGATGCCTGGAGGTTGTTCGCCGGACACGAATAAGCTGCTGTGCCAGTTGAGGAGACAAGGGCGATCGCGATCAAACTCCGAGTTCTTGTATTCTTCACAATAGTCTCCCTGTGCTAATCAAAAACATAACGTTCGGCAACGCGCCAGTAGCGAGAAAAGCGTTTAAGGTCAATATATCCGTCGTATTTTACAAATGGCTCAACAGGTAACACTTCGATAGGCAGCGATTCCTCAATGTTGTCGCAAATGAGGTCAAAACGGGGGCTAGGACTTTCTGCTGTAACAATTCCATCGGCACTGTGTTCCTTGGCAAAAGCGATAACTTCAGCAGCGACATCACCGCGTCGAATCGTTACTGGCAGTTCTAGCAAACACTCATAAATAAAAGTAATCCGCTTGAGACTCAGCTGCCACTCTTCAATCAAAGCATCGTCCCAAACCCATATCGCGGGGCTTTCAGGGTATGCTTGCAATGCGGGATTTCCAAGACTTAAACAGTCTCCATGCATCCAAATAATCGGCTGTTTCATTAATTCAAGGCTCACGCACTCAAAACTCACGCACTCAAAACTCGCGCACTCAAAACTCACGCACTACCGACGCTTCTTCCCGCGCTGAAAACTCTTGCTACCGCCACTTCGATCGAAGCTTTGAGCTTTAGGAAACAATCGCTTCTCTAGTTCATCGTAGCTGCCCTCGAAGTCACAATGACCGTACAGGGGGCATTGGCGGCAATAGACGCCATCCGTATAGCGTTCTAAGTTCTCCCGGTTAAAGAAATAAGGCTTTTGGCTAAAGGTGCTGGCAACCCACTGCCAGGAGAGATTATTGCTGGCTGGATCGCCATCCAGTAAGTGTTGCAGAAACCATCTTGCCCCGACTTGCCAACGAATCCGCCGCCAGTGAACTAGGTAAGCAGCTAGCCACATTCGCCCGTGGTTGTGCAGGTAGCCAGAGGAGTGCAAGTCGCGGCTAAAACTGTCAATACAGACCATGCCGGTGCTACTTTTGTCAACATCTTCCGGTAACTTTTCGGCATAGTCTTTGGCTGTGTAGCCTGTCTTGTAAGGCTCTTGATCTTCCCAAATGTCGTTTCCCAGCTTGGCATAGAGACGCTGCCAGTAATCGCGCCAGCCGAGTTCGTTGATGAGTTTTTGTGCGTCATCTCGGTTTTCCACTTTGTCCAGCACAGCATCCCGCACTTCTGCCAAGCTCAAGACGCCGTAGCGGAGATAGGGTGAAAGGCGCGTGACTGCGCCACTAAAAGAATTGCGCGTTTTGGCGTAACGGGCGGGATCTACTTGACTTAAGAAGGCTTCTGCGGCTTTACGTCCTCCTACGGTGGTAGCGATCGCGTCATCGCGTTCGGTGACGGTAGGGAATTGTTCGCGGAGATAGGTAATTAAATCGTCGCGGCTGGCAAAATCTCGCCGCATATCTCGATTATTTGGCGTGGCGTTCATCGGTTAGCGATCGCTCCAAACTTTTCACTCCAAACTTATCGAGTGTAACAAGCCAGCCGCCTTCTGGCGCTCTTCAAAAGCAAAAAAGCCGTTTTCTCAAAGAAAACGGCTTTTTCGGAACTTATTGGATTGGTAAGCTCGCTGGCGAAGGTAAATCTTCTTCCAACATCGGTGCGGGTGCTTCTTGTCGCTCCAAAAATTTACTCAAGGCGTAAGCCATATCCCCTCTCGTCATCGGATTTAGGGGATTCAGATTGCCTTGTTCATCGGGATTAGCAAATCCCTCGTAAAGTGCAGTTGCCATCGATTTTTTAGCCCAATCCGGTATATTCCCGGAATCTGGATACTTCGCAAGAATTTTAGCAACGGTGTCATTCGGAAACTGAAATACACCGTGAGCTTGGGCAAAGATAGATAAAGCTTCAGCGCGATTGATTTTTTGGTTGGGGAAGAACATATCTCCCCGATATCCCTTCATAATGCCAGTTTTTAAAACTGTCTGAATGTCGTTATATGCCCAGTGGGAAGAAGGTACATCTTGAACTGAAATAACTTCTTGTTTGGTGGCACCCGCTCGTTTGTCCAGTTTAAAAGTTTTGACCAAAATTGAGGCAAGTTCTGCACGACTGATGAATTGTTCTGAACGAAACTGTCCATCAGGATATGCAGTCATTAATTTGGCAGCAATCACCTGTTCGATGGGGTCAGATGGGGCGTCTGAAGCAGGTTGTGTTTGAGCAGAAACAACTGCTGGAAAACATTGTAGAAACCCCAATAGAGAAAGAGTGCCCAGGATCTGACGCATAATTAAAATCACTTTTCAGTTGCTAACTTCACTGTATAAACACTGGAACCAAATCTTCATCGCCCATTCGGGTCAATCCAAGCGGGGATGTTGGCAATAATGGTGACGAATCTGGAGTTTGCAAAGTTGCAACCAGTGCTAAGACCGTGGATGCTTCCGAGGAGCCGTTGCAAAAAGTGGCATTCGCTGACGACGATCCCGGCTAAGAGCGCATAGGAAGAAGGCGATCGCAACAATCAGCCTAGACACTCCCAACCTAAACAATCGGAACCTCTCGAATTATTAACTTCCTTAGAAATCGCCACATTCGCTTCTGATAGCTGTGTCATAATTACGATCCTTAGATATCAAGTTCTTAACTAGGTGTAGCTCACTCACTTTATTTTTATGAACTTTCACAGCGAAAACAGAAATTCCTACTCCTAAGCTGGTGAACTAGGATGAGAAGGGACAACTGGGAAAAGGGGAAAGATGAAGTCTCAAAAAAGGCGTACACCCACTTCCTTTATCTGCCATCCCTGGTTTGTTCGGATTGCGCGATCGCTTTGGCGTATGCCGCAAGTTAGCGGCTACTCGCTCTGGCGTATGCCGCAAGTTAGCGGCTACTCGCTCTAGCTGCTCCCGCTAACTGCAACTGCTCGCGTAGCGGTTGCATAGAATCATTCAACCTGCGTTCGTTCTCTCACACATGAGCAACTTTCCAGACTTATCCAGCCACGGTTATCAGGTCGTCCGAGAATTAGGACACAACCGCGCCGGTGGTCGAGTAACCTACCTGGCGCTCAACCTGAAAACACGGCAACCCGCCGTCATTAAACGGTTTCAGTTTGCTAAAATCAACGCCACCTGGTCAGACTACGACGCCTACCAGCGCGAAATTCAAGTGTTACAGGGGCTGAATCATCCCGGAATCCCCCGCTACCTGGATTCCTTCCAGACCTCCGATGGCTTTTGTATGGTTCAGGAGTATAAACAGGCACCGTCTTTAGCCGTGCCCCGTAGCTTCGACCCTGATGAAATCAAGAAAATTGCGGTTTCTTTATTAGAAATTCTCGTTTATCTGCAAAATCGCATTCCCACTGTTATCCATCGAGATATTAAACCCGAAAATATCTTGGTTGATGGAAACATCAATGTTTTTTTAGTTGATTTTGGTCTGGCTCGAATTGGGGATGGGGAAGTAACGATGAACAGCGTGGCAAAAGGAACTTTAGGGTTCATGCCGCCCGAACAATTATTCCATCGGCAGCTTACTGAAGCCTCAGATTTATATAGTTTGGGAGCAACGCTAATTTGCTTATTAACTGGCATCAAATCTTCTGAGATTAGCCAGTTAATTGATGATGATTATCGAATTAATTTCAAGCATCTCGTTCCCAAGCTCAGTCTGCGGTGGATTGACTGGTTGCAAAAGATGGTGGAAATCAAACCAAAAGACCGCTATCCTAACGCAGCGATCGCCTTGGAAGCTCTCAAGCCTATCTATGTGATTCGCGTACCCGAAGCGAAGCTGAGTAAACCCATCCTAGAATTTAAGGCAAGAAAATTAGGTGAAAGGGTGACTCAAACAATCGCAGTTACGAACTCGATTCCTGATACCCTTCTGGAAGGAAATTGGGAAGTGGCACCCCACGAAAGCGATCCCCCCCATACACCAGATACTCACACTTGGATTTCTTTTGATTCCGTTAAGTTTGAGAACAATCAGGCGAAGTGTAAAATCAATGTGAATACCAGCCGGTTGATGGCAGATAAAACCTACGAGCGACATCTGTTATTACACACAAATTCTCTGCCAGAAACTCACGATATTACTGTTAAGATTCAGACTGCCCCGGTTCCGATTGCGAACAAAAAACTACCTTATATCGCGCTCGCTTTACTGGTGACACTTGCTGCCTCGGCGGCTTGGATTGAGGGAATCGCTTGGGGCGGAACGATTGCCCAAGTTGGGGCGATGGGTGTGGTCATGGCTGGGTTTATCACGCTGTTTGTCGCTGCATTTGGTGTGGCAGCAGCGGCTACGGCGGCGGCTGGGGCTGTGTTTGTCGCTAAGCTTCTATCCAGGTATAAAGTTAAGTTTGCGGGTATAGACACGGTTGTAGCTTTGTTGGTTGCGGGAATTGTCGCTTTTTTTGTGACGGGTTTTGGCGAGCAATTTAGAGCGGCAAATTCGGCGGCGGTTGGGTTTGAAGCGGTGGATTTTGCTGTATTTATGGCTGGTTTTGGGGCGCAGAGTCTGGCAGTTAGTTGTTTGAAAAGAGGATTTAGTCCCAATCTCGCGATTGGGGTGTCGCTATTAGCAATGGCGTTAGGCATGACTTTAGGAGTTGGCTTCCAAGTTGGATTGCTAAATCCTTTGGTGATGGGCGCTGTTTTGGCAGTTGGTTTACCTTTGGGAACCATCTTGTTCTATCCCCCTTTTGAGCGGGCAAGGTTAATTGGTAACTATCGCAAGTTTGAGCAACATTTGATTAAGCCGTAGTCAGGCAATTTGGCTCACGCCGCGTGCAACTTTTTTTAGGGAGTTTAGGCAAAGGCTTTCAACCTGTCAAACAGGTTGAAAGCTTTAAGGTAAGAGATTTATCTTCAGGAGCGGGGACGGTTTCTTCACACACCAAGGATATTCATGCCGTGAATCCTGGCAATCATCCGATTTGTTCAGGCTGGTGGTAATCTCTTTGGCTAAAGAATAATCGGATGTTTATACAGATATCTCAGGATTTTGAGGGCGATCGCACAAAGCAGAAATATGTTCCCAGATATTTGTGCCAAATTAATCTTCCAGTCACTCCGGCAATCGTCCCAAAACTGCCTCCGATAGGACCTAAAATATTTCCGACTCAATTGTTTGAGTCATTCTATAGCGATCGCGCAGTTAATTCTGCTTTAAGGTGTAAGCTTAAGGTGCTTTCATCCAAAGCGATCGCACTTCTACTCTTTGCCATAGTCCGGTTGTCCGTCAGCATCAAAAAATTTCGCAGCCCGCTTTTGTTAATCCCTCTTATCTAGAGCTACCAGCCGAATGCTACTGCATACAGCTTTAAGCTCATCCTTTCATTGATTAACAGTTTTTTTTATCACTCCAACTTTTACTAGCCTTGTTAGGATACAATTGTCGGCTGAGTAAGAACTACCAGATGCTGCCTCTCGATAAGCGAGGAAATAGTCTACACTGCAAGGACTCGCTTCTGGGAGCGGCTAATACACCTGCCTCCAAAACAACCTTATTACCACTCTCCTACACGAGCCTCTTATGGAAACTAGACAATACACAGAAGATATAGATTTTAAAAAATACTGGCTTATCCTCAAACGGCGTTGGCTACCCGCCAGTACCGTCTTTATATTTACAGTTGCACTCGCCGCCGCATTTGCGTTCTTAAAAAAGCCTACCTACGAAGCCGAAGGGAGGCTTTTGTTTAAGAAGCAAAATACGACTTCTGCTTTAGTCACAGAGGCGGGAGCAAAAATCGGACAGTTGGAACCGCTCAATGTCTTGAATACTCCTCTGGATACAGAAGCCGAGATAGTCCGTTCTGAGCCTCTGATACAAGAGACGATAAATTCTCTAAACCTAAAAGACAAAAAGGGAGATCCCCTAAAACCTGCTGATTTCCTAAAACAGCTTACGGTAAAAGGGATCAAAGGAACCGATGTTTTGCAGATATCCGTTAAAGGCAAAGATCCCCAGGAAGCTGCAAAGATAGTCAACAAACTGATGGATTTGTATCGCGAGAAGAATGTACTTAATAACCGCGCTCAAGCAGCGGCGGCTCGCGAATTTATTAGTAAGCAGCTACCGAAGACTGAAGCCACTGTTCGTCAAGCAGAAGCCGCTTTGCGTAGTTTCAAAGAACAGAATAACATTGTAGCTCTAGAAGAAGAAGGAAGCTCAGCCGTAAAAGCGATCGCAGAGCTAGACAGCAAAAAAGCGCAAACTCAAGCTGAACTTGAAGATGCAACTGCTAGAGTCGCCGCCTTCCAAAGTAAGATAGGACTGAATTCACAGCGGGCTATGGCTCTAAACTCGCTCAGCCAATCTCCCGCAGTTCAGCAAGTGCTGATAGAACTCCAAAAAATTGAAGGCGAGTTGACAGTTGAGCGCACCCGGTTTCAGGATGAAAACCCCAAAATAATTAATCTCGAAAGCAAACAAGCGGCATTAAAAGCTTTACTACAGGAACGGGTAGGAGAGATTGTTGGCACCAACCAACAAGTATCCGAAGCAAATTTACAAATTGGGGAACTTGAACAAAAACTGACCGCAGAATTAGTCAACGCAGAAGTGCAACGCTTAGGTTTGGCTAATCAAGTGACTTTTTTATCTCGCGCTCAGGAGGCGTACAAACAAAGAGCGAACATTTTACCTAGATTGCAACAGGGTCAGCGGGATTTACAACGGCAAGTAGAAGCCGCGCAATCTACCTACCAAATTCTTTTGAAAAATCTTCAAGAGGTACAGATTGCGGAAAATCAAAATGTAGGCAACGCTAGTTTAATTTCTGCCGCTACAGTTCCAGAAAAGCCCGTAGGTACTCGCAAGCTAATAATCATAGCTGCCGGAATTGTTGCAGGCAGTCTACTTTATGTAATTACTGCTTTCCTTGTAGACCTGAAAGATCCAACCATCAAAACCGCCAAGGAGGTGCGGGAGTTATTTAAATATACTGTCCTGGGAATGATTCCTTCTTTGAAGAAAAAAGTTACTTTTCGCAGTAAGAAACTAGAAAGAATTCTTCCGCAGCTTCCTGTTAGAGATAATCCACATTCGGTTATCAGTGAAGCTTACCGTATGCTTCAGGCAAACTTGAAGTTTCTCAGTCCAGATCAAGAGCTGAAAGTCATTGCGGTGACAAGTTCTGTTTCTAAAGAAGGCAAGTCTACAGTTTGTGCCAACTTGGCTATCGCTATGGCTCAACTAGGAAGACGAGTTTTATTAATAGATGCGGATCTGCACCATCCCATGCAGCATCATATTTGGGACTTGACTAATGCAATTGGTCTGAGCGATGTCATCGTTAATCAAGCTGAGTTTGAGATGGCTGTGCGCGAAGTGATGGATAACCTGGATGTGCTTCCTTCCGGGGTAATTCCTCCTAATCCATTGGCTCTTGTTGACTCAAAGCGGATGGCTGGATTAATTGACAATTTTTCTAAAGACTACGATTTTATAATCCTTGATACGCCTCCAATTGTTCTGGTGGCAGATGCTCTGGCAGTAGGCAAGATGACTGATGGTATGTTATTGGTAGTTCGCCCAGGCGTGGTTGATACTGTCAGCGCTGCTGCTTGTAAGCAATTTTTGGTACAGTCAGGTCAGAAGGTCTTGGGCTTGGTTGTCAATGGTGTGATTGTGGAAAACGAACCTGATAGTTATTTCCACCATGCCAAGGCATACTACAAGGAAGACGCCAGTACGCCAAAAATGCTGACAGCGAAGGCTCCTAAAAATAGCGATCGCGCTTAAACAAGCATTAATCGATTACTTCTAGCTCGAACCATAAGCGTACCGTTGTAAGGACGTTCTATACGCTTATGGCGAATCCTCTTCTCCTAACCGTGTTCGGGGTAGGAGAATTTTGTTATGGGAAAAAGGCGAGTCCCCTTTCCATGTAGAGAAGACCGCTGATATACACTTGCTTAAATGCGTTACGTTGATACCCCTCACCAATAGGACAACTAAGCAAATTCGCTCTTGCAGGCTGCTACTGCGGATCGGCAAAGAAATATCTTCTAGTAGAGAATATTAAATAAAATTGTACTTTTGCATAGTGGCTGTCAAATTACACTTTTAAATACAGACTTCATTAGCAGTTTATATCCGATGCCTCGGAAAGTTAATTGTAAAGTACACAAGTACAATTTATACAATTAAGCGGCTTTATGTATAAACTCAGTTCGCATCTTCCATAAGGAGTATTCATAATTCCTACTTTTGATAGTAGTAATAGCCTTCGGAAAGTTAATTGCAAAGTACAATTCATACAAATACGTAATCTTACGTATAAATTTAGTTTGCATCTTCCATAGGGAGTATTTATAATTCCTACTTTTGATAGTAGTAATAGCCTTCGGAAAGTTAATTTCAAAGTACAATTCATACAACTAAGTAATCTTACGTATAAACTTAGTCCGCATCTTCCATAAGGAGTATTCATAATTCCTACTTTTGATAGTAGTAATAGCCTTCGGAAAGTTAATTTCAAAGTACAATCCATACAACTAAGTAATCTTACGTATAAACTTAGTCCGCATCTTCCATAAGGAGTATTTGATAACTACTACTTTTGATAGTAGTAGTAGGAGTAACGAGTTCTCTTCTAGGGTGGTATTAGATTTGGGAAAAGCTTAGGAATGGCTGGGTCAGGGTTTTTCGGGTTTGGGAGAAATTATTGGGCAGTGTTAAAATTGAGCCATTTTTTGCCTTCATAGCGTCTTGAACCTCATTATAAAGTTGCCATGAAGTCAAGTAGGAAATTTGAGAACTTTCTGTAAAATCTGGCAAATTCAATTTACTTAAGTAGGGTTTTACAGTAATCTAAGCAATTATGAGGAAGAGAATCTCAGACTCTCAAGTCAGCTAAGCAATCATGCTGAAATAAATCTACTGACAGACTGCTTAATTAATCTTTGCCACAACAAAAAAACAACCAATACACCTAGCTATATATAGGTATTGTTATGCGTAAACCTGTTTTGACTATCTTCTACCAGTTCAATCCGAGTAGCATTAGCATCGGGGGTATACAAACAGTCATACGCACTTTTGTTAAATACGCTCCTAGCGAATTTGAAATCCGGCTGGTAGGCACGGAGAACGATCCATCGCAACCCATAGGAGTATGGAGAGACGCCCAGTTGGCAGGCAGAGAGATCCGCTTTATGCCCTTGTTTTTTATAGAAAACGATAACTTTAAAAAATTAGTACCAACCACTATTAAATATACGGCTGCCCTTTTGGGTCGGAATTTGAGTTCGGATTTCATGCACTTTCACAGGCTGGAACCCACACTTTTTACTCGCAACTGGTCAGGAGAAAAGACTCTCTTTATTCACAACGATATTCAAAAGCAAATTAATTCTGCGGACAAAAAAAATGCGATTCTGTGGCAACGTTTTCCAGCAGCATATTTTGCTATCGAACGCTATCTTGTAAGTCAGTTTTCTCAAATCTTGTCGTGTAATACTGAATCGGTGCAACATTACCAGCAGCATTACCCAGAGATAGCAGAGCGCATTTCCTACGTCAAAAACACAGTAGATAACGAAATCTGCTACCCATTGACCTTAGATGAACGAGAGAAAGGTAGGCGCACACTTGCACAGCAGATGGGTTTAGCGGAAGATACACGCTTTATTCTATTTGCTGGTCGCCTTCACGCCCAGAAAGATCCCGTCTTGCTAGTCCGCTCCATTGCTGCCCTGAACGATTCAAATGTTCACCTCCTCATAGCAGGCGATGGAGACTTAAAGGATAAGCTACGTTCTGAGATTTCCCGCCTTGGATTGTCCGGACAGGTAACGCTGCTGGGACCATTAGCCCAGGCAGAACTTGCACAGTTGCAACGTGTATGTAGTGTTTTTGTACTAACGAGCGCCTATGAAGGTCTTCCGATGGTCGTTCTCGAAGCACTTGCCAGTGGTACGCCAGTGGTGACAACCCAATGCGGCGAAACTCCAAACCTACTCACTACTGATAGTGGAGTGGTGTGCGAGGAGCGATCGCCAGCCGCAATTGCAGATGCCTTGCGGAAGGTACTGCACAACGGTGGAGACTATCCAATCGAGGCGTGCGTTAAAGCTGCCAAACCTTACAGTGCCAAGACTGTCGTGGGTGATATCTACAGCGATATGCTAAGCCGCTGGCAACAGCGGAATTTGTCTACTAGCCAGATTAATCAAAAAACTTTTACCGGGGTTTCGCCATGAAAATTGCCGTAATTGGAGCAAAAGGGTTGCCTGCTAAACAGGGTGGTATCGAGCACCACTGTGAAGAAATTTATTCACGGGTTGTGGAACAGGGTCATGAAGTGGATTTGTTTGCCCGTTCCTCATACACTGGAGATGTTTCGCTCAGCCACTATAACGTTCATGGTGTGAAGGTTGTTTCTATACCCAGCTTGAATATCAAGGGAATGGATGCTCTGTTGAGTTCGGCGCTGGGAGCGATCGCTTGCAATGCGAAGCGTTATGATATCGTTCACTTCCATGCTTTAGGACCAGCCCTCTTTACTTGGCTACCCAAAATTGCTTCCTCGGCAAAAGTTGTTGTTACCTGTCATGGCTTAGATTGGCAACGTGCCAAATGGAACAAAGCTTCTAGCGACCTAATCCGTCGCGGCGAACGTGCTGCTGTCCGCTTCTCTGATAGCATGATCGTCGTCTCAGAGGAACTGCGCTCATACTTTAAGGAAACTTACGGTAAGGAGACAATTTATATTCCTAACGCACCCTCAAATATGGGTGATTCAGACCCTACTTTTAGCTATGGAACTTCGCTAGGTCTGGAACAGGGACGCTATATTCTATTTTTAGGTAGACTCGTACCGGAAAAGTGCCCTGACTTACTCATCAAAGCCTTCCAAAACCTTCAGCAAGAAGGATGGAAACTCGTCATGGTGGGCGGTACCAGCGATACCAATGAGTTCACCTCGGAGATCACCGAGATGGCGGCGAATAACAAGAACATCATATTCACAGGTGAACTTAGAGGTCCCCGTCTTGCAGAAATCCTTCGGGGTGCGGGATTGTTTGTACTTCCTTCTGAGTTGGAGGGATTACCTCTATCAATGTTGGAAGCAATGCAGGAAGGTGTTCCCGTACTCGGTAGTGACATTCCCGTGCATCAGCAATTGATTGGCAAAAACCGAGGGATGCTTTTCCAGGTAAAAAATGTAGACTCTTGCCTCCGCAGCTTGGAATGGGCAATCAATCACCAGAATGAATTGGCGGTAATGGCTAAAAACGCCCAGAGTTATGTGCAAGCACACTATACCTGGAACCAGATTACTAGCGAAACATTGGAGTTGTACAGAACACTCACCGCCCTTGCTCCACTAGACAACGAAAACGGCAAACGAATTCCAGTTCCATCAGACCTGGTCAAGGCTTAAGAGCGCTGTTGCATTTCTAAATTGTCAATATAACTTAATATTTTCCTGCCAGGTGATAGGGGCGCACAAATAGCTGTACGCCCCTACTATTTTTTGTCTTTATATTATCTTTATATTTTTTTTACACAAAATAGCCATTAACACTCACTTCACCAGTGTTATAAGCGCGACACACATATTTGCATTCAATTACGTATTTACTAGCAGCATTCAGTTAAAAAACTTAGCTTTCAGGACAAAATCAGAAAAACATCCTTTAATTTATTTGTAGAAAAATATACTTAAAGCGTCTCCGTATGTTTTCGGGTTTATAAAGGAGTTCTTTACAAAAAATTCAAAAAATTCACTGATGTCAAGACCCTGTAGTGTTTCATATCCTAGAGGGGTAAACAAAACTATTTACCAAAATGAACGCCTTTATCAAAAAACTAATTTCTACAAGCGTCATGTTTCTCTTCACGGCTGCTGGTTTCGTAGTATTGGCATTTTCGGTAGTCTTGATGACGGTTGAATCCCTCGTCTCGTACGTGTTGTCACAAGTAACAGCACTACAAAATCATTCTTTAACAGAACGTGTTACTAGCGTGAAAGAACCGTCTTCTGTTAAAGGCTAATGCCTTGGTACTTTTCGGGTAAATTTAACCAGTATTCAGGGGCGAATTGCGTGTACGGGCGCGGAAGATAAAGCAGCCTACTCCTTGGAATCGTCAGGAGTTCCGTAGTAGATGCCCCTGCCATTGGTACCAACGAAAACCAAGCCAAACTGTTGCCAACTCGCCTCCATCGCATTTGGCTCGCCAGGGATGGGATTTTGGCTAGAACCAATGCTTATCCAAGTTTTGCCTCTGTCGAGAGAACGGAAGATTCCCTCGCCCATACCAGAAATTTTTCCATACAAATAAAGCGCTGGAGTTGTCCTTCCGGTCTGCGGTTTCCCGAAAGTAAACAAATGCGCCTTTTCTACTGAAGGCAGCTTAGCAAACGTTTTGCCACCGTCTGTGGAGTGGAATAAACCTTCCTAGTCTAAGCTGAGCCAGACTTCATTTTTCGCATCTGGAACTGTTTTCAGCGCATACGAATAGTAGTCACTCCTAATATTGGGAATCGATGAGTTGACAATGCTAAAGGCTAAAGGATGCACCTTGGTCAGTGCTGCGGTAAACTTTGCTGTCGCTGTAATAGTAAAAAGTATTTCCATCTACTTTATTCGCCACCAAGGGCTGATCTCAATACCAGGGACATTCTGAGCAATTTGGTAGTCCAGACACTGCACTCCCTGAAGCGCCGCCATTAGTGGTGCGTAGGGGTAGAGCTTTACTTACAGCTACAACAAACAAGTTTGGATTAGTTGCCGATATCGCTACGCGCAGTGGTAATTGATGCCGGAAACGACGCAAACTTCTTCCAGGTTAATCCACCGTCTGTTGAAGTTGCTCCTGTAGAAGTTGAGTTCCACCTTGAACCGCCAACGCGGACGAGATGCCAACGCTCTTTGGTAAGCGTTGGGGATAAAGTTGCGACTTTCGCCCATTGTCGCGCCTGCATTCGAGGATCTCCACACCCCATCGTGCCGCGAATCAAAGAAAATAATGTTGGAGTTAGCCGGATTGAGAGCTAGTCTTTTTCCCACCCAGCAATGCTCAACATTACTGTCTATCCCTAAGTTTATGTTTAGTTTAGTCCAGTTTTTACCTCGCTCTGTGGACTTAAAGATTGATCCTTTGGGTTGCCGCTGGGAGTATTTACCTGCTGCCATGTAAACGATATTTGGGTTGATGGGATCTGTTGCGATCGCTTCTTCCCCGTAATATGTTTTCTCTTTCATTGTGAAGCTGTCATGTAATCGAATGCAGGTTTTATCTTCGGCATTCCAGCGATCAAAGCCACCAACGTCGGTTCTGATCTAAACCAGATCCTTTTGTGCGTTGTAAGTATAAACACCTGTAACAAACCCTCTACTGCCTATCGACACGTTAGCCCAGCGACGTAGGAAGTGGGTGCCATCGGTACGGACACAAGATCCGCGCCTACAATCGGCTGTTGGTTGCTACCTATTGCTACTAGCAGTACACCCAAGCATAGTGCCAATAAACACAGGAGCCACAGCCCGATGGAGAAGTTTTAATATCATGATTGCCTAAACACTGGTAAGATTACAGACATTTTGCAGAGAATAATGTAAGTTATCTATTTCATAAAGTTGAAGTTCTAATGAAGAATTATCAAGCCTTCCATAGCTCAATGCCAAATGTGTAAATATTCAGTGTCTTTATAAAAGCTTTAAACTTTGGGGGGGAATTCTCACAAATCCACACTGTTGTCTGTGGTAAATTAAATTTGCTTGCTTAAAAAGAGATTGGCACCCAAGTACGATCGCTTTAACTGTTGCTGAGATATTTTTGCCAATCTCTACTAGCGTTAGTAGCAATTGACTATTTATTCAATGAAATATGCTGACGACCTTAGAAGGCCGTCTACTGATGCAGTAGCGATGAACCAAGGCAAACTAAGGAGAAAAATGTGCTGGAGCTGAGCCACCTGCTCAAAAAATTGATGAGCATTCTACCGATTTTCCCGCATCTTGTGCCGCTAAAGACTCCCAAGCTGCGATCGCTATCTATAAATCTCTTTTTCTGGAAGTCTTCATTGGTAGAACATCAAGGATTTCTCCGTAATATTTGCTACTTTGAGGGACAAGCATGAACCTGAAAACGCAAGTCATGCGGGGAGGAGTCTACCTGGTACTGCGTCAGGGACTGGGAGTATTCATCAGTCTGGCAGGAGTGATGCTAGTTACCAAAGTCATAGGACCGGAGAAATACGGTCTCTATGCTGCCACCATCAGTATATTTTTGTACCTTCAGATGCTCAGCCAGCTAGGCATTGAAGTTTATCTGGTGCGGCGGGAAGGGGAAGAGGAACTCGGAGTATATCACCAAGCTTTCACCCTGCTGTTGCTGCAAGCGTTTACAGGAATGCTTTTAGCTTTTTTGGCGCTTCCCTTAATAGAAAGCTGGGTGAATATCCAAGGGTTTCGCCCGGTAGCGCAAGTCTTGTTTCTAGGACTTCCAGTCGTTCTCCTCAATCAAGTCCCGATGGCTCGGCTAGAGCGCAATCTAGATTACAAGCGGGTAGCTTTAATTGAACTTCTCGGTCAGTTAGTTTACTACGTGATAGCCTTTCCAATGGCTTTTCGGGGAGCCGGAGTTTGGGCACTGGTGGCTGGATGGTGGCTACAGCAAGTTCAAACTCTAGCACTACTCTACTGGAGTGCCGGATATCGTCCCCGCTTTGCTTGGAATTGGGTTTTAGTTAAGCAGATGCTGGGATACAGCATCGGATTTTCCACCTCAGTCTGGGTGTGGCAACTACGTACTCTGATCAACCCCCTACTAGTAGGTAGATACGCTGGTGCCGAGGCAGTGGGATATGTAGCCCTAGCCATCCGGATCATCGACATTCTCAGTTTCGTAAAAACCGCAACGTGGCGGATTTCCATTGCCACCTTGGGGCGCTTGCAGGGAGATCGAGAGCGGTTACGGAGAGCTGTCACTGAGGGCATGGGCCTTCAGATATTAGCTTTAGGACCCCTGCTCGTAGTAGTCAGCTGGGCTTTGCCTGTGCTTATTCCATTGGTGTTTGGCGATCGCTGGCTTCCCGTAGTGGCGATCTATCCTTATATCGCCTTGAGCAATCTGACCAACTCCATGTTTAATATGCATTCCTCAACCCTCTACGTTTTGCGGCGGAACTGGGAAGTTACAGTTTTTCACATCGTGTATATGGCTCTTTTTGTAGGAGCAGCATTCGTGCTGTTACCCCGCTTGGGATTAGTGGGATACGGCTGGGCTGAGGTGGCGACTTTAGCGAGTTATATTGTCATCCACTTCTACCTAGTGCGGGACATTGGCAGTCCTGACTATCGATTGGCTGGCTTGTGGTGCGGGACCTTTGGAATAGCTTTGTTTGCCTACCAGTTAGGATGGTGGGTAGTTTTGGGCTTAGTAGTCGTGGCATTGTTGCCCAGTACCCAGCAGAAGCTGAGAGATTATATTAAAAGTATCAAAGGAGTAAAGCAGGAAAAATCATCCGAAGCTTAACGCCACCTTCAACAAAAACTGCATCATCCTAGAAACTTGTCAAAAGTCATTTTCTCCCCCCTCACCCGACTGAAAAGACCTAGACTTGAGTTGAATTCTAGATACTTTTACCACCCTCTAAAGTCGTGAATCCACTCCTAAATTTCGCTGAAAAGAGATTCTCGGTTCTGGCGCTGCTAGTGTTCTCAGGATTATTAAACTTTGCCAGCTTAAACAATGCGTCGGAGGGAACAGCTGGCTACGCTGTTTATGTTTCTTCCGTGTTTGACAAGATTATATCGCTGCTACAGATGGGAGTCTATGCAGGGACAATCTTTTTTATTTTTGCCCGGTTCAAAAGTGTTGTTCGTCCAGCTTTGAGAGACGTTTTCTTATGGGGTTTAGTCGCAACAATTGTAATCTCATTTTTTTGGTCTGATTTCCCGCCTATTTCTAGAAAAGCTGGCCTCAATGTATTACAAACAACCTTGTTTGGACTGTATTTGGCTTCGCGCTATACCTTGAAAGAGCAAGTACGCATAATAGCGTGGGCGCTGGGTATAGGAGCAGTAATTACCGTAATGTACACCCTAGTTTTTCGGGGAGGTGGAATAGAAAGTGGAACTCATGCAGGAGCTTGGCGGGGGCCTTTGTTACACAAAAACCTCTTGTCTCGCCTGATGCTGGTACCAGCATTGTCTACCTTACTTGTGGCTCTGAACGTTCGCAAATATCGTTACTTGGTATGGGGTGTCTGTGGTATTTGCGTTGGCGTGATTGTACTTACAACTTCAAAAACTGCTTTAATCATCTTCTTGACTTTGATAATTCTCTTGCCTTTTTACAGCGCTTTACGGTGGAGCGACAACTTAGCTATTCCCTTCTTCATTACATTGATATTAATCGGTGGAAGTCTAGCTACATGGGGCGTGGCAAGTTGGGATAACTTGCTGTTTAGCTTAGGCAAAGATCCTACCCTCAGCGGTCGTACAGAGATTTGGGATGCTGTAATAGAAAAAATCTGGGATCGGCCTTGGTTAGGCTATGGTTATCAGGGATTTTGGCTGGAGGGAGGAGAGTCGGAATATGTTTGGCGTGTACTTCGCTATAAGGTATACCACGCTCACAATGGCTTTTTAAACTTGACAGTTGATCTCGGCTTTGTAGGGCTATTCTTCTTTGGAATTAGTATTATTTTCACCTATTTTAGGGCCATAAAATGGGTGCGTTCCACTAAAGAACCAGAAGATTTATGGCCCCTAACTTACGTGACGTTTTTACTAATGTATAACTATACCGAAAGTACAATTGTAGAACCGCACTCTCTGTTTTGGATATTGTATGTATCAGCAACTTTATCATTGAAGCGCCTCCCAATGTCGAATATTAGGCCATTTGAACCAGAGGAAAGAAAGGAAGGATTAGTTGAAACAACCTAGTAAGGTTAGCAATAAATTTACCATTTTTTTCAAGTAACCCTTCCCTTAACTCCTCCCCAGAGAGCGGGAATTAGGGAATAGAAGTATTTTCAACCTCAAATAAAAATGTCTAGCCTAACAATTTTTCTTACTTCCCTATATGGCGGTGGCGCTGAGAGAGTCCTGGTTAATTTGGCTCGTGGTTTTGTCGAGCAAGGCTTAAGCGTAGACTTAGTTTTAGTTAAGGTGGAAGGACCTTATCTGTCTCTAGTACCGCCAGAGGTGAGAATTGTGGACTTGAAAGGTAAGCGGCTGCTATCAAGTCTCCCCGCCTTGGTACGCTATCTGAAAGAAAATAAACCTACAGCTTTGCTTTCGGCTTTGGAAGATACGAATATAGTAGCTTTGTTGGCTCGAAGGCTGGCTGGTGTATCTACAAGAGTGGTAGTGAGCGTACATAACACCCTGTCTCAGGAGGCGCAAAACTCTAAGCAGCTGAAAAGGCGAATTGCACCTTACTTGGTACGCTGGTTTTACCCGATGGCTGATGCAGTTGTTAGTGTGTCTCAAGGGTCGGCTGATGATTTGGTGCATCTAGGATTAGCAAAAGAGCAAATCAAAGTTATTTACAACCCAGTTGTTACCCCGGATCTGTTCAAAAAAGCCAGTGAACTTGTGGAACATCCTTGGTTTGAGGCGGGACAGCCTCCGGTGATTTTGGGTGTGGGACGCCTGGAAAAGCAGAAAGACTTTCCTTCTTTGATTCGCGCCTTTGCTCAAGTGCAACAACAGCGTCCGGCGCGGCTGATGATTTTAGGGGAGGGAACGGAGCGATCGCAGCTTGAAGCTTTGGTGCAGGAATTGGGTATAGCATCGAATGTGGCTTTACCTGGGTTTGTGGCGAATCCCTATGCTTATATGGCATCTTCAGCAGTATTCGTCCTATCTTCTTTATATGAAGGATTGCCTACTGTACTCATTGAGGCGATCGCTATGGGAACCAGGGTAGTTTCTACCGATTGTCCTAGCGGGCCAGAAGAGATTTTAGCAAACGGAAAGTACGGTCAGTTAGTCAGTGTTGGAGATGTCAAAGGTTTAGCAGAAGCGATCGCGACTACCTTAGATAAGCCTTCTGACTCGGAAGCACTGCGGCTAAGAGCTGATGAGTTCTCCCTGGAAAAGTCTGTAGCACAGTATCGGCAAGTATTGGGTATTGATTCATAGGCATTGCTGTGTTCTTCCCAAGCTTGCTGCTATAACTGTCACTACTCAAACCAGACGCTCATAACAACACTAAAAGCATGAACAGCAACCCTAAAGTTAGCATCGCCATTAATAACTACAATTATGCTCGTTTCCTATCACAGGCAATTGATAGCGCCCTAAGCCAAACCTATCCCCACGTCGAGGTAATTGTGGTGGACGACGGTTCTACCGACAACTCACGAGAAGTTATTGCCAGTTATGGCGATAAAATTCTCCCGGTGCTAAAGGAAAATGGGGGACAAGCTTCAGCTTTCAATGCAGGCTTTGCCGCGAGTAAAGGAGATATTGTTTGCTTTTTGGATGCTGACGATACTTTTGTACCTGAAAAAGCAGAAAAAGTAGTAGAAGCATTAGGCGATCGCCCAGATTTAGGTTGGTGTTTCCATCCTCTTAAATTTGTGGACGAAAAGTTAGTGGAAATAAATGATAAAAAACTTAAAACCAGTCCCGATTTCTTCCGCGAGTACGATTTGACACAGTTAACGAAAAGTGGCAGATTCTACAAAAACTTTCCTTACCCCTCTACCTCTGGTCTTTGCTTGAAACGGTCACTCTTACAACAAATTCTGCCAATGCCGGATAAAGCAGGAAGCACTTTGCTCAATGATGCTTTTTTAATTTTTAGCTCATTAGGGCTAAGTAAAGGGATCGTTTTGGATAAGGAATTAAGTCTTTATCGGGTACATGGGAAGAACGCCAATGCTATCGGAAAAGAGACTAAGGGGAAATCAAAAGACTATCAGAAGCGAACCGCCAAGATCAATATCCTTTTAGGCTATTGGATAGGAGTCAAATTCCCATCATTTTATGAGTTTTCTAACCACATGATGGCGACAGGAATGGGTGTGTATCTCCGGAATGGAGAAATGGATGCGGAGTTTAAAAAACTTGTTAAAAATCATCTTGCCACCGTAAAACCGATAGATAAACTAAAAATCTATATGAGAGCTTTCTATAATTTTTTAAAAAACCCTAAATATTAAACTTAAGCAATATAACTTCTCATACACCATCAATTTACTAGGAATGAAATCGGGAATGAACAGAGACTTACACAAATAATTCATTGGGGTTCATCTGTGTTTATCTTTGGTTATAAATTATGAAAATACCAAAATTTATCGCTTTGACTGGTTTGCCTATTGTGGTGGGAATTATTGCTGCGTGTGCCACTAGCAACCAACAACCGCAAACATACAAAAGCCTTGGCATAGCATCTGTAGCCGCAGCACCCATCTACTCGATCGGGGGAAATGGATATCGCTGGGCTAACGTTTCTATAGGTGGAGGTGGGTTTGTTACAGGTGTCTACCCCCATCCTTTAGAAAAGGATCTTGTTTATATCAGAACTGACGTTGGTGGTTTTTATCGCTGGAATGCAGCAGATAAAAGTTGGATTCCTTTAAATGACAGCTTTCCACTTGCCCAAAAAACTTATTACGGGGGAGAAGCACTAGCCGTCGATCCAAAGGATGCGAATATTGTCTACATGGCGGCAGGCAAATACTCCCAGTGGGAGCCGAAGGGGTCAATTTTCAAGTCTAGCGATCGAGGAAAAACTTGGACTAAATTGAAGATAGACTTAGGGATGGACAGCAACTCCGAAGAGCGGTGGGCAGGAGAAAGGTTAGCTGTCGATCCGTCTAACTCTAAAGTAATCTTTTTTGGTTCGCGGCACGATGGGTTGTGGAAGTCGTCTGACGCGGGGGCGACATGGGCTAGAGTTACTTCTTTTTCCCCAAATCTGACAAAAGGAATTGGAATTTTAGGCATTGCGTTTGACAAGCGATCGCCCGGTTTAGTCTACGCGAATGTCTATGGAGATGGAATCTATAAATCTACTGACACGGGTAATACTTGGAGCAAAATCCAGGGAAGCCCGACACAGGCACAGCGAATGGCTGTTTCCAGCAACGGTATTCTCTACGTTACGCACAAATCAGGAGTTAGCAAATATGCTGGTGGAACCTGGAGTAACATCACTCCAGATGGCAAGCCAGCGTTTTTCAATGCCTTGGGTGTTAACCCAACGAATCCCAATCATTTAGTCGTATCTTTAGGTCAAATAACTAGCAAAATCCTCTATAGTTCCTTAGATGGGGGAGCGACTTGGACAGAAAAAAAGGCAAATATAAACCACACGGTTTCTTGGTGGCATGATGCCATGTTTGAATCGTGGGTTTCAGCAATTGAATTTGACCCGAAAGTACCGGGAAAAGTTTGGTTGACGAATGGTTCTGGAATTTGGCAAACAGAAAATATCAACGCCAATCCGGTGACTTGGGCTAACTATCAGCAAGGACAAGAAGAGATAGTCGCTTTCGCCTTAGCTGCACCTCCAAAAGGTGCTGTGTTATTGAGTGGTGTAGCCGATGTAGACGGTTTCAATCACAACAATGGGCTTAATTCTTATCCATCGAAAAGGATGGGCGGTATCGGACCTTGGCCTCAGCATACTTACGGTATTACCTACTCTGAAAGCGACCCGTCGCGGGTGGTGCGGGTTGGTGGTGTGGAGTGGGAACCAATCCACAATGGCGGAACAACTTCGACAGACGGCGGATTGACTTGGAAGAAGTTTGGGTCATTTCCCTCAAAGGCAATGCCGTTGCGCGTAGCTATATCGGCAAATAACCCAAACAATTTTGTCGTGACTCTCAGCGAGGCTCAGCCGATACAGACAACTGATGGCGGCGCGTCATGGAGTAAAGTGTCGGGGCTACCTAATGGGGCTAAAGGCCCCTGGTATTGGGGTGAGCCGTTGGCCGCAGATAAAGTAGATGGCAACACGTTTTACTATTACAGCGAAGGCAAAGTTTATCGCAGTACTGATAGGGGCGCATCGTTTCAGGTTGTTAACTCATCGATTAAAAGCGAGTATTGGGCAGATTTGTGGTGCAGGCTGAAAACAGTTCCGGGTGTGAAAGATGAGGTGTGGCTTAGTCTGGATTGGAATGGTTTGTACCGTTCAACAGACGGTGGCAAGACGCTGACTAAGCTGCCTTCAGTAGAGAGGGCGCATTTGTTTGCCTTCGGGAAACCACCGGATGGCAGCACGACTCCGGCACTTTATCTCTATGGAAAAGTTGCTGGTATGGGCGAGGGAATTTTTCGTTCTCTTGATAGAGGCCAAACTTGGACGAGCATTGGCTCTCAAGAGAATCCTATCGGTGGTGAGCCAAATGTGATGGAGGCGAGTTGGCAGCAGTTTGGGCTGGTGTTTATCGGTACCAATGGTAGGGGCATCTACTACGGAAAACCAGATGGTTCCTCTGGATAGGCGGCTTCATCTTCCACGCGGGCGATCGCACTCCGTCACTGAAAGTTTGCTTTTTCCCGCTCCCAGCCTCCAACTTGAAACGCCTGTGATGAGGCTGAGCCTCATCGCAGGCGTCAGCTTTTTTAATTAACTTTGCCTTGTGTAGCGTCCCATCAGTTCTACAGCCTCGAAAATATGACCTTGCTACGGATAAAGCTGTAGGGGCACAAAAGTTTGCGCCCCTACAATCGTTACGTTTTATTTGAGTTCCGCAGGAGGCAGAGCCTCAGGGATGACAAGGTGTTTTAAGTCGAGGGAACCAACCGTTTCCGCAAGGATTCGGCGCGGCGCTTGGCGGTGCCATTGTCAGGCTCGTGCTTCAGCGCTTCCTCATAGCTTTCCAACGCCTGAGCGGTTAACTTCTTCTTCTCGTAAACATGACCCAGATTATTGAGCGCCGTGACATAATTTGGAGCTATTTTCAAAGCTTCTTTGTAGTTGCGAATCGCTACGTCGTACTGCTCTTGGGAGAAGTAAGCAAAGCCTAAGGCATTGTAGATAGGCGCGAGGTTTTCCTCTTCGGCATCCTCAGCTTTGAGTGCTTTTTGAAGCAGCGAGATTGCCTGAGTGTAAAGTTTTTTATCTAAATAGATGCTGCCGAGTTCGTAAAACTCTTGGGTTGTGCATTTGTCGTTTTGCACCTTATTTTGCAGCCGAGAGAGGACACTTTCAACTTTGCGGGTTTTGAAAACCTGGCGCACAACTGCCCAACCGGCAACGGCAAGCAGTACCAGCAACAAGGAGAGATAAAAAATTGCCAGAGAGTTATCCATTGCCCTTCAAATACAGAGATTAATTTGCTTTCTCTATTCATTATGGGACGTGATTGCGGCGGAGGTGGATCGCCACAGGTGCCCTATCGGAAGTTTTCTAAAATCGGTTGGTATCGCTCTGGGGGAGTCCCCAATACTTCACCCGTTCTTGTAGCCAGCCTTCTCGTTTCCAACGCGCGATCGCATCATTTACCCGTTGCCGCAATTGATTGTACTGCAACCCTTTGGGCATTACCACGGCTAGCGGCTCCCCCGACAAGCGTACCGGCAGCAGTCGGTACTGGGGATATTCCTGCACCCAGCCGCTGAGAATGCTGGCATCGGCGGCGAAGGCATCGGCGTTACCCGATTCCAGGAGCGATCGCGCCTGTTCGTAGGAATCTACGCCAATTAGCTGAACTTGGGGGATAAGATAGCGCACCGTAGAAATCGTATCCGATCCTTTCAGAACGGCGACTTTTCTCTGTTGCAGATCGTTAAGCCTTTGTAAGGATGCGTCCTGAGTGACTAAAGCGGTGCCGTCTAGGTAGTAAGGAATGCTGAAGTTGACCAAGCGATCGCGCGAAGCATTTTGTGTCACCCTCGCGATCGTCAGATCGACCGTTCCATCCACCACCACCGAGAGCCGCTCTCGATTCGCCACCGGCTGCAACTTTACCGCATCGGGTTTATCTAGGAGTTCTGCTGCTAAACGCTGGGCAATGTCAATTTCCAGCCCTTGCAGTTTGCCTTCCCCATCCCGAAAAGCCAGGGGACGGACATTGTCTTTCACTGCAACAATTAGGTAGCCGCGCTCCACAATCTCTTGTAGCTCGGCAGCAACCGCTAAGTTTGGCGTTTTTATACTAGCAAAGAGCCAAAGAAAAAACATTCCCAGGCACCGCCTGGGAACGAGGCTGGCAACAAACGAGTGGCGAGCTTCATTCATCCCACCCTCTGGGAAGGACAAAGCCCTACATCCTTCATCCTTTACCCTTGAGCCTGTGTAGCGAGTTGCAGCACTTTGTCAAAGCCAGCCGGATCGAGAACAGCCATCTGTGCCAGCATCTTGCGATTAATCTGGACATTTGCCTTTTTCAATTTGCCCATCAGCTGGCTATAGCTAATGCCGTGCTGACGTGCTGCGGCGTTGATACGGGTGATCCAGAGGCTGCGGAAATCGCGTTTGCGCTTCTTGCGATCGCGGTAGGCGTTACGCAGCGCCTTCATGACCTGTTGATTGGCTGTCCGGAACAAAGTTGAATGAGAACCTCGGAAGCCTTTGGCTAGTTTGAGAATTTTTTTGCGGCGTTTGCGAGCAACGTTACCGCGTTTTACCCGTGTCATGGCTAATTATTAGTTGTTATTGATCGGTGGTCAGCAGTCATTCGTCATTAGTCATTAGCAATTGACTAGAGACTCATCATAGAAAGCAAATTGCTTCCTTACAAATAGGGCAGCATCAAGCGTACATTTTCTTCATCGCGTTCATGCACCAGAGCCATTTTAGAAATCCGCCGTTTCCGGTCAGAACTCTTGTGCTGTAGCAAGTGACTTTTGAAGGCTTTGCGGTGGACGATTTTGCCGCTGCCGGTGGCTCTAAAACGCTTTGCCGCTGCTTTACGGGTTTTCAGTTTAGGCATGGATGGTCTTTAATTCGACACAATCTATAAAGTTAGCACTATTTAGGCTAATTAGACAAGTTATAAATTTCAAATCTAAGGCAGAATCATAGGATTGCCGTTTGAAATGCGATCGTCAGGGAGAGATGCGATGAGTTTGGAAAAGCTCACGATAGGAACAATTGTTGAACAAGCTTTGCAGGACGGATATATGACGCCATCTCTAGCACAAGAGATTGGCAGCATCTGCGAAATTTCGGAAATTTCTGTTGACGACTACATCGCTTTAGATCGCTTATTCGGGCAACTTTTAACCGATGAAGCGATCGCTATTCCCGGAAAACAGTTTATCAATGTGATGGAAGCATTGGTGCTAATAGAAGCGAGCGTGCAGGTGCTAAAAAGGGAAGTAACCAACCCTTGCCTTCTGGATCTGGGAGAGATTGCTGCTTATGCGCTCAATCGACTGCCACCCCTCTATGCCACCACTGAGGAAGGCGCTAGCTTTCAGCGTCAGCGTGGCAAGGAGGAACTTCGAGAGTTAATTACCCAGAAAGTTAAAGAAGCGATCGCGCGATCGCCGATGCCAGGATGATTCGGCTGCTCGCCCTTCCCCTGAGTGTATAAAGTGTATACCGCTAGCTTCGCCTTACTGAACCAGAATCCGTCCGGTGTAACCCGATCCGTTGTAGCGTTGAAGTACATTTTGGGCGATCGCTTCCGCCTTCCCAACCTCTACCAAAGCAACGCAAGCGCCCCCAAACCCAGCACCCGTCAATCGTGCGCCGAATACGCCACGGGTTTCTTGCAACATTCTCACCAGCGTATCCAACGCCGGTACGGAAACTTCGTAATCGTCCCGCAAACTGGCATGAGAAGCATTCATCAACTCGCCAAAGCGCTCCGCAGAGACGCCCTGTATCGCCTCCAGCACCCGGTTATCCTCTGTAACCACATGAAGAGCGCGACGCCGCAGCGGTTCGGGTAAAGACTCTACAGCTTGCGGATCGGTGATATCTCTGAGCGCCTTCACTCCCAACAACCGTGCTGCTTCCTCACAATCAGCGCGTCGTTGGTTGTAGCCACTTGCCGCCAGGGTACGAGGTACGCCGCTATCGATTACCACAACTTCTGCTCCCTTTGGGAAAGGAAGAACTTGACGTTCCAGCGTGCGCGTGTCCAGAAACAGCATCGAATCGGTGTCAGCAAGACTCGACGCCATCTGATCCATAATTCCGCATTGCACGCCAGCATAGTGAATTTCTGCCTGTTGTGCGAGTTGGGCGATTTGCACATCATCGAGAGTAAGTGAAACAAGCGATCTCAATCCTCTGAGAGTCGCCACTTCCAACGCCGCACTGCTAGACAAACCCGAACCAATAGGAACGGAGGATGTAACATACACGTTAACCGGCGGGATAGTGTTACCTTTCTGCTCTAAAAGTCGGATACACCCAAATACATAACTTGCGAAACTAGACGGCGTATGAGTGCTTTCTAAAACGTCTACTTTTTCGTCAAGTTCCGCAGAGTAAAAGTGGTGCTGTTCATCTTTGCTAAATCCCAATTGTACCGTCGTTTTTTGGGGGATAGCTGTTGGGAGGACAAATCCATCGTTATAGTCCGTGTGTTCGCCTAGTAGATTTACTCGTCCTGGTGCGCTGGCTTCGACTTCTGGTTCTGTACCGAATACTTGTTGAAAATTCATCATGGTTTGTTGAGAGAAAGTACCTAGCGATGTTTATAATCGCAACTTCTGCCCCCCTTCAGAAGAAGGAGGGCAGAAATTGCGAGAGCTTTTATCAAACGAAGTCTGTCTTCGCTGACTGTCAAGAGGCAAAGTTTCGGGTCTTTACAAATAGATTTCAAACCGGCTGAGAAGCCTTTCCTAACTATATAGACTCAGGATTCAGTTGAATCATCTCCCAAGTCGTATAGGTTCCAACTGGACTCCAAAGCACATAGGGGAGTAATAAAAGAGCCGATAATCCAGAAATCGGTAATACAAACAATGCTAAAAGAACCCCTAAAATAACGCCCGATCCCCCTAATAGCGTACCGACTGTAAGGCTGCGGAGTCTGAGCGTGGTAGGAATGTAAGCGACTGTGACAATTTCCAAGAGTAGGTAAAGTGCCATCAACAACCAAGTTTTGAGGCTACCTGGATCTTGTTCCCAAATTATGGTTGCTGATAAAGCTCCGCCTGCAAAAACAATCGTCCAGATAAACGGAATCAGAGGCTCAAAGACAAGCCAACTAGGTCGGGTCAAGTTTTTGACCCATTGAGTATCGCGCGGTCTAAACAAGAGACTTCCTAGCGCAACGAATAAGGTCACGCCCCCAATAATCATCATTGAATTAATCATTTTTTTACCCTCTGCGATCGCCTAGCGTGCCAAATGGTTTATCGCTATACTTGCGCTCCCGATTGAGCTGAAGCAACCTGTACAAATCGATCGTGTCAATTTCAAGAATGACTTTAATCAGTCTTTGGTGTGAGAGTGTGGGTAATTTTGACTGTTATTAGCTTCAAAGCACTCTTTATCTATCAAAAGATAGATTCAAAATTTCAATCCATTCTAGATATAGAACTTACAGTTTTTTCTACTATTTCTGTGGTGGTAGATGAATCTCATAAATGAAGGGAGTTTAAATAAAATATTGATTATGCATCTTCCTTAAGTCTGGCTTGTTTTATCTAAACCAAAACTTCATAAATTCTCAGTAGAACTACTTAAAGCCAGACCGACCGAATCATGAGGTCTTTAGGGATTTTTTCGTTTTCTTGGCTCTTCAAAGTTTATTGTTTTGATAAAGATTCAGTATAACTACTAGCATTTTTCCTAAAAAATATGTGAAACTTTCATGACAAGCGAAAACACTCTAAAAAACCTGGCGATCGCCAGATTACCAGCCTAAGTAATTTCCGCAAATATTTATCGCTTCTGTTGAGCGCCAAAGATACACAGTTGCCCTTGGTAAGACAATTGTGGCGATCGCACTTTGGATCATTTCCAATATCAAAATTAAGCTTTACGGAGGGAGGGTTATTTTATGTCTATTTCAACTACTTGGAATAAGTTATCAATGGCTGTTGCCGGTGCAACATTGATTGTAGGAACATTTCATTCGGCTCCTGCGAACGCCATAACATTTAAATTTCAAGGGGATGCTGAAGACGCAGGCTCAGTTGAAGGCAGCTATACCGTCGCCGATGATATCCTCAAAACCTTAGTTAGCGATGTACGGATACAAGCTCCTTTCCTACAGGTAGAGAATCCTTTGGATTTTTTTTCCTTTACCGTGAATGGCAATAACATCTTCAGTGGCAAGCCATCATACTCATCTTTAACATCTTTAATTCCGGTAAATGGAGTCTTTGCTTTCAGGGAGGTTTTGAGACTAGACGTTATAGATGATCGGGGCCTATTTTTCGCCTTTAAGCTAGATGTCGCAACCGCTGATGAAGGACTGATAGAACCGGTTGACCAGTGTTTAGTTAAAGAATGTCAAGGATTTCTGGGTTTTGCCCTTGGAGGTGGAATCAACTCTCCACCAGGCGTTATCGGAGGTGGCTTTGTTCCGCATAAACCTGTGAATGATGTCGAATCCGTACCAGAACCAACGGCAGCGATCGCGCTAGGTATCATCGGCGCTTCTATGCTAATCCGCAAAAGAAAATTATCGTCCTCGCTACACGCCTAAACTAGATTTAACTAGATTTCAATTAGCAATATTTGCCAGTATTAACTGCTTGAACACAGCCTGCAATCCGGAAAAACCTAGCAGATTTATGGCGTACCATAAGCAGTTAAAAATACCAATTTTATCAACAGTTAACTTTACGGAGGCTTGTTTTATGTCTACTTCAAAAATGTGGAATAAATTGTCAATAGCTGTTAGTGCAGCATTTTTGGCTTTGGGAACAGTTAATTTGGCTCCTGCGAACGCCATAACATTTAACTTTCAAGGGAATCTTGACGGAGACTCAGTCGAAGGCACCTACACCGTCGCCGATGAAATTCTAGACTTATTAGTCAGCGATGTACGGATAGGAAATTATCTAGATGTCAAGAATCCTTTTGATTTTTTCTCCTTGAGCGTGAATGGCAATAATATCTTTAGTGGCAAGCCATCAGACTCATTTTTAACATCTTTGATTCCGGTAAATGGAGTTTTTGCTTTCAGAGAGGTTTTGAGACTAGATGTTAACGATACGAATTTTGACTTTCAGCTAAGTGTAGCAACTGGTGATAATGGGCCAAGAGAACCTGTTGCTCAGTGTTTAGTTAAAGAATGTCAAGGATTTACGATTTTTAGCGTTTCGGGCGTTAATGGAAGTGGATTTGTTTCCCATAAACCTGTGAATGATGTCGAGTCCGTACCAGAACCAACCGCCACGATCGCGTTAGGTGTGATAGGCGCTTCTATGCTAATCCGCAAAAGAAAATTATCGTCCTCGCAACACGCCTAAACTAGCTTCCAATTAGCAATATTTGCCAGAATAAACTGTTTTACTACAGTCTGCACATTCTGGCAAATTTTTGGTAATTGCAAAACAAGTAACTCCTCTTGTCGCTAGTCACTCCATTTCAAAAGAGAAATAGCTATGAAATTACACTTAAGCATTCCCACAGCATTGATGGGCTTATGCCTCAGCTTTTTGGCAGCGGGAGAAGTGCAAGCTGCCAGCTTCACCTTTACGAAAATTGCGGATACAAGCGATCGCTTCAGTTCCTTTCTGTCATCTCCCGCCTTAAATAATGCTGGAACCGCCGCCTTTTTGGCTGGACTAGATACAGGGAGCATAGGTATTTTCACGGCCAATGGCTCCACAATTACCACGATTGCCAACACCAATAATTTCTTTAGTAGCTTTCGTACTCCTCTCTCCATTAATGATGGAGGAACCGTCGCCTTCAGCGCTGTCCTAGCTGAGGTAGGTGGAGGTATTTTCACTGGGAACGGAACAACAACGCCCACTCCTGTCGCCCTTGCTTTCCCTCAATCCGACTCGAATGGTATTGAGTCACCCTGGATTGATGATGACGTTATTGTCGCGAAGGACTACTTTAGTGATTTTTATTCGCCCTCGATTAATAATGCCGGAGTTGTAGCTTTCATAGAGAGACTTTACCGGGGCGAACGTATTCTCACCAGCGAAGGAAAAGTTATCGATACTATCTTTTATGGCAGCGTCAATTCTCCCTTCATCAATGATGAAAGAACTGTAGCCTATAGAATTGAAAGTGGGAATCCTAGCACGGTAATTGTTACGAGTAACGGCACTACAAGGACTATCGTTGCCAGCCTTGGAAATAATTATCCTGAGGATTCTGGCTTTGGTTCCCCTGCCCTCAATAATGTAGGAAACGTTGCCTTTTATGCTCCCCCGGCTATTGATCCAAGCAATGATTGGTATACTCCGCCAGAGCCATTTGTGGGAGGAAAAAATGCAGCTTTGTTCGCTAGCAATAGCAAAACAACAACCTTAATTGCAGACACGAGCAGCTCCTTGAACGGCTTTCTTGGCGTTCCCTCAATTAATGATGTGGGAACTATTGCCTTTTTTGCTGAACTGGATGTAGGGGGGACGGGTATCTTCACTGGAGCCGATCCGCTAAAAGATAAGGTAATTAGTACTGGTGATACCCTGTTTGGTTCCACCGTAACGTCCCTTAGTTTTTCGCGGGAAGGATTAAATAATGCTGGTCAGGTGGCATTTCTTGCCAGTCTTGCGGATGGCACTACGGGCATTTTCCGCGCCGAGCCGGGAGTGTCTAGCGAACCGCCAAAGGATGTTCCCGAACCCACTTCAGGCTTGGGTTTACTCGCATTAGGTGCTTTGGGTGCTGGTTCAGTGATGCAGCGTCAACAGAAACAGCAGATCGACGACTAATCATAGATAGCGATCGCATTCCACTTTTACCCATTCCCACTTGCAACTTCTACAATTTTTGAGAAATGGCTTGTATGGCTACCTTCAGAAAAACACTTTCAGCCTTAGTCTTCAGCACAGTCTGCTTTTCCTTATCTGCACTGATGGCACCTAAAAGCGTGCAGGCTGCTACATTGACTACATTAACTTTTGATGAGCTGCCGACTCAACCAGCGGATGATTTGAGTTTTAAGGGCGTTACATTTGACTTTAAAGTAAATGGAGAAAACTCAACTGCTGCCACCTACAATGTTGAAAGAAAATTGAATCTCGGAGGTTTGTTCGGCGTTGAAGAAGCATTTTATTTCCTTGATTTATCACCCCCCGTCTTAGAGATCGGTGCGCCAGGAATTTTAACACTTGACTTTGCCATGTCTACTTCTAATATTATGTTCGACGTGGCGAAGCTAGGGGATTTTCGCTTTCAGCCTCTACCCAAATTAACCGTCCAACTTTTTGACGAAGACTTCACTTCTCTTGGCATCACAGAGGTGATTCTGGATAAAACATTCGTAGACGACTTTCCTTCCCCACTCAGAATTAGTGTTTCCGGCACTACTTTTACTTACAGCGGCACCCCTGTAAAACGGGCAGTTGTAGATTTCACTAAGGAATTAGGTTCATGGGGATTTGACAACCTTAGCTATCTAACCGCCGCTCAAACAGCTTCGGTTCCCGAACCAGCTTCTGTATTGGGTTTACTGGCATTGGGTGCTTTCGGTGCAACTTCACGACTTAAGCGCAAACAAAAAAAGTAAACTAACTCGGCATCCTAGACAAAGCAACCACCGATTTAGGAAAGCGACTCTTTAACGCGGGTATCACCGGACACGGTTTTTTCTCCTGTAAATTGTCTTGATTATTCCAGTTGAAGGTGTTCCAGCGGAAAGGTCCCTTTTGAGCAGCTGCCATCCAGAGTAGGCGCTTCGCTCGTGTCATCGCCACGTAGAGGAGGCGGAATTCCTCTGCGTTTTTGAGCTGTCCCGCTTGTTCCCAGGCTGCGGGTGCTGGGGGTAAGGGATATTGACCGTGGAGACTGGCGCGAATCTGTGCCCTAGCGACCTCTGCTAGGGTAAAATCGCCCAGGAATTGGGCAGCCGTAGGCACCCAAGGACTGCCGGGAATACTATCTTCGTGCAAAAACGGCATAAAGACATAATCCCAGTCCAATCCCTTGGCTTTGTGCATGGTGATGATGGTGAGTTGACCGGCCCGGACATAGCGGGCGTCTGTGTCTTCAGTTTCTACGGGTTCAAAGCGTTCGGAATTCACAATTTCGCTTAAGACTTCCAGAGTAGAACTCATGGAACTGTTGCCGTAGGTTTGTTGGGCGATGCGTTCGGCTAATTTATCCGCTGTGGCGAGTTCGGACGGGTCGTATTTTAAGGTGAGAGCGAGAAAGGTAGGCAATTGGTAGTGGGGCAGTTCCAAGCGGGCGCGAAGCAAACTGCGACAGTACCGCGCCGCCTGATGCACGGGTGGCGTTTGGGGAGGATCGAGCGGGCCGGGATAGAGAAATTGCTCTGGAAAAGTGGCGAGGGCGTTGAGGTCTTGGGTGGGAATCAGCTGGCGCTGTACGAGTACCTCTAGTGCGGCTTTTATATAGTCGGGGGAGTGGGGGCGATCGAGAAATTGTAAGAGGGCGAGGATTTCGGTGGGGACGTTAGAGTGGCGATCGCTCTGGGAAACATCGTACACCTCAATCTTGTGCTGGCTTTGCAGATAACTCAGCCTTTCAGCCACAAATCGGGCTTGCCGATTTTCCCGCACCAAAACCGCCGCCCGACCTTTGGGATTTTTCTCAAATAATTCGATCGTCCGTTCTCCGATCAGCTGGACGGTATGGTAAATGTCGCGGGGGGTGTAGATTTCCAGCCCTCGACCCGTTGGTTCCGGGTTGGCGTCAGATTGGGGATCTCCTGCGTCAACGGGATGAATGGTTTGGGGACGAAAGGGCAGTTCAGTTGGGTTTTGGGAGGATTTTGACGAAGTTGTTCCTCTACGGTCGGGTTTGCCCCCATAGGTGTGATTCACCCACTCCAGGACGAAGTTCGCGGCGTCAACAATCGTCTGGCTACTCCGACCCGCTCGATCCATCGTTGCCAAGCGTTCCTGGGCTTGGCAGGCTTCGCAGAAGCGACGGAAGTAAATCGGATCGGCAGGGGTGAAAGTGGAGTTAATCGCCTGGTTGGGGTCTCCCACGCGCACCAAGTTGAGGGCTGGGGAATTGCTGGCGGGTTGAGCGGCGAGAATTTCTAAAAGTCGGCTTTGGAGGGGGCTAGAGTCTTGGGCTTCATCTTCAAAGACGGCAAAGACTTGGTTTTGCCAAAGTTGGCGGGCGCTTTCGTTTTGCAGCACCCGCAGGGCACCGAGAATCATTTCGTCGTAGTCGATCAAGTCGCGCGATCGCAATAAAGCTTGATATTGCTCGTACAACCCGGCAGCGACGCTCAAAATTCCATAATCATCCGGCGTCTGTCTTGCCAGTTCCCACAAATTTTCCGGCAACAATCCAGAACTTTTTGCTTCGTGAATTACCGTGTTTGCAAGACTGGGCAACACTTCGGTGCGTAAAACTGCCTGACGGCGCAACCGCTCGGTTTCTTCCCCATCAAATTGCAATCCCTCCAGCAGCGTGGAGTAGCGCTGAGGATTGTGAGAAATCCATCGCTCTACGCAGTCCCGAATTAAGCGGTGACTTTGGTTCGGAGAAACCAAAGTTACCGTTTCCAAATTCAAACCCGATAGCTCTGGATGGCGGGTAGCAATATTCAGTGCCAAACCGTGTAACGTATGGACAACAAAGCCAGTTTGCGGTAGTCGCAAATCCTCCCGCAGGCACTGCCGAATCTTGGCTTTAATATTTGCCGCAGCCGAGCGAGTAAAGGTGACAACGACTAAATAGCGTCGAGTATGCAATTGGTAACGAGCGATCGCTAAAGCCGCCGCCACTGCCATCCCAGTCGATTTACCCGCACCGGGTACGGCAGAAACCGCTAAAGGGCCACCTCGCCAGTCAGCCATGCTTTGCTGCCCCGCTCGCAACCCATTGCGGAGTCGCTGCATTGCCTGTTCGCGCACTGCTGCTAGCGACACCTGAGCCAAATCCGGCACCATTTGGGCTGCTGTACCATCTGGGTGAATAAGATTATCGTCATTCATGGCTAATGGCTTGTGAGAGTTTTGAGTTTTGAGTTGTGGAGTCGCGGTTTGTCGCGTCTAAGGTTTAAGTTTTGAGGTTTGAGTTGTAGAGTCGCGGTTTATCGCGTTTGAGGTTTGAGTTCCAAGAGAATTTTTTAGTTCAAAATTTAACACTTAAAACTTTTTACTAATTAGCAGCTAACAACAGAAAAACATGAATCGCCTAAAGTTCTTTCTACATTATTTAGCGCTAGCTGGGGTAATTGTCTTGGGCGCTGCTTTGCGGTTTTGGCATCTTGACCTGAAACCGCTGTGGCTAGATGAGGTGATTACAGGGTTATTTAGTTTGGGACGGACTTACAATGATGTCCCGCTTGACGTAGTTTTTCCCCTATCAACCTTAAAGCAAATTTTTACCCTGAAGCCAGACGTTAGCTGTGCTGAAATTGCTCATACACTTGCAACTCAGTCTACCCATCCTCCCCTATTTTTTTGCCTGATGCACGGCTGGCTAAAATTACTCAGCCATGAGTACGGACAAGGCGCTACCGTCCCCCTACTGCTCAGCACTGACTTGCGATCGCTACCGGCGATTTTCGGAGTCGGAGCGATCGCGGCAATTTATTGGCTAGGTCGCATCGCCTTCTTCCCCGCCGTCGGTTTGATGACCGCAGCAATCATGGCGGTTTCTCCTTTTGGCGTCTACCTCTCCCAAGAAGCACGGCACTACACCCTCCCGGTGCTGTTGATTACCTTGGCACTGGTAGGATTCATTCAAATTCAGCAAGACCTGGAAAAAAATCGGCAGACGGGATGGCGCGTTTGGCTTGGCTGGGGCGTTGTCAACAGTATTGCCTTCTACGTCCACTACTTTTTTGTCTTAGCTTTCGTGGCGCAGCTGGTGACGCTCCTGACGATATTTTACTGGCGGCGGCGATCGCTTAAAATTCACACCTGGGTTGGGCTGAGTCTGACAATTTTGGGGATTGTACTCAGTTTTCTGCCTTGGTTGCCGGTGCTACTGGGACATTCTGGACGTTCGGAAACCAGTTGGCTTCCGTCTCCCCATAACGTTGCGCCCTTATACCAAACTTTGGTCGGTTGGCTGCTGATGGCGATCGCCCTACCCGTAGAAAGTCAGCCTTTATGGATTGCGATTCCATCGGGGCTGCTGATGCTTCTGTTTGGCTGTTGGCTGGGAAGGCAAATTTATAATTTTTTTAAGGGAAAGAGGCAATTAACCGCCTCTGGAGGGCACACGCAGGTAAATCCAAGTCGCTTTAAAACCCTCTATTCCTCAGCAATTTTCGCCTTGGGTAGTTTCACTTTTTGCGTGCTGCTGCAATTCTTAGCCATTGTCTACCTGCTGGACAAAGACATCACCATTGCCCCTCGCTATCACTTTGTCTATTACCCAGCTTTGTGCGCCCTTTTGGGAGCTATCCTCACCATCGGGACTGCGGCAAAAGAATTGCCCACTGAAGATGCCCAAGAAAATTTTGATGGAAATGCACGAACTCAGCACCAAAGCCAAGATCCATACTTACTCCTGAGTCCTCAGTCCTCAGATGTACTGCTAGTTTGCCTTCTCAGCAGCGTTTTTGTCGTTTTTAACCTGGCATTCTTAAAGCCCTTTAACCCCCTGCAAGTCTCCCACCACATGAACTTAGAACCGACCATTCCTCTAATGGTTGTGGTGGGATACAACGATTCCCAGGATGTCGCTTTGGGGTTAAGCTTTGCCCTTGCTGTCGATAAAATCCGGGCACCCCGCGTCGGTGATTTTGAGCCGGAGGGCGAAAAAGCCTACTTTGCTTTCTTAAACGCGAAACCTAGTTATGATGCCCTTTGGCAAAATCTCTCTGCCATCCAAACTCCTTTGAAATCGCCACTGAATTTGTGGGTGGTTGCCCCTGGACTCAAGCGGGTCGATTATCCCCAGTCTTTGGCACTTGCCGAGCCAACGAGTTGTACGATTGACTCTACTCAGCACTACCGAATCGGGGTTCCTTATCAGCTATATCGATGTCGTTAGCCAGTTTTGAGTTTTGAGTTTTGAGTTTTGAATTTAGGACTTACGCACCAGGAACGGAAAAATGAACCATCTTCGCTTAAGACACGAAGAAATAAGAGTGTGAGAGAGTTTTTGCATAAGTCCTGGAATGAAAAATTCTCTTGTAACTCAAAACTCAAAACTCATAACTCCCATCAACTATTCTTCGATCTGCCATAAATCCTTAGTCATGTCTTCATCGACAATTTTCTTCGGACGCAACACCAGGAGGATTTGTCCCAAAATGGGCACAGTAGGAGCATCGGGGAACCAGTGAAGTTGCAGCTCTCCTGACTGGTCAACGATAAAATAGCTGCTGTCATTCCATTCTTGTCGAGATCGATCGATGAGAACTAGAATTCCTTCCGGTTTGTTGGTATGTTGGCTGGGCAACTGGCTGCTGTTGCAGAGAATGACGACCGGGTCTTGTGCGTTCAAGACGACTTGCCAACCGGGTAGAGACACCCAAGATCCACTCCAAGAAGTTTGCACTAACCGGAACGGCTCAATCTGTTCTACTGGGGGAACCAATTGCAAGTCTGCGGGTGTCAAGGGCAAGGCACCGGCGACGGGTATCGTGCGAGGGAGTTGTTCGTCCTCATCCAGTCGGTACAGGGGCAAAGAGGGGGCACGACGAGGGGCAGCACCGGCAATTCCTTCGGTTAGCAGCTGTTCGATTTGATTTCGGGCAGTTTGGCTGTGGGCAAACATTAAGCCGCGTGCAATAAAACGCGATCGCTCTTGCAAATTACTTAATTGTTTTGCCCGTCTCCAATACTGATAAGCAACCGCGTCTCCAGGATGGTCGGTAAACCCCTGCGGTAGAGTCCGCATCCGGGACAATTCTTTCACATCTTTGGCGACTTCACGGGCAACATCGGCGTCGAGGTTTCTGGATCGGATAAAGTCTGCCGCGGCGACCCGTTCCGGCTCAGTCAGAATCCGCAATTCGTATAAAATATCACTGCCAGTGCGAGAATAGTGCGATCGCACTTCTTCTACTGCCCCACCGTTGACCAAAGACGTATAGACCTGTGAGCCTACAATTACTTGATTCTGATGTATTGGCTCAAAGCCAGTTGCCTCAAAAATCGCTTGGGTACTGTAACCGGCTTTTTGCAATTTGGCACAGGCGTGTCCCCAGTCAACCCAGGTTCCTTCTTTACGTCGGAGCGAGAACAGCAAATCTTCAACATTCACGTTCGCTGACTCTGGTTGAAGGCTACGATCGGGAGTGTCTGCGGAAGGTGTTTCAGTCATAATGACCTCAAAAAGCTTTTCATCGCTATCAAGCGACCAGGAACGTTTTTAAATGTATCGCGTTCGGGTCACGAATAAATTTACATGGCAAGTTTAGTTTGAGGTCCGGTCTGTTTGACGCAAACCAGGAATTCCTAGTTATGTCATTTGTCCCGAAAGCGCTACTAAACAATCGGTCTTAAGATAGATGTTTTGTGTATCTGAATTTGCATTAACAAGTTGACCAAGAGTTTGTTGTATCGTTATGGACAATGCTATTCCAGAGCTTGATAGTATCAGCCGTCAGTTAATGAGCCTAGAACGCCCCAAGAAGCCCAAAATGTTGGTGGTAGACGATGAGCCAGATAATTTAGACTTGCTCTACCGCACTTTTCGACGAGATTTCAATGTGCTGAGAGCCGAAAGCGGTATTCACGCCCTGGAAGTGCTGGCGACAGAAGGGGAAGTAGCCGTGATTATCTCCGATCAGCGGATGCCTGAAATGAAGGGAACGGAATTTTTGAGCAGAACCGTGCCCAAGTTCCCGGATACGGTACGAATCATCCTCACGGGTTTTACCGATGTGGAAGATTTGGTAGAAGCGATTAATTCTGGACAAGTCTACAAGTACATTACCAAGCCTTGGGACCCCAACGAATTAAAGGCGGTAGTCCAGCGGGCAGCAGATACCTATGAATTGCTAAAGCAACGCACGGAGGAACTGCATCGCGCTCAAGCACAAACGGCACTGCTGGCAACGATTGTGCAAGTGGCTCAGGAGTCTCCCAATGTAGAGGCAACGCTAGAACCCATCGCCAGTGCCTTTGGCAGAAATTTCGCAGCAGATGGCTGTATTTTACAGCAGGTAGATGGCAATCAGCTGGTAGCGGCAAAAGGAACTTATAGTGCTGTAGGCGACACGGAAAACTGGCTGGAAAAAGACCCTCTGGTACAGGATGCGATCGCCTCTCGAAAACTTCAGGTTTGGGTAAATACTCCGGGAACGACTCCTCCAGCAAGTATCGAACAATACCAAGCTTCCGGTCTCCAGGCGCATCTAGCGATCCCGATCATCTATCGGAGCGACGTACTAGCGTTGCTATCCCTCCAGTGGAAACGACCCTGTAAACTACGCGAAGATGAGTTGAAATTCATTCACTTATCCGCCCAGCAGATTGCTCTGGTTCTAACCACGACCCGCACTCATCAGTAATCGTTAAGGGCTGATGGTAATTTCCTAATTAGCCATTAGCCCTTACCTGTTAGCAACTGAAACATCATGACCTCTGAGCATATTCAAGCCATCTTTGACCGCATTGCACCCGTTTACGACGAGCTTAACGATCGCTTAAGTCTCGGACAGCACCGCGTATGGAAGCTGATGACGGTGAAGTGGAGTCATGCGAGTCGGGGAGATATTTGCTTAGATGTCTGCTGTGGGAGTGGTGACATCGCCCAGCTACTGGCGCGACAGGTAGGGGAGAAGGGTCAAGTATTTGGGGTGGATTTTTCACCGGCGCAATTAGCGATCGCGAGAGAGCGATGGGAAAATAGGGGCACCCAAAAGGAGTGCCCCATCACCTGGATAGAAGGCGATGCCCTCAATCTCCCCTTCCCCGACAACCATTTCGACTGCGCCACAATGGGGTACGGACTTCGCAACGTCACCAATATTCCTCGATGTCTGGAAGAATTGCACCGCGTCCTCAAGCCGGGTGCTAAAGCCGCTATCCTAGACTTCCATCGTCCCAGCAATCGTTTAATGCGAAGCTTTCAGCAGTGGTATCTCGATACCATCGTCGTCCCAACCGCCAAAGACATGGGATTGACTGAAGAATATGCCTACATTAGCCCTAGCTTAGATAAATTTCCCACGGGCAGCGAACAAGTGGATTTAGCCGGAAAAGCGGGATTTACCGCCGCGACCCACTATCAAATTGCGGGTGGGGTCATGGGCGTATTGGTAGTAACCAAAGCCTAAGATGGTAGTAGGGGGTAGCAGATGAGTTTTGAGTAATCAGTGTTGAATTATCAGTTATGAATTGACCCTAACTCAACACTCAACATTCAACATTCATAACTTCCCTTAAAACGTAACCCCTGCCTAATTGGATCGCCGCCTTGAATTGGTCTAACCTCTGGCTTTACGTCAGCCCCCCGATTGTTGGTGCAATTATTGGCTACTTCACCAACGATATCGCCATTAAAATGTTATTCCGCCCCTATCGGACTCTTTACATCGGTGGGCGGCGCGTCCCTTTCACGCCTGGATTGATTCCCCGAAATCAGGAACGGCTAGCCAACCGGGTTTCTGACACCATCATGGGTTCTCTGCTGACGCCAGAAGAATTGCAAAATCTGGCACGACGGCTGCTGCATACAGAACGGGTGCAGGGAGCAATTCTTTGGTTACTCCGGCTAGCGCTAGAGCAGGTCAAACCCGATGCCGAGCAGAAAACCGCTAAAATTATGGCGGGAATTCTGCGGGATTTGCTGGGTGAATCGTTTCCTCGCCTGCTGAAAGTTTTAGCTCGCCGCGAGGATTTTCTGGAAGTCCAACTCAACCAAATTTTTGATAAGGTTTTGCTGGAATTTCAGCTGAGTGACGATCAGGCAAAGAAGCTTTCTGACTGGATATTGCAAGTGGTGCTACCACCAGATATTGTGCGGCAAGCTTTGATAGATTTTTTGACTGACCGCAATATTCAAGTCATTGATGAAGGCTTTCGGGCAAAGACGAGTGGCACTTACTGGGTAGTGGCGAATTTATTTGGTCTTCGCAACACTCTGACGCGCCTGCGGACGTTTTGCCTGGATGAAAAAGAGGAAACAAATCAGCGGATAACAGAGTTGATTCTCTCTTTGGGAATTCGAGAACGTTTGCAGGAATGGCTGCAAAATCTCTCTTTACAAAATTTGCCGGTTTCGACGGTGCGCCAGTTGCGGAAAACGATGCGCGACAGCGTCCGCAGTTATATTCAAGAGCGGGGCGCTGATTTGTTGCAGGGATTGAGTGACTCTGTGGACTGGGAAAATATTGCTAAGTTAATCCTGGGTCGGCTGCGAACATCGCCTGCTGTCAACGCTTCCTTAGAAGTGGTTAGCAAAGAATTGGCTTTAATTTTAGAGCGCTATTTGGAGCGGGATCTGGAAAAAATTGTCGCTCAAGTAATTCCGATTTTGTCGATCGATCAGGTGATTATTGACCGAGTCAAGGGAACATCGGCAGCGGAATTAGAAATGGCAATTCAAGGCATCGTAAAAAGTGAATTGCAAGCAATTGTTAATTTAGGAGGCATCTTAGGGTTTGTCGTGGGTTTGTTACAGGGGGTTTTGCTGTTGCTGCGTTAAACTGTGCAAAAATTAACACGGTTCGTCTTGGAGTCTTTCGTAAGCTATGGCTTGGGCAGCTGGGCAGAGGTTATACGGCGATCGCTATATCATCGAAAGACCGCTGGGTCAGGGTGGTGTTGGGATTACCTATCTTGCTAAAGACAGAAAAGGCAATCAAGTTGTCATCAAGACGCTGAAGGACGATGTCCTCAACAACCCAGAACTCGCTTCTTTCCGGGATAAATTTCAGCGGGATTTCCGAGATGAGGCGCTACGCTTAGCCTTATGTCGTCATCCGCATATCGTGCAGATTGACAATGCTTTTCAGGAAGGCTCGCTTCCCTGTATGGCGATGGAATATGTGGAAGGGGAAGATTTATGGAAGTGGGTGAACAGGTGGGGACTGCTGTCGGAAATAGAAGCACTGCGCTACATTCAGCAGATTGGTGAAGCGCTTACCGTCGTTCACGATAAAGGGTTGCTGCATCGGGATGTAAAGCCGCACAACATCATGCTGCGTTCTGGGAAATTAGAGGCAGTTTTGATTGATTTTGGGATTGCACGGGAGTTTATCCGGGATACTACCCAAGCTCATACTCAAGCTTTAACCCACGGTTTTGCACCGATTGAGCAATATGCTGAGGAAGCGAGGCGAGGCGAGTATACGGATGTCTACGCCCTCGCTGCAACTCTGTATTATTTACTCACGGGAAAGCGCCCGACTCCGGCTTTTGCCAGGGCGGCGAAAGTTCCCTTAGAGGCACCGAGACAAATTAATTCTAGTATTAGCGATCGCCTTGAGCTGGCAATTCTCCAAGGTATGGAGTTTGAACCAGAGAATCGTCCTGCTTCCGTGCAAGCTTGGTTGGATTTATTTAATTTCAGCAGTCTGAATCAAGATGCGGCGACGTTACCCATCCGAAACGTTGAATCAGTCATTACTACGTCTGACACCACGCTTCCCACGACAATGTTTGTTTCTTCAGACTCTCACAACAAGCTGAGTCCGGAGGCGGGGGAAAATTACCGTCAATTGCGGGATTTATTAGCAGCAGGGAAGTGGAGAGAAGCCGATATGGAAACGGCGGCGATTATGCTGAAGGTAGCCCGTCGGGACGAAGAATGGCTGGATTACGAACACATTGAATCGTTTCCAGGGCAAGATTTACGCACCATCGACACTCTCTGGGTAAACTACAGCAACGGACGCTTTGGCTTGAGCGTCCAGAAGCGGATTTACAACGAGTGTGGGAAAGATTTTGTCACGTTTGGCGATCGCGTGGGTTGGCGCGTCAACGAAACTTGGTTGTGGTGGAATGACCTCAATTTCACTTCCGATGCTCTCCCCGGACATCTTCCGGGATGGCGAGTCGGGGGTTCGGGGGGGGTTTGGGGTTGTTTTGTAACGGTTGGCGAGTCGCTGCTGGCGCGTCCCGACTTGTAAGCGAATCAACTCAAGAGCGATCGCTTTGTTTTGAAGCAGCTGGTTCGCAAGATTTCTGGAAATTAATTCTTAAACAAGTTGAATTTGAAAATTTTCCATTGCTTGTTTTTTCTGGGCATAGAGACTCCGCAACCTCCGCAATTGAGCCTCTGACAGCACAGATTTAATGACGCTCAGCAATTCCCCCCATCTGTACATTTCTGCCAAGGAAGGGGCTGTGTTTAGTTTCTGCTCGTAAAATTTCACCCAAAAGCCGGGGGCTTTATATTGATGCTTTCTCCAACGCTTGCGCCATCTGAGGAAATCTTTGGTAGTGGGTGTCTCTGCGCCTAAAATGGGTGGCAGATCCGCATAGCTGACAAACGTACTCACGCCTTTGCCAACAACGTGGATGACATATTGCCAACAGTCGATCCGATATATCTGTTCGGGGTTGAGGTTAAGCAAAAGCGCGATCGCTTCTTTCGTCACAAACCGAGCCAATTGATGAACAACCCTTGCTTCAGGCTGTGAGCTTGATATCATAATAATTAACTCCAATATCATGGAGTTTTTGTGGAATTAGCGATCGCTCTTCAGTTTCCGACGCCAAAGGGCGATCGCTTTTTACTGGATAAAATATTTTAGTCGAAATTTAAACTCTATGTCAAGAACAGAGTTAATAAAGTTGCGGATTAGGGAGTTTGCCGCCAAGGAAGGCTGGACGCTGAAGGAGGTTTCCGAACGTTCCGGAGTCTCATACAGCACCATCAAAACTTATGCAGTGTCGCCGGGAATGGTGATGGCGGACTTAGCTGCTTTAAGAAAGTTAGCGCGAACTTTTGATGTGTTAATTGAAGATTTGTTGGAAGTGGTGCAAGAATAAGCAGCGTAACATTCAATAAAGTTTAAGTGAGCGATCGCGCTGTGGGGACATTTCTTGGTACTGTGTCAAAATGAACCCAAGCGTTTCAACATTGCAATCGATGGTTTGGGGCGGTGCAATTAATTTCAGCAGTAGGAATGGACTACAGCAGACTGCAAGATTGACTAGTAGATGGAAATGGAAAGAAGCTGATAAAGAAACTGCGGCTGTTGTACTTAAAATAACCAATCGAAAAAGAAGGTTTGCTAGATATAGAAGCGATTAAAAAGATTCCCTATCCAGACTTTTGTACTATCGAAAAACTATGGTTAAGATACAGCAACGAGCATTTTGGTTATAGCGTACAAAAGAGTATCTGGCAGAGTGTCGGTGGTAAGCTGCACGCTGGCGATAAAACTTGGCAAAGTTTTGGCGATCGCTTGGGATGGTTTGAACAAGGTTGGTGCGAATATGATGAACTTACCTTCAGCTTGGATGCACCAGCAGGACATCTTCCTTGGATGCGATCGCTTAATTTCTATCTTAATGGGGACGTGGTTTCTTCATTTTTAATTGTGGAAATGTCTTCTCTCGCGTCGAGACTGGCAACTTGTAGCCAAAAGTAATTTATAGCGGTTTGTAAGATTTGTAAAAGACGAGTGATGGGAAGCGATCGCTCTCTCTAAATCCAAGTTTTCACAAGCGATCGCTTCTGGCAAGATAAGGAGAAGTGTCACATTCACTAAGGTCATCAGTTGCTATGCGTTTGAAGCGAATCCTTGGCTTTTTGGTGTTGTGTGCGGGTGTTAGCAGCCTCTTCATCTGGCAAGAAGGGCGATCGCTACCCGTCTCCCAAGCTCAACCTCCACCCCTGCCGGAGGGGGTGCGATCGCAGACTGATGTGCCTTATGTGCCAACACCTAACGAGGTGGTGACAGCAATGCTAAAGATGGCTGACGTGACTCAAGATGATGTCGTTTACGATTTAGGTTCTGGTGATGGCAGGCTGGTTATCGCAGCCGCGAAGGAATTTGGCGCGAAAGGTGTCGGTTTCGAAATTAACCCGCGACTAATTCAGGAAAGTAACGAAAAAGCTAGATTAGCAGGTGTGAGCGATCGCGTGAAGTTTGTCGAGCAAGATTTGTTCCAAACTGACCTCAGCGAAGCTACCGTGGTGACGCTTTACCTGTTGCCTAAAGTTAACGTCCAACTGCGACCAAAACTGCTGCGCGAACTCAAACCGGGAACGCCCGTTGTGTCTCACCAGTTTGACATGAAGGAATGGAAACCCGATCGTACTGAAGTGTTGCGGGTTGGTTCTCGCATTCACAGAGTTTTCTACTGGGTGATTCCAGCACAAGTAACAGGAACCTGGCAATGGAATATGCAATCCGTTGGAAGCAAAAATCCTTACACGCTTCAATTACGTCAACAGTTTCAAGAAGTTACCGGAACTGTGAAAATGAGCAATGAGGAAATACCGATTACTGAGGCGAAATTAACAGGCGACCAACTTAGCTTTAAAGTTTCACAGCCGAAGCAAGGGAAGCTGGTAACAATGCAGTTTAATGGGCGCATTTCTGACAACACCATTATTGGAAGCGTGGATATATTAGGCGGTGCCAAAGTAGATAGACGCAACTGGTCAGCCCGACGCTAATACTAAATTGGTCAAATTCCTTTGATGCAAGAGTTTTAAATTTTACTCTAACGCGAGCAACAAAAGAGCGATGATTGCCCGAACTAGAAGAGTTAGACAAATTGTATCAGTCTAACGAAATGATAGTTAGCCTACTTCATTTCTCGGTGGGCGCGTACCGGAACATTGTCTGTAGGGTGTCATCCTTAGACCTCCTGCATGAATAGGAAAGCAATGTGCCAGTTAGAGTCAAGGTAAAGGAGAATCGGGAAAACCTTAGGAAGAAGGACGGCAAGAGGGAGTTAAAATGCCCTATAACGAATTAGAACATCTATCCCGTAGAAACTTTTTAGCGACTTCTGGCAAGATTAGGAGTCTTGAAGAGGTCATATTGAACCAGCAGTCTCCCTGGCAGTTTCTCGCAGCCGCTCCACATCACGCATCGGTGGTGCACCAAAGAGCCGCTTGTATTCCCGGTTGAAGTGCGAGGCGTCATCATATCCCACATGGTAGGCAGCACTGTTAGCGTCAAGGTTTTGCCCCAGCATCAGACGGCGAGCCTCTTGAAGCCGTAGTTGCTTCTGAAACTGCAAGGGACTCATAGCAGTGACCGACTTGAAGTGATGGTGAAAGCCAGAAACGCTCATGCCAAGCTCTCGTGCGATGCTTTCAATCCGAAGCGGCTGGTTAAAGTCTTTGCGAAGTCGATCGACCGCTCTGGCGATGTGGTGAGTGTAGCCACCTAGAACGGCAATCTGACGCAGCCGATTTCCTTGCGTTCCCATTAGGAGTCGGTAGATAATTTCCCGTTTAATCAGGGGTGCAAGCACATGGGCTTCGGCAGGAGAATCGAGAAGCCTGACAAGCCGCACCACAGCATCCAACAGGTCTGCATCCAACGGACTCACGTCGATCGCTTTTACACTAGCACCCCGTTGCGCTGAGGGATAGCCTGCCTCAACCATGACTGAGCCAACTAGGGTAGGGTCGAGATCGAGACGAAGGCCTAGGTACGGTTTTTCCTGAGTTGCTTCTAGAATTTGGCTGGCAATCGGCAGTTCGACTGTCCCCAGCAGATAGTGCATCGGATCGTACTGATAGCGATCGCTGCCCAGTAGGACTTCTTTGCTGCCCTGAGCGATCGCACAAAAGGCAGGAATAGAGACACTATGAAAGCATTCCGAAGGAGACGAGGTGCGATAGAAGTGCAATCCTTTCAGCAGCTCGATCGCTCCATCTTGACGAATCGCTTGGGCAATTCGCTCCCTTAGTTCCTCTCGGTTGGCTTGCGCTCGGTCTGCTTCACGCTTTGCCTGAGGGTTATTCATCAACGCTCTATCGGACTTTTCACTCGTTCTTGCAGCGTTCATTTCTGATGTCCGTTCAAATCGATTTATAGACACATCAAGCTCTAGAAAGGGTTTGGCAGCTAAGCCTGTATAAGAATCTAGCGCGGCTTGAATCGAAAGCGGTGCAAGTTTGCAGGATTGTACAACCATCCTAGACAATCGTCCTATTGCTTGCCTTTCAAGATTCCTAGAATGAGGTTAAAGCAATGAAATGTGATTCCGGCTGCTTGTAAGCGTCTGGATTTCTCTTCAAGAGAACACTCAGGTTTATTTGGTCAAGCGCTTCTTTCGATTGCACGAGAAGCATCATCAAATCCACGGCAGGCATTGGTCGCTGTGGGAAAGCTTTGCATGACAAAGCACAAATTGGAGGAACAGAAATGAAACGGCTCACGATACCTGTCATGGCATTTTCCTTATTGGCTTTGGGGTTCGCGCAGGCAGGGCATACGCAAGTCTCATCTGGCGATCGCCCACAGACGGTAGAAATCACGCGTAACGGTTCGCAGCCTTCCACTGAAGGATCTGCCGAATATTTCACGGGTTCTGTACGCATCAATCCTCTTTTTCCGGCGCACGATCCATCCCGTGCATCTGGCGCAAGTGTCACCTTCAAGCCAGGTGCCCGAACCGCATGGCACACCCATCCTTTGGGGCAAATTCTGATTGTGACGGCTGGAGTTGGCTGGGTTCAGCAGTGGGGCGGTCAAATTCAGGAGATTAGACCCGGTGATGTTGTCTGGATTCCACCGAACGTAAAACACTGGCACGGAGCCACAGCAACTACAGCCATGACCCATACTGCGATTCAAGAACAACTTGACGGCACCCCTGTGAACTGGATGGAACAGGTCAGCGACGAACAGTACGAAGGGAGATCCTGATGCTTTCGAGATGGCTTCCCACTAGAGGAAAAAACGGTCAGAAGCGAATGCTGATTTTGGTTCTCGCTTTAGCAATGTCCCTAAGTTCCTCAGCCTGCCATGCCGATAACAGTATCACCAGCAATGCCCCGTTAGAGATACCAACTGAACTATCAACCGAGCAGACAAACAGGATGAAGATCAACATCCAGATCGGAAACAAGGTTGTACCAGCCACGTTGATTGACAGCAAAACCACTCAGGATTTTATTTCCCTGTTGCCATTAACACTGACGCTAAAAGATTACGTAAACACCGAAAAAATTAGTGATTTGCCAAGACGATTATCCACAGAAGATGCACCTCCGGGCACCGATCCTGCGGTTGGAGATATTGCTTATTACGCTCCCTGGGGGAATTTAGCGATGTATTACAACGATTTTGGATACTCAAACGGACTCATTATCCTCGGAAAAATTGACGGTGACATCGAGGCATTGAATGTGCCTGGTTCTGTAGAAGCGACGATTGAGTTGCGATCGCAGTAAAGAGGGTACGAAATGAAACTGCTTGCGACGACTATTGAGCCAAAGTGAACCCGCTAAATAAACCCACACATACGAACAAATCAATGAAACACCGCGTTCTAATACCAACCCTCTTGATGAGTGCAATCGGTGCAACGGCGGCATTTGCACTCGACAAAACACACGTCTGGCGTAATAGCCCCCAAGCACTCGCGCAGCAGTCCCCTGTGGTCGAGGGGGCGGACAACTTCTACAAGAGCGACAAGGTGACGGTGCAGAAGGTTACATTCAAAAACCAATACAACATGCAGGTTGCTGGGACTCTCTTCATCCCCAAAGCCTTGAATCAGAACGCCAGGAATCCGGCAATCATTGTCGGGCACCCAATGGGCGCAGTCAAAGAACAGAGCGCAAATCTGTATGCCCAAAAGCTGGCTGAGCAGGGATTCGTCACCTTGTCCCTCGATTTGTCTTTCTGGGGCGAGAGTGAGGGGCAGCCTCGCAACGTTGTTTCGCCGGATATTTATGCCGAGGATTTCAGTGCTGCGGTCGATTTTCTGGGCACCCGACCATTCGTTGATAGAGATCGGATTGGCGCTCTTGGAATTTGCGGTAGCGGTAGCTTCGTCATCAGCGCCGCCAAGATCGATCCGCGAATGAAGGCTATTGCGACGGTCAGTATGTATGACATGGGTGCTGCCGCTCGCAACGGGCTTAAGCATTCTACGACCCTGGAACAAAGGAAGAAATGGATCGCAGAGGCGGCTGAGCAACGCTATGCGGAGTTCACGGGCGGCGAGACCAAATACACAAGCGGGACTGTGCATGAACTAAATGAGAACTCCAGCGCCATTGAGCGTGAGTTCTATTACTTCTACCGCACTCCTAGAGGCGAATACACCCCCAAAAGTTCGTCGCCGAAACTTACAACGCATCCGACACTTACCAGCAACGTCAAATTCATGAACTTTTACCCGTTCGATGACATTGAGACGATTTCGCCTCGTCCGATGCTGTTCATCACGGGTGACAATGCCCATTCTAGGGAGTTCAGCGAAGATGCCTACAAACGCGCAGCCGAGCCAAAGGATCTCTACATCGTTCCGAACGCGGGACACGTCGATTTGTACGACCGGGTGAACCTTATCCCGTGGGACAAGCTTGCGTCCTTTTTCAATCAGCACCTCAGTCGGTAAGCGAGAAACTGGCAGGAGAATATATGCTACTCAACTCGAATGGAAACTTCACAGATAAGGTGGCTTTTGTCACCGGAGCAGCGAACGGCATCGGTCGAGCGACAGCGCTGGCATTTGCTCGTGAGGGCGCTAACGTGGTGGTCGCTGACATTTCAGAACAAGGCAATCAAGAAACAGTCCGCATAATTGAGGAACTCGACGGGCGGGCGGGAGCTTCGCTGCTGCCGAAGGCGCTCGCCGTCAGGTGCGACGTGACGCGAGCCGAGGACGTGAAGGCAGCCCTGGATAAGGCCATTGAGATTTTCGGGCGACTGGACTTTGCCTTCAACAACGCTGGCGTGGAACAGAAGATAGCGGCGACAGCCGACCTTACAGAGGAGGAGTGGAACCGCATCGTCAACATCAACCTGCGCGGCGTGTTCCTGTGCCTGAAGCACGAAATCCCGCTGATGCTCAAGCAAGGCGGTGGCGCGATCGTGAATACCTCTTCAGGTGCTGGGGTTAAAGGCTTCAAAGGTCAAGCGGCTTACGTGGCTGCAAAGCACGGCGTGGTCGGACTGACCAAGGCGGCGGCACTCGACTACGCCGCGCAGAACATTCGCATCAACGCTGTGTGTCCCGGAATCATCGACACCCCGATGATGGATCGCTTCAGCAGCGGCACTTCCGAAGGACGAGAGCGAGTGATCTCGCAGGAACCAATTGGAAGGATGGGTCAACCCGAAGAGATCGCCAATGCCGTCGTCTGGCTGTGTTCGGATGCGTCCTCCTTCGCTATTGGGCACGCCCTGGTCATTGATGGCGGTCAAACGGTTTAGTGATGTGCGTCGCCAACCAGATTAAACCCTAAACGCACGACAACAAAGCATTGTCGCCATCGCCACATTCACCACTAACGACGATGACTCATATCGCTACTCAGGAGGTACTCGACGGCAAGCCCTTAGACTGGATGGAAAAGGTCAGCGACGAACAATACCAGGACAGATTCAAGACCGAGTACAAGTAAACCAGCTTATCTTCCAGATTGGAGCATCAATTTATGTACAACGCCAAAGCTTACTCCGCAGTCAGTGCAACATCACCGCTGGCCTCCGACACGATCGCACGGCGCGATCCTACTGAGCATGACGTTCAGATTGAAATTCTCTTCTGTGGCATCTGCCACTCCGACCTCCATTCAGTGCGGGACGAGTGGAGCGATTTCATGTCCACAACCTACCCGATCGTTCCCGGTCATGAAATCGTCGGACGGGTCACTCAAGTCGGTTCAGCAGTGACCAAGTTCAAGTCGGGCGATCTAGTAGGAGTTGGCTGCATGGTCGATTCGGATGGTCACTGTCCCAATTGCAAGGCTGGCTTTGAGCAGTTTTGCCAAAATGCGATCTTCACCTACAACTCTCCAGACAAGCACAAGACCGCTCCAGTTACCTATGGTGGCTATTCCAATAGCATTGTTGTCGATCAACGCTTCGTGCTGCGCGTTCCCCCAAACCTCGATCTAGCTGGAGTTGCACCGCTCCTGTGTGCAGGCATTACCACGTATTCGCCACTCCGTCATTGGGGAGTTACAGAGGGTAAGAAAGTAGGTGTGGTCGGTCTGGGCGGATTGGGGCACATGGGCGTGAAGCTTGCTCATGCAATGGGAGCGCACGTTGTTGTCTTTACCACGTCCCCCGACAAGAAAGAAGACGCGCTCCGCCTGGGTGCCGATGAAGTTGTTGTTTCCCGCAATGCTGACGAGATGCAAAAGCACGCTGGTAGCTTCGATTTTATCCTCGATACCGTCGCTGCCAAGCACGACATTAATGCTTATCTCAACCTGCTGGACCTCGATGGTAACATCACCCTGGTTGGTGCGCCTGAAAAGCCTCTAGATGTCGCGGCATTTAGTCTGATTATGAGTCGCCGCAGTCTTTCTGGCTCTATGATCGGCGGCATCGCCGAAACCCAAGAGATGCTCGACTTTTGCGGTGAACACAATATCACCGCCGATGTTGAAGTCATCCCCATCCAGAAGGTCAACGAAGCCTACGAGCGACTGCTCAAGTCCGATGTGAAATATCGCTTTGTAATTGATATGGCTTCTCTGAAATCTGAATAACCGAGGTGAAACTTCGCAGGAGTACCAATGCAAACGCGCTTACGAGCGCTTGGTGAACAAGGACGCGCGCTATCGCTTCGTCATCGACATAGCCCCGCTGAAGGCAGGCGCGTCGAACCGAAGCTAACCCGCTAGATAAACCCACACATACGAACAAATCAATGAAACACCGCGTTCTAATACCAACCCTCTTGATGAGTGCAATCGGCGCAACGGCGGCATTTGCACTCGACAAAACACACGTTTGGCGTAATAGCCCCCAAGCACTCGTGTAGCAGTCCGCGGTAGTCGAGGGGACGGACAACTTCTATAGGAGCGACAAGGTGACGGTGCAGAAGGTTACGTTCAGAAACCAATACAATATGCAGGTTGCTGGGAATCTCTTCATTCCCAAAGCCTTAGATCAGAACACCAAGAATCCCGCAATCATAGTCGGGCACCCAATGGGCGCAGTCAAAGAACAGAGCGCAAATCTGTATGCCCAAAAGCTGGCTGAGCAGGGATTCGTCACCTTGTCCCTCGATTTGTCTTTCTGGGGCGAGAGCGGTCGTCGAGTCCGGGCGTGACGAGTATTTAGTCACATTGACGTCGTCGTCAACAACGTGGGGTATAGCCTGAGCGGCTAAGTTCGAGGAACTATCCTTATCCGAGATCGAGCGCCCGTTTGCGACCACCTTCCGTGGAAGCTCAACTCTGGAGAGCGACGTGACAACGAGTAAGCCTGACGAAATCCCCGAAGCGGTTCTTTGGCTTGATTCGGATGCGACTTCGTTTGTAATTGGACATGCGATGTCCGTCGATGGAGGATTTGTACGCTCCCAAACTGAGGAGGACGCTTCAGGGGCGAGACTGGCACTAATTTGACAACAGGATGCTTGTCTTTCGAGATCGTGACTTCTTCACCACGAAGTGCCACCTCAATTAATTTGGGCAGAGGTTGAGATGCCGCAGCGAGATCGATTTGCTGCATAAATCTAACCCTCTTTTTTATTCATCTTCCATCTTTTCTAAAAAATCCGTGTCTTGATACACTTGGTCAAGTGCCTGCTGTTGAGTCCGACGGGAAGGACGACGGTATTTTTTGGCTTCTAACCGGGGTTCGTATTGACTGTGCCCTTTACCCTTGGTTTTCATTTTCAGGGTGGCGTCGGGATCGGCTTGTTGGTTCAGATGAGTAGAAAGAGCGATCGCATCTTTCAGAAAATCTAGATAATGCTCGTAACGTTCCCAATCCCCTCGCACCGCACAATTCGGCTCATCCCGATGCAGGCAATCACTAAATTGACATCGGGCAACCGCTAAGCGCTGGCGTGCTTCTGGGAAATAATGCACTAACTCTTCCGGAGTCGCATCCAAGTCTGGTTGGTTGAATCCAGGGGTATCTGCAATGAATCCGCCTGTCGGTAATTCAAACAATTCAACGTGTCGCGTCGTATGACGCCCTCGGCTGAGTTTGCCGGAAACTTCTCCGACGCGCAGATTGACGCTGGGAATAAGATAGTTTACGATGCTCGATTTCCCGACGCCAGAAAGACCCGCAAAAATAGTAATTTTATGATTTAGTTGATGCTGGAATTCTTCTAGACCTCGACCTGTGTGGACGCTGATAAATATCGGTTGGTAGCCCCATCCTTGCAAGCGATCGCGCCATTGGTTGAGTTGGTCAGTTGTCACTAAATCGCTTTTATTTAAGCAAAGGCAGACTTCTAAGCCAGTAGACTCTCCTTTTACCAGAAAACGACTCAATTGATAGGCATCCAACGTAGGTTCTTCTAGGGCAAAAACGAGAAGAATTTGCTGAGCATTTGCCACTGGAGGACGATCTAGTTCGCTTGTGCGGGGGAAAACTTCAGCGATCGCTCCCCGTCCACCTGCCCAGTCAGCTTCTTCAATCAGAACGCGATCGCCTACCATCACCTTCTGACCTATTTTTTTCAGCCTTGCCCGACGAGTACACAGGAGAAAGGGAGTTATCGGCGGGGTGTCAGCTTCCAACTCCAAACTACTGAGGTCTAGTCGCACTTGATAGAAATTCGCCTGCACAGCCACCACCGTCCCAATTAACGGCGAAGATTCTTCCAACCGATCAACCGGATCTGGAAATTTCTGCTCCCTCTCCTCTCCTGTCGGCGGTAGCGACGGAGGTGGTACAGAACTCATAGGGAAGCTGGACGCCGCACCCTCAGGGCAAAAAAGCCTGTGCGGTCTTCAGACGCAATGAATCGCGTCTCTTCAATTGTGTAGCCCGCCATCGCTAAACTATCAGGAACCTGCTCAATTGGCTCACCCGGATCTAGCCAAACTTCTAATAAGGTGTCGGGTGCCATTTGTTCCAGGCGGAGTTTAGTGCGAACGAAATTAATCGGGCAAGGCGTCCCCCGCAAGTCCAGCTGAGCGTCCGGCACATCCGTTGCAGTCGCTGGATTGTCGATCACTTGAACAACCCTCCTAAAAATCCTTCTAAACCGCCTTTCCCAGTGCGATCGCCTTTGATTTTAGCCAGCTTCTCCAGCAGTTCCCGTTCTTCAGCCGTAATCCGATTGGGAATATCAATTCCTACATTAATCAGGTGATCTCCCCGGCTGACTGGGTTCCCTAGTTTGGGTACGCCATGATTTTCTAGCGTCAGCACCGTATTCGGTTGCGTTCCCGCCGGAATTGTTAACTCTACCGGCCCATCTACTGTATTCACTTCCAGACGGCATCCTAAGATCGCCTGCAAGTAGCTAATCTTAATCTCTGACAGGACGTTAATCCCATCCCGATGAAACTCTGCGTCTTCCTCAACAAACAAATAGACGTACAAATCTCCCGGAGGCCCACCGCGCAGACCAGCGTCTCCTTCTTTAGAAACGCGTAGCCGGGTTCCATTATCTACCCCTGGAGGGATAGTAATTTTAAGCTTTTTCGTCTCCTGTTTGCGACCGACGCCTCCGCAAGTTTCACACTTGTCCTCAATTACCTGCCCTTCACCGTTACAGGTGGGACAGACAGAGACTTGGGTAAAGCTACCAAAGGGAGTCCGTGTCGCACGACGCACTTGACCGGAACCACTGCAAGTCGGACAGGCTCGCGGTCGCGTTCCCGGCTTGGCACCTGCACCGCTACAGGTAGCACAGGTTTCTAGATGGGGAATCCGGATTTCTTTTTCGCCCCCAAAGACGGCTTCCCGAAATTCCAGCTTTAAATCTAACCGCAGGTCGTCGCCGCGAACGGGACCGCTACGTCTGCGAGCAGCCGTTTGACCCCCGGTACCCCCAAACCCACTGAAGAAGCTTTCAAAAATATCGGCAAAGTTACCAATATCGCCTAAGTCTGGGCCAGCTCCGACACCAGAAGCGACTCCGGCTTCTCCATAGCGATCGTAGCGAGTCCGGGTTTCTGGTTCCGAAAGGACTTCGTATGCTCGATTGATTTCTTTAAAGCGTTCTTCCGCCCCTGGCTCTTTATTGACATCCGGGTGATATTTCCGGGCCAGACGGCGATAGGCACGCTTAATTTCCTCTTTGTCTGAGTCACGGGAGACCCCGAGAATTTCATAGTAGTCGCGGGCCATAGAACGCTGCTTCTTTAGGGGTTAAGGGTTAGGAGAACGGAAAAATGAAAACTTTAGATATCCTTCAATTTTTCATTTTTCCTTTTTTATTTTTATTTGATTTAGTCAACTGGCTCGTAGTCAGCCTGAACGGTATTATCGTCATCAAATCTAAAGTCATCGTCATCGGGTGTAGAGTCAGGCGCTTCACTAAACTCTGGAGATATGCCACTTTCCAGGCTTTCGTAATCATCCGGTGTCTCGCGTCCGCTGGCTTGCTGGTACACGGCAGCACCAATCGCAAACAGTGTCTGCTGAAAATCGTCGATCTGTTGTTTGATCTCCTCAACACTAATTGAGGGGTTAGCCAGCGCCGCTCGCACCGCTGTAGCCTTCTTATTTGCCTGCGTTTTGATATCCTCTGCAACCAGATCCCCGTTGTCATTCAACGTCGATTCATAGCTGTAGAACAGGCTATCAGCCTGATTTTTCAGCTCCACTACTTGCATCCGACGCTGGTCTTCTTCGGCATAGGTTTCAGCTTCGTGCCGCATCCGTTCGACTTCGCTGGCACTCAAGCCGCCGGTATTGCTAATCCGGATACTCTGCTCTCTCCCAGTGCCTTTATCTTGAGCCAATACTTTGAGAATTCCATCAACGCCGATTTCAAAGGACACTTCAATTTGAGGGATGCCTCTGGGAGCGGGGGGAATTCCTGCTAGGAGGAATTTGCCAAGACTTTTGTTATCTTTCGCCATCGCCCGCTCACCCTGTAAGACGTGAATTTCCACGCTGGTTTGTCCGTCGGTGGCGGTGGAAAAAACTTGGGATTTCGTCGTGGGAATTGTGGTGTTGCGCTCAATAATTTTTGTAAACACTTCTCCCAAGGTTTCAATGCCCAAGCTTAGGGGGGCAACATCCAATAGCAGCAGATCCTCGACTTCGCCGCTTAAGACGCCTCCTTGGATCGCTGCTCCCAGCGCCACTGCTTCATCCGGGTTGATCGACCGATCGGGTGCTTTGCCGCCAAAAAACTTCTTAATCGCATCTTGAACGGCAGGAATTCGAGTTGAACCTCCCACCAGGATGATCCGGTCAATCTCATTGGCTGTCAAACCGCTGTCTTTGATCGCCTGAGCTACAGGCTCAATGGTACCTTCCACCAAATGGTTGACGAGTTCTTCAAACTGGGCGCGGGAAAGTTCCATCTCTAAATGTTTTGGCCCGGTTTCATCGGCGGTGATGAATGGCAAATTGATGGAGGTGCTGCCCATGCTGGAAAGTTCGATTTTGGCTTTCTCTGCTGCCTCTCGCAACCGCTGGAGAGCCATTTTGTCGGTTCCCAGGTCGATGGAATCTTGCTGTTTGAAGTTTTCGATCATCCAGCGGACAATGCTGTTGTCAAAGTCATCTCCGCCTAGATGGTTGTTTCCAGAGGTAGCTTTGACTTCAAAAACGCCGTCACCCAATTGGAGTACGGAAACGTCGAAGGTACCGCCCCCTAAGTCAAACACCAGAATGCACTGCTCTTCATCTTGTTTATCCAAGCCGTAGGCAAGAGCAGCTGCCGTGGGTTCGTTGATGATCCGTAAAACTTCCAGTCCGGCAATGGTACCGGCATCTTTTGTCGCCTGCCTTTGGGCGTCTGTGAAGTAGGCAGGTACGGTGATGACTGCCTGGTCTACCTGTTCGCCAAGAAAGTTTTCTGCATCCTGCTTTAGCTTTTGCAGGATCATCGCTGAGATTTCTTGGGGGGTGTAGTTGCGTCCCCGAATTTGGACATCGACGGTATCATCGCGACCTTTGATACAGGTGTAGGGCACGCGCGATCGCTCTACTTCGGTGTCATCCCAGCGGCGACCGATAAAGCGTTTAATGCTGTATACCGTATTTTCGGCATTGGTGACAGCTTGCCGTTTTGCTAGCTGACCCACTAGGCGATCGCCGCCCTTGCCAAATCCCACGATACTTGGGGTCGTTCTCCCTCCTTCTGTGTTAGAGATGACGATGGGTTGACCCCCCTCTAAAACAGCCACGCAACTATTGGTCGTGCCCAAGTCGATGCCAATGACTTTTCCCATAGCTAGCTGTAGTAAAGGTTTACAGGATTTGTTAAGTAGCCGTCGAATTGCTTGTCCGAAATGGTTCGGACCCGGCACCAGATTTCCATCAATTTGATTGTAATTTCTGACGCCTTCAACCGTCGATGCAGTGCATCAAACTCCATTAACTTTCGCCAGAAAGCGGATGACCTTCCTCTGAGGTTACCACGGGCTCCATACCAGCAGCAACTTTGACTAGGGCGTGGCGCAAGACGCGATCGCCCAAGAAATAGCCGCGCACCAGCTGTTCGATCACGGCTCCTTCTGGATATTCATTCGTTGGTTCCCGCATCACGGCTTCGTGGAGATTGGGATCGAAATCTTGACCCTCCGGACGCATGGGAGATACTCCGATGCGCTTGAGAGCGTCTGCCAGCTGTTTGTAGACACTCTGGTAGCTTTTGTGGATGCTCCATTCTCCATCAGTTTGCGGCTTGATCTGCGATCGCGCTCGCTCAAAATTATCCACTACGGGCAGTAACTCAGTAATGGTTGTGCACTTGATCTGCACCTCCGAGTCTTCCTTCTCTTTGAGAGTCCGCTTGCGGAAATTTTCAAAATCTGCGGCTATCCTCATGTACTGAGTTTTGAAAGAGTCACACTGTTGCGTGCGCTCTTCCACTTGCGCTTTTAAAGCCTCCACTTCCCGCGTCAATGCTTCTACAGCCGCTGTGTTGCTGGCTGCTTCTGCGTTACTTTCGTCTCCGCTGGCTCCGGAGGTTGCACTGGCATCTGATACCGCATCAGATGTTTGGCTTGTGCCATACACTGACGCCTCCCCTAATGGTTCTCCATTCAAGGTTCCCGTTTCAGATAATGGTTCATTCCCCATTTCCTGTGCCACCGCCTGGTTATCAACCATTGGAGGTGAAGTATTGTCTTGCTGATTTTCTTCCTCGTTCATTGGGCTATCATCCCAGCTAAGAGACTGCTCGCGCTCATTTTAATGGGTAGTCCTGTCGATGTCGCCACTACCACCTCCCCTTCTGTATCAGGTTGGTGTCTCACCACTCCCTGAGTTAGGGATGGAGAGAACCGGCGCATTGCCACAAAACTTTCCCCTTTCTAGAATCATAGTGTGCCCAGGCATCCTACCAATACTCTTTAAAGCTTTTGGCTTAACTTTCTGACAAGGCTTGGGTGGGAAAACCGTATCAACACGCCAACCCTACCTTAACCCTACATTGTGCCAAGCTATGCCATCTGCTGGCATTTGCACAGAAATTTCTTTATAGAAGCAATTGCCTACTTTCCGATTGTAACGTCATCTTCACGAATTTCAGGATAGCCATTGAGCGAGTGGGCGTGCCAGACATCAGAATCTAGACAGTAGACGATGTATGAATCGCAAAATAAATTAAGACAATCCTACGCCTAAGACTTGGTTAAGGCTATTATCGTGAATGTTCCCTACCACGTTCAGCCTTACACGCTCCTTGTCATTAACCAAGTCGTGTCCGAGTCTTCTAAGGCTCCGGCAGGTCTTCAATCTTAAAACTTACAGCATCGTTGTACGGATATTACTGCTTGCGGCTAGTGAGGAGCAAATTGGCTTATCGCGTCAATTTTGCCTTTAAAATCGCCACAACGGCTCAACATAAATGATGAAACGGTCTGGTGGTACTGCGGGGGCGCAAGCCCAAGTCGGTTATCTAAACCGTAAAAATTTAGTTTTTGGCTGACGATAGCAATTTTGCTTCATGGTTTTGGGAACAATTTGTAAAGAGGTATTCTCACGGATCTATGACTCAATCCTCACCACGAAATCGCGCCCTTGCTGTCCGCAATGAGTTTTCGCCCTTCGGCAACCAGCTGATTCAGGCAGGCTATGTTGACACCGACCAAATGCGGCAGGCTATGGTAGAAAGCCGCAAGTCTGGTAGACCCTTAACCGAGGTTCTAGAAACGATTACTGGGCGATCGCTTCCCCCAGATTTGCTACGTCAGTATAAAAAACAACAGCTTTTTGAACTCAAAATTCTTTACGGAGTTGAATCTCTAGATCCGGAAATCAGCCAAATTCCCACTTCTCAGATTGGGTCTTTGATTGAAACCCTGATTCCGATCGATATCTGTAGCCGCTATAAACTAGTACCCTTAACGAAAAATGACACCCAGCCCCCCTCGGTACTGGTGGCAATGGTCGATCCAGATAATTTAGCGGCTCAGGACGATCTCAACCGCATCTTGCGACCCCAGGGCATCGCCTTGCAGCGAATGGTGATCACGCTGGAAGACTGTTTGAATCTAATTAACCAATACAAGGATGAGCAAACTAGGAAAGAGGAAGTAGCGCGAATCCAAAAGTCTGTGGATGTCTCAGACGTTCTGGATAATTTGAACGACTTAGGCGATGCGCCTCCTGAAATTGAAGATGACCTGAATGTAGAGGATGCACAGGGCGCTCCCGTCATCAACCTGGTTAACAGAATCCTCCTCAAGGGTCTGCAAGAGCAGGTTTCAGACATTCACATTGAACCCCAAGAAGAATTCTTACGCATTCGCTTCCGGAAGGATGGGGTGCTACAACAAGCCTTCGATCCGTTTCCGAAAAAAATCATCGCAGCCGTCACAGCTCGCTTCAAAATTATGGCTGAGCTAGACATTGCCGAGCGACGGATGCCCCAGGATGGTCGTATCCGGCGGGTGTTTGAAGGGCGTAAGGTTGACTTTCGGGTGAATACCTTACCCAGCCGCTACGGCGAAAAGGTGGTCTTGCGAATTCTCGATAACTCTTCAACCCAGCTAGGTTTGGATAAGTTAATTTCCGATTCAGAATCGCTAGAAATTGTCAGAGAAATGGCAAGCCGTCCCTTTGGCTTGATTTTGGTGACCGGGCCAACTGGGTCTGGTAAATCTACCACCTTGTACTCAGTTCTGGCAGAACGGAACGATCCGGGAATTAATATCAGTACGGCAGAAGACCCGATTGAGTATGCCTTGCCTGGGATTACTCAGGTACAGGTAATTCGAGAGAAAGGAATGGATTTTTCCTCGATCTTAAGAGCCTTCATGCGCCAAGACCCGGATGTGATTCTGGTAGGTGAAACGCGGGACAAAGAAACGGCAAAAACCGCAATTGAAGCAGCACTAACCGGACACTTGGTGCTGACAACCCTGCACACCAACGATGCCGCCGGTGCGATCGCCCGCTTAGATGAAATGGGCATCGAGCCATTCATGGTATCGGGTTCGCTGATTGGCGTTCTGGCACAACGTCTGATGCGGCGTGTTTGTAGCGAGTGTCGCCTTTCCTATTCACCCACTTCACAAGAACTCGGTCGGTTTGGTTTATCAGCTTCTGGGGACGGGGATCTTACCTTCTACAAAGCCAATACTTTACAACCCGATGAAGCGAAGGAAGCCAAAAGCAGAAATGCTCTGTGCCAAAAATGCAATGGCATTGGCTATAAGGGACGTGTAGGTGTTTATGAGGTCATGCGCGTGACCGAACGGTTGCAAAATTTAATCAGCCAAGGTGCCCCCACCGAGCGCATTAAAGAAGCAGCCGTGGAAGAAGGGATGAAGACATTGCTGGCATACAGCTTAGACCTGGTACGCCAAGGTTATACCACTCTCGAAGAAGTAGAACGGGTGACATTTACAGATTCTGGTCTTGAGGCAGAACTCAAAGCCAAGCGTAAGAGCGGTCTAGAATGTGTCACTTGCACTGCTGAGTTAAAACCAGAGTGGCTAGATTGTCCTTACTGCATGACGCCTCGCTTTTCAGAATAAATGTCAATCGTCAATCGTTAATGGCGAATGGCAATCACCCAAGCTACGCCCTTAGTCACGGAAAATTAGCAACTGAGAAATCAAGAATCACCCCAGGAGACAGCCTCATGGAATTAATGATTGAAGACTTGATGGAGCAACTCATTGAAATGGGCGGCTCAGATATGCACATCCAGGCAGGAGCGCCGGTTTACTTCCGCATCAGTGGGAAACTCAATCCCATCGGTGACGAACCGCTTCCTCCCCAGGAGTGTCAGAAACTCATCTTCAGTATGCTGAACAACACGCAGCGTAAGGAATTAGAGCAAAACTGGGAACTTGACTGCTCTTATGGGGTTAAGGGATTGGCTCGCTTCCGCGTCAATGTGTACAAAGAGCGGGGCTACTATGCCGCGTGCTTAAGAGCGTTGTCTTCTAAAATTCCGAACTTCGATCAGTTGGGTCTACCAGACGTCGTGCGGGAATTGACTCACAGACCGAGAGGAATGGTGTTGGTGACGGGGCAAACGGGTTCTGGGAAAACCACCACTCTGGCTGCGATGCTCGACTTGATCAACCGGACGCGGGCAGAACACATCCTGACGGTGGAAGACCCGATTGAATATGTTTACCCAAACATCAAGAGCTTGTTTCACCAGCGTCAAAAAGGCGAAGATACTAAGAGCTTTGCGAATGCGCTGAGAGCCGCGCTCCGAGAAGACCCGGATATTATCCTGGTAGGGGAAATGCGCGACCTAGAAACCATTGGTCTGGCGGTGTCAGCGGCTGAAACGGGTCACTTGGTGTTCGGCACCCTGCACACCAGCTCAGCCGCAGGTACTATCGACCGGATCTTGGACGTGTTTCCTCCAGAGCAACAGCCCCAAATCCGCGCTCAGTTGTCTGGTTCGTTATTGGCAGTCTTTAGCCAATGCTTGGTGCCCAAACATAATCCGAAACCCGGTGAATATGGTCGGGTGATGGCTCAGGAAATCATGTTAGTAACGCCAGCGATCGCTAACTTGATTCGAGAAGGAAAATCTGCTCAAATTTACTCTGCTATCCAGACTGGAGCAAAATTGGGAATGCAGACGATGGAACAGGCTCTAGCTGGCTATGTCAAAGCTGGTGCCATCTCCTTTGAGGCGGCGATGGGCAAATCATCTAAACCTGAAGAATTACAGCGTATCCTGGGGACATCGCCAGCGACAGGGGCAAAAGCTGGCGCTCGGTAGGTTCGAGGCGGTGTAAAACCTATTGCACTAAGCTTGTATGATGCCAGGTAGTCCAGACCGATGTTTCGGTCTGGACTACCTGGCAGCCCTCAGCAGAAATTGTCAAAAACCTCCCCGGAAGACACCTTCCCATTACAAAAATTTTCCTTTTAAAAGCCATTCTTCTTTCACTTAGAGGTGAGGTATGCCTACCTATATTGCTGATGTTCGGGACTCTAAAGGAGCCGCCAAGAAAGACAAAATTGTTGCCGACTCCCTTGGCAGTGCCCGCGACGCCCTGCGCGAAAAATGGGTTTCTGTTGCAAATATCAAAGAAACCCAAACCTTTGACCTGAGCAAATTAAACCTAAAAGACATTCAAACTTCTTTAGCGAAGGTTACAGTCAAGGACAAAGCCGTCTTTTCTCGTCAATTTGCTGCGATGGTCAATGCGGGTGTGGCGATTGTTCGATGCTTGGGTGTGCTTTCCGAGCAATGTACCAATCCCAAGCTCAAAAAAGCGCTTGTGGAAATTAGCTCTGAGGTTCAACAAGGTGTGAATCTCTCAGATGCTATGCGTAAACATCCAGAGTGTTTTGATAATCTCTACGTCAGTATGGTTCAAGCTGGAGAGGTCGGCGGTGTCCTCGATGAGGTACTCAACCGATTAGCCAAAGTCTTAGAGGATATGGCGCGCCTGCAAAACCAAGTCAAAGGGGCAATGGCATACCCTGTGGCGGTGGGCATCTTGGCAATCATTGTCTTTATTTGTATGACGGTGTTTTTGATCCCGATCTTTGCTGGCATTTTCCAAGATTTGGGGACAGAATTGCCGGCTCTAACCCTGTTCATGTTGTGGATCAGCGGTATCCTCAGAAGTTGGAGGATCATCATCCCAATCATCACTTTCATCGTTGCCTCTTTTCTTTACAGGCAGTATTACAAGACGCCAGTTGGTCGTGTAACGATGGATCGCTTTTTCTTAAAAATGCCGCTATTAGGCGACTTGAATGAAAAATCATGTGTTGCTCGCTTTTGCCGCATTTTTGGAACCTTGACTCGTTCTGGAGTGCCCATTCTCACTTGCATGGATATTGTGAGAGATACGGCGGGGAACCAAGTAATTGCCAACGCAGTGGAGGCAGCCAAGCAAGACATTCAACAAGGTGGGATGATGAGCTTAGCTTTGCAAAAAGAGCAAGTTTTCCCAATCCTGGCCATTCAGATGATTAGTATTGGGGAAGAGACAGGTCAGTTAGATGCCATGATGATGAAAGTGGCAGATTTCTATGAAGATGAGGTTGAGCAAGCGGTGAAAGCACTCACCAGCGTTCTTGAACCCATCATGATGGTGGTATTAGCGGGGATGGTAGCGGTAATTTTGCTTTCAATGTATCTCCCTATGTTTGCCGTGTTTGACAAACTAGGCTAATCAATTTCAGGTTTTGGATTTTTCTCATTCCCAGACAAAGCTGGGAATGAGATTTGGGATGTAGGGCTTATGGTACTTAACGATGACCTAATCTCCAATCTAAGATTGAAAATTTAAAATTAAAATATGTTTGTTAAGCAATCCTATTACGAAGCTAGCTTGGCGGAGTACAGTAATCTGCCTGGAGCGATCGCATTGCTCAAGCAGCACCGACCTTATCTGGAGATGATTCCTAGTATGCGCCGGTCTGAGGAGAGCGCGATCGCCATTCCTTTGCCGGTGGTGCGGATTCGCCATGCCTTATCTAAAGCAGAAAGCGCTAGCGTTGTTACATCTAGAGGAGAAGCCATTCGTTTGCCCTGTGATGTGGCAATTTTAATGTGTGACCCCGAATGGAAAATCAAAATGGGGGTGGAGATTTTTGTCTTTATTCACCGTCCCCAAGAAGACTTCTCCGACTTGTTGAGTCGCTGGCGGCAGACCCAAGTGTGGCTGGACAAAGAATATGAGTGGTTAATGCCGCCTCGCCATCAACACATTTTCAGCGAGGGCGCTGACAAGCTATATCCTTTGTTTGTTGTATTTCCAGAGACGCCAGAACGAATTAAGCGAGGCTTAATGGGAGCCTGTCTCCCCTTTGTCATCCAGACCCCAATGTTGGATGTTGAGGAACAGGCACAGGAATCTTTTTTGCCTGAAAGTCCCAACGTTTGACGGTTGAAGCAGGTTGAAGTGTAATCAACCTGCTAACGTACCCATTTTCAACCTGTTAACTACTTGACAAACTGCGGCATGACTTCGGCGGCGGTCAACAAACCGTAGATGCCTCGACGATGGAGTGCGACTCCGGCTTTGAGATAGCCGAAGGCAGGGCCGCAGACATTGGCTGCCATACTGGTTTCATCGCCAAGGGTGAAGGTATGGGTAGAAATCTTGCCTTCAAAGGTGCGACCTGTCACTTGGACATTCGTGCTGAGTGGTTTTTTGGGATTGCGGGTATCAACGACGCCGCCGACCGTAACGCGATCGCGCGGACAAATTCCAGCTAGCTCTAGCATCACATCATCAGCGTGTTCCATATTCTCCAGAGCCAGGATGCCGTTGGTTTGATCCAGCAATGCTTCCACTTCGGCATCACTCATGGCTCTGGCGCGCTCCACATCGTATCCGGGTAGATGGGCAATATCTTCCCGAATCGTCGCTCGGTAGGCTTCCCAATTTGCAATCCCTACCCCAAACGTAATCTTGACGCTATGGATTTCGGCATAACTTTGGGCAGCAAGAGCCGCGGCTGCCGTCAACAACCCAGGCGTCGCCCCACAGCCAGTCAGATAAGTAATTCCTGCTGCAAGAAGTTCCTCTTGCAGATCCAATAGCTGCTCGACAGCGCTGGTACGTTTCAGGGCGTCTACCAGAACCCCCCGCCAGCCAGATTGAATAAATTGCCGCGCGACGGACGCCATAAAGGTGTTGGGCAGATTAGGCAGTGCCAGGAAATATCCATCTACCGGCTTAGCTCGTTCGATTAAGTCTTGGATGCTCTGGCTGCTGAGGGTGCCTGTCGGCTCTAAATAGCCAAGAGAACCCCTTGTTTGGTAAATCGCAATGCTGGCATCTGGATCTAACCCTTGGGCGGCGTAGGTATAGCCTTTCTGGTCAGCAGCTGCAACCCAGATCATCTCGCGTTTTGGCGCAAGCACTCTGGCGGCAGCCTGCCCCAGTCCACCAAAGCCTAAGACGCCCACTCGAATGGGGGTTGGGGAGTTGATTGAACCTGTGACTTGCTCTGCACTCATAGCGTCTTCTTGCAATTGAACAAACTTTAATTATCCAGGCTCCTGGACGCGCCGGTTCGTTCACTTTTGAGAGCTTGAGCGATCGCTCAAGAAGTCTGTTGGCTTTTTTGCTCAATTTCGGATAATTTCTCTATCTTGACGCAGATGTAAAGTTAAGCGACACTGACAAATAATCAAAGTAAGACTCGCCTAATTAATTAAGTTTTGTTACGTTTTAACTCGTTGTGACTCAATTGCTCAACATTTGAGCAACATTAATTTATTAATATCCCAGCGAGTCAGTTCTAAGAAAGATGTCTTATCCGGCAGCATCAGCAGTATGGTTCGTGCCGCCGCCTAACTTGAGCAATCCCTAACCAATGAGCATGGAAACGCTAGAGTTTATCATTTATCCGGATGGTCGGGTGCAGGAGAAAGTCACCGGAATTACTGGGAAATCCTGTGCCGAAGTGACTGCCGCTATTGAAGCCCAATTGGGTCTGGTACTAACTCAGGAACCGACTTCTGAATTTTTTGCCTCAGTGATTCATCAGAGTGCGACGGCGACAGCCGGGGCAACTTATAGCGAGTGGTAAGGTAAGTTTTTTTTTGAGTCCAACTTTATTTATTTGAAAAAATCGTCATGTCACACTTTAGCAACATCAAAACTCAAATCCGCAATCTTGTCTCGTTAGAAGCCGCTTTGACCGACTTAGGAATAGATTGGAAATCTGGCCCGCAAACAGTGCGCGGCTATCGCGGTCAAACCCTTACGGCTGATGTTGCCATTGAGCAAAAAAATGGTTATGACATCGGTTTTCGTTGGAACGGTCAGGAATACGAACTTGTTGCTGACCTACAGTATTGGCAGCAAACGGGTTCTGTAGAGCGGTTTCTCAACCGAGTGACTCAGCGTTATGCTTACCACACGGTTGTCAAAGAATCTGCAATGCAGGGCTTCCAAGTTGCCGAGCAAAAACAGAATGAAGATGGTTCAATCCGCCTAGTAGTGCAGCGCTGGAGTGCCTAATGTCTGATTACCCAACTCCTGAACAGCCAACTCCCGAACGTTCTGGCTTGGAGCCAGAGTTAGGTGGTATTTGGCGGGATGCCCCGGAACGTTCGGGTTTGGAGCCGGAGTTGGGTGGCACCCTGCGGCAAAAAGGCGTCTATGTTGATGAAATAACCTGTATTGGCTGCAAGCACTGTGCCCATGTTGCTCGCAATACTTTTTATATTGAGCCAGATTATGGGCGATCGCGTGTAGTTCGGCAGGATGGAGACTCGGAAGAAGTCATTCAAGAAGCCATTGACACCTGTCCGGTCGATTGTATCCACTGGGTCGATTACACGGAATTGAAAAAGCTTGAACAAGAGCGGCAATATCAGGTGATTCCATTGATCGGATTCCCTGCTGACCATGCGATTACGGCTGTGAAGCAGCGGCAAAAGAAGGTTAAGAGAAAGCAACCGAAACCCATAGACTAAAGGTTCGCTGGTATAAAAAATGCCCGTCTGTACGGGCTAAATAAATAAAACCCCCAACAGCTGCCTGCTATTGGGGGTTTTATTTAAAGCGTTGCACTCTCGCTTCTAACGAGAAACCCCTTGCACGACTGGACGCACACCAGAGCCAGGGAACGGTTCCGGAGTACCCAACCAGTTAAAGTCATTCAGCCGAAAACTGATGGAACCCAGCTGCAAAACAGGGTTGTAACGCAGGACAATGTTGTAGGTGCGGCGGCTGTATTCCAGAAAGTAGTCAGTGCTGATGTTCTCCTTAGTATTTAAATTGACCGAGGTTTGAAAACCCAGGCGAAACGGGCCATAAATCTGTTGGGTAATGCCAGCGGAAAGGACGTTGGTATCCACGAGGCGGTCAAATAAGAAAGGTGATATACCACCACGAGCAACTTGAGAGTAGGTAACATTAAACCCGGTGTAATCTAAAAAAGGTCGGGAGAAATGACCGAATTGCCCTTGCACCCCAATGCTCCCGCTCAGGGATTCCTGGCTATCCCCGCTACTGTAACCACTATAAACGCCGGTGATGCCCGTCGTTAATTGTACATAGGGAACAACTGGCACGGGTGTGTAGCGCAATCCTTCGGTGGGGGTGGCAGGCAAAGCTTTACCCCGCCAAAGTAAAAAGTTGCGGTTGAGGGAGGCACTCGCTTGATAGCGACTGAGACTGACGCGATTGTTGGTTTGCCCTGGTTCGAGCAAGTCTAAACGGTCTGTATCTGCGTTAATGAACTGGGCACCCGCTTGATAAGTGAGGTTGATGCCAGTATTCCCTAAGGGAATGACCGGAGATGTCAGAACTGCGCCTAAACTACTCTGGACGGTTTGATAGCCGAGGGAGCCGTTGAACAGGCGATCGCGGTAGCTATATTCTAAATTCAAGGTATGGGGTAGCCGGGTGCCGATAATCTGGCGCAGTCGCAGGCTCGCTCTTAGCTGGTCGTCTGCGATCTCTTCCGGATCTAGACTGGTGAAAACAGCCGACCCTCTCAGGGTCGTGGTGGGGCTGAGGGTGGCATCTAGTCTAGTCCTGAGACCAAACACAGAGGGATCGATAAAGCTTCCCTCAGAAACGGCTTTTTGAAGAAAATATTGCGGGGTCACGCGCAATCGCACGCGGTTGGTAGAAATCAATTGAAAGGTCCGTTCCGCAAACACACCGCCCCGGTCTTCAGCATCATACCCGAAGGTGACGAGACCCGGTTCGGTTTCGCTCCGGTCAATCACTCTACGATCTTGAAAAATCGGAATTGAAAAACCCTGGTCAAAAACAACGCGAGAGCGGGTGGTGGTAATTTCATCTACCAGGGGCGAAATCCGCCTGAATCTGGCTGTATCTGCCCGTACCTCAAGTTCTGGTGGCGAAAACGGGTCGTTGGTGAGGCGAACATTGGTGGCAAAGGCTCCTTCGGAGTCGAAATCCACCCGATCGGCTTGAAAACGCAGCCGGTTGATTGCGCCCCCTTCCTGAAACGACTGCTGGTTTTGGATGTTCTGACCAGCCCCAAAGACCACTCCGTAGCCGCCGGGACTGGTGATATTCGAGACGGGTTGGTTGGCGGTAATGCGATCGCTTAACGGTCGTACTGAGGCAGCCGCAGCACTGGCATCATTGGGTAAAGGACTCGAAAAATCTGCCCCTGCTGAAGGCTGGTAAATCTCGCCACTGGCATTTAAGAGGAAACCGCTATCCTGGGCAAAATAATACTCAACGCGATCGCCCCGCAGCACTTGTTCGCCTCGCGTCATGGCAACATTCCCGTCGCCCACTACAACGCGATTCGGCAAGTTTACCTGTAGCCGATCGGCATCTACTACCGCACCCTGGTAGCGCAAAACAACATCGCCTTCTGCTGTAACGACTTGTCGATCTACGTCGTATTCTTGCTGGTCAGAAGTTAATTCCACAACGCCTCCCGTACCGCCAGAAGTCGTAGGCGGAGGTGGCGTCGTACCGGGGGCGGGGGCGGGTGCTGGTTGATTTTCTGGGGTGGGAGGTGCGGGTGCTGATGCCGGTGCCGGTGCCAATTCTTCTTCAGGCCAAGGCTCACCCTCCGACACGGGCGCTGGAGGAGCCGATTCTATCGGAGTTTCACTCGGCGAAGATTCCAGAGCTTCCGGAGATTCTGAGGGTTCTGGAGGCTGTTGCTCGACACTCGGCAGCTGCTTTTGCAACATAGGAGTTGCCGTGCGTTCTTTTACGATCGCAGCCTGACTTTCAGCGTTCTCTTCCCTAGGTTCTGACTCTTGATTTTCTACCGACGAAGCATCAAATTCAGCAACGTTCGGAAAATCCTGATCTGGGTATGCGTAAGGGCGAAGCCGTTGTGCTGACAATGCAGGGTCGTCGTCATTCTGGTCTGTCTGCACAGATGCTTCTTCCCTACCACTCCCATTCCTGACGATTGGATGACCCACTGAAATGGGGGCACCAAGGGGGGCAGCTTTTCTGGTGGGGATAGAAATTACAGAGAGCGAGGAAGAAGACTCCGGCGCAAACGTTTCCGGCTGCGTCGGGGCAGCAAGGGTCTCAGGTTGCAGGGTTCGCTGGGAATCCGATGCAATTGTTTGAGCGGAGACAGCTAGAGAAGTGACATCCTCTGGCGGCAACGTGTTGATAATCGCAGGCGGTGGGGGCGGCGGAACTGGTTGGGGCATCTTCTAGCAACAGGAGTTGAGCGGACAGCACCAATGCCTATCCTCAACTGCACTCTGAGTAGGGTGCCTCGCAGTGGACTGCTGCCCCGACATCGGCCTGAGGCATAAAGCGATCGCTGTTTATTCCAGATCCCGGCGTTTTGGGTTACGGGAAGGATCGCTGGACAAAAATCCAAACACAAAGAGCAGGCTGAAGAAGGCAACGACTATATAAACGACAATTTTGAGAGTCACCATACCGATATCTACTCCAGACGGGAAAGGCTGAATGTTGCTGCCTTAAAGGCAGAACAACTTTCTCATAATACCGAAATATTGCTTCATTTTTGCCTTGAGTCTGGAGTGATTGTTGACCTCAAGCGGTCAGTCCAGCCGTCGTTTGAGCTGCTTAAACTGCTCTGACGATTGCCAGAGCGCGAAGTTTCCCTAGCGATCGCTTAGTTGTTATACCACGAGATCGCACCCGGTTCCTGGGTTTTAACTTTTCCCTAGCTCAAAATCAAGGAAATTGGAGAACCTGGGAAATACTGAAATCCTTGCTAGGGTGCGATCCCAGATAGCTAAGGTGTTTGGACGCCAGGAGGATAAACACGCGAATGCCACTAAATGCCACTAATGGTGCCCAAGGGCAGCGTTGCAAGAGACGCGATGTTCACCGCTTTTAGGCGATCGCTCCCGTGCTAGGAGCGCTTTTCTAAACAAATTTTCTCAATATTCCCTGGAAAAACTAGGATTTTAGATTGAAAGCGGCAGCTTGCTAAGGGCAGCTAGCTGGATAAAGGGATCAACATTTCCAGTCCAAAAAAAGAGTATAAAGAGCATCCAACTTGTAGCGGAAGTAAGTACACAATAGCTCTATTAAGACTTTAGAGGCTTTGTCAATGCAGCCGATTCGAACATTTAACGTTTCCCCCGCCTTGCCGTCAAGACTAGAACCCTTACGAAAACTGGCATATAACCTGCATTGGGATTGGAACTTTGAAACTAAAGAGTTATTTCGCCGCCTAGACCGCGATTTGTGGGAATCCAGCCGTCACAATCCAGTGCTAATGCTGGGAACTATTTCTCAAGCGCGGCTACAAGAAGTTGCTGAAGATGAAGGCTTTGTTGCCCACATGGAACGAGCCAGCCGCCAGCTAGACGACTACCTGCAAGAACGGACGTGGTATCGCAAACACAGGAATGAGGTGAACGGTCAGAGGACTGAGAAGAAACAAGAAAATTCTTCTGCTTTCTCGCTCAGTCCTCCGTCCTCCGTCCTCAGCACCCAGGAGTGTTATGCCTATTTCTGCGCGGAATTTGGTCTAACCGACTGCCTGCCCATTTACTCTGGTGGCTTGGGCGTTCTCGCGGGAGACCATCTGAAATCAGCCAGTGACTTAGGCTTACCGCTGGTTGCCGTCGGCTTACTCTATCAGGAAGGGTATTTTGCCCAGTACCTCAATGCCGATGGTTGGCAGCAGGAACGCTATCCGGTTAACGATTTCTACAATATGCCGTTGCACCCGGAGCAAAATCCTGACGGTTCGGAACTGCGGATTTCTGTAGAGTATCCAGGGCGCACCGTCTATGCCCGTGTCTGGCGCGTGCAAGTGGGAACTGTGCCCCTATACCTGCTCGATACCAACATTGAGCCAAACAATCCCTACGACCACGACATCACCGACGAGCTGTATGGTGGTGACTTGGATATGCGGATTCATCAGGAGATGATGTTGGGCATCGGGGGCTTCCGGATGCTGAAGGCGCTGGGATATAAACCCACTGTTTACCATCTGAATGAAGGTCACTCAGCGTTTCTGATTCTGGAACGCATCCGGATGCTGATGCAGGAAGAGAAACTGGATTTTGCCGCCGCTAAACAAGTGGCGCAAGCAAGTCAAGTTTTCACGACTCACACGCCTGTCTCTGCTGGGTTCGATTTGTTCCCCCCGGATAAGGCTCTTTATTACGTGGGGCACTATGCCGATATTTACGGACTTTCCCACGAAGAGTTTCTCGGCTTAGGACGGGAGGACACTGGGGATTTGGCGTCACCGTTTAGCATGGCAGCACTGGCGATGAAGACATCGAGCTTTGTCAATGGGGTTGCTCAGCTGCACGGGTTGGTGTCGCGGAAGATGTTTCAGAGTCTCTGGAAAGATTTTCCACTCAATGAGGTGCCGATTACCGCGATTACGAATGGAGTCCACGCCCGCACTTGTGTAGCGAAGTCAACGCAGGAGCTGTATGACCGCTACCTTGGCCCTCAGTGGTCTGACGCGCCAGTAGACGATCCGTTGTGGGAGCGGGTGCAGTCGATTCCGGATGAGGAGTTGTGGCGCAATCACGAGCGTCAGCGGTCAGAACTGGTGGTGTTTGTGCGCGATCGCCTAGTGAGAAAGTTGCGCGATCGCGGTGCTTCTCCCTCTGAAATTGACCAAGCGCAGGAAGTATTAGATCCAACGGTGCTGACAATCGGGTTTGCGCGTCGTTTTGCGACTTATAAGCGAGCAACTCTGTTTTTGCGGAACCTAGACCGGATCAAGAAAATCTTATTGGGCGATCCAAATCGGCGGGTGCAGTTCGTGATTGCTGGAAAAGCTCATCCCAAGGATATGCCTGGGAAGGAACTGATCCGGGATATCATTCATTTCTCGCGGGAAGAAGGAATGAATGCCAGTGTGGTGTTTATCCCGGACTACGATACTTATGTTGCCCGGTTAATGGTGGCGGGTTGTGATGTTTGGCTGAACACCCCCAGGCGTCCGCGAGAGGCATCTGGCACCAGTGGAATGAAGGCGGCGATGAATGGTTTGCCAAATCTGAGCGTGCTGGATGGCTGGTGGGATGAAGCAGATTATGTCCGCACTGGCTGGCCCATCGGTCACGGGGAAGACTATGAAGACCTCAATTATCAAGATGATGTGGAAGCGAATGCTTTGTACGACTTGCTAGAACAGGAAGTCATGCCGCTGTTCTATAACCGGGATGGAGCTGGAATTCCCCGTAAGTGGACTGCCAAAATGAAGGATTCGATTCGGTTGAATTGTCCGTTCTTCAATACGTCGCGGATGGTGCGGGAGTATGCAGTGCGGGGATATTTCCCGGCAAGCGATCGCTACTCTACAATGACCGCAGACAACTACGCCCCCGCCAAGGATATAGCCGCCTGGAAGCAACGAATCTTCGAGCAATGGTACAACATTAAAATCGAAGAAGTTGATGTCTCAGAACCGGCTGGGATTATGGTCAACCAAACCGTTAGCGTCAAAGCACGGGTTAATCTGGGGGAACTCAGCTCCGATGATGTTCAAGTTGAACTTTATCAGGGTGCAGTTGGTGTCGATGGGGAAATTGTCAACGGCATTCCCGTAGTGATGGATTACCAAGGCAAAGATCAACAAGGATGTAGTATTTACACTGTTGATATTCTTTATACCTCCAGTGGTTTGCAGGGTTTCTCTTTACGGGTTTTGCCAAAACACGACAATCTATCAAGCCCCTACGAATTGGGGCTGATTCTTTGGGCTTAGATAGTTTTGAGTTTTGAGTTATTAATTCAAAATTTAAAACTCAAAATGATTCTTGGGGACGACAATATATCCGGTGGTGTCATCTCCCAGCACCAGATTTCTTTCTAATCCCCAGTACCACCAGTAAGCGCCTACATAGGCACAGATGAGGCTATCTAGCTTATCTTCTAAGGCTTTAAAGGTGGCAAGGGTACTGGGGATTCCTAAGAGAAACGAACCGCCAAGACGCAGAGGACGCAGAGAGGAAGAGGCAGAAGAGACATCTAGTTTTGGTGTCAGGTTGGGTAGGCTATTTACAATATACTGGCGGAGTTTTATGAGTTCTATTTGACGTTCTGCTAGTTTTCCTTTTTTGTATTTAAGAATCCGCTCTAAGCTGAATAAATTTACGATGGCTGGGTGGGGAAATACTTCGATTTGATAGCGTCCCGGTTGTTGGGGTTCGATCGTTGGTGCGTGAGCAAATCCACGGGATTTGAGGCTGAGTCCAAATCCTACGGTGCGTTGGGCGAAGGGGAGTCCTAGATTAGCAGGGTAGCAACCCGCGTGATAACGACCAAAATATTTGTGGGTAAGTTTATCAGGTAGTCGCGTCCCAGTGGTATTAGGAATCAGTGTCGGGGCATCGACGGCAATCATCGCTGGTTCTGCTGCGGGTGCCCAAGTATCAATCCAGTTGAGAATTTCTTCTATTGTTTCGAGTCTATCTAAATCCAGCAGATGCAACAGCCCATCTTCCCAAGCGAGGCAGCATAATCCACTGGGTTGCGATCGCCATCCCAAATCAATGCCTAAAAATTTTATCACGCTGAAATTTTATTATCTATCTTGGTGTTTCGTGCCGCTCATCTTATTCAAATCTGCGAATCAAATTCAAAAATGGTTCAATTCTGTTGCATAGAAACACATAGTTATGAGGTAAATGAAGCGATGCTTTATAGCTTCTGAATTCGTCTCGAAGTCAATAGATTAGCTGTTTGGAATTTACTTTGCAAAATAATTTTAATATAACTTGTTAATAGCCCAAACAAATTAAAGTATTTACAAACCGTGTTGCTGATGCAACTAATAATTCTGTTAAGGAGTCCCTTTTAAGCAGCAACTAGGCTGTTAAATATGCAAAGTATCTGAATTCACATGGCTATGATAATATAGAAATCTAGTTACTGGCATACATTATTATTTTTGACTTTCAATCAAGTAGTATTTATTACACCCAAGTAGTGATTATGAATGATTATAAAGGATGCAATTACTGTCTGCATTATCGCCCTGATGGAACCTGTGTTGCTTTTGACCCTGATTTTATTCCAATAACGATTGCTTCAGGACAAACAAAACATATCCAACCTTTACCAAATCAGGGAAATACAATTGTTTATAAGCCAGCCGGAAAATCTATATTCTCCAGGCTGGATGAGTATCGGATGAATAACAAGCTGATGCGTGAAAGAATAGAGATTATAGAAGGCGACATTACTCAGCAACAAGTGGATGCCATCGTCAATGCTGCGAATGAATCCCTAATGGCTGGTGGTGGGGTTTGTGGAGCTATCCATCGTGCTGCTGGGTTAGGGCTTGAGGAAGAATGTCTACAACTGAAGGTTTGCACGGAAGGCGATGCCAAAATAACAAAGGGCTACAACCTCCCAGCAAAGTGGGTTATTCACACGGTTGGACCAGTATGGGAAGGTGGCAGGTATGAAGAACATAAAGTGCTGGCTCAGTGCTATCGCAATTGCTTTGCTTTGGTAGAGCAATATAAAATTAAAACGGTAGCATTTCCATCTATCAGTACAGGAGCCTATGGCTTCCCGGTAGAGAAAGCAGCAAAAATCGCAGTTTCTGAAGCTAGACGTTTTCTGGAGCGAAACACCTCAGTTGAGAAGATAATGTTTGTTTGCTATGAAAAGCAGACTTATGACCACTACACTACCAATCTAGATGAAATTCTGCCAGCCAAACCCGAGTGAATTACTTCAGAAAAATATTTACAATTGCCATCTAATCGCCTATTTATTTCATAAATAATCAATTTCTTCTAGAGCGGCTACGAGGGGAAAATTATCAAGAGATAACTCGCAGGAAATTCATAGCCAAAAATCTAAACATTTAAGCTAGCTACGTTGTGCAATCAACAAAACTCCTGAAAAGCGCGATCGCATTCTGAGTAGGGTTGGTTATTTTCCATCCCAGCAAAAAAACTGATTATGGGTAAAATGGAGCGTTTAGGTAACGAATAATTGCAAAAGACGCGATCGCTCCTTTACTTCTGGGCTGTTAAAATAACGCCGCGCTGATGCCATAAAATGTCAAACTAGATAAATAAGTTTTGTTAACGCAGCCATCAAAACTGCGCTTCTAGATAGCTAAATTGAAATTCATGGTTAAGCAACGCATTCTCTCTGGGGTTCAACCAACTGGTAATCTGCATCTGGGTAACTACTTGGGAGCAATCCGCAACTGGGTAGAAAGGCAGAGTCAGTACGAAAATTTCTTCTGTGTGGTGGATTTGCACGCGATTACCGCGCCCCACGATGCCAGTACGTTAGCTGAAAATACTTATAAAATTGCTGCTTTGTATTTGGCTTGTGGGATTGATTTGGAAGATTCTAGTATTTTCGTACAATCCCACATCCCGGCTCACAGCGAACTGACTTGGCTGCTTAACTGTATTACTCCCCTCAACTGGCTGGAAGATATGATCCAGTTTAAGGAAAAGGCAGTTAAGCAGGGGGAAAATGTCAATACTGGCTTGCTAGACTATCCAGTGCTGATGGCGGCAGATATTTTGCTCTACCAGGCGGATAAAGTGCCGGTGGGAGAAGACCAGAAGCAGCACTTAGAATTAACCCGCGATATTGCGAATCGGTTTAATTACCAATTTTGCCGGGAAAAGCCGGTGCTGAAACTGCCAGAGCCGCTGATTCGGGCTGAGGGTGCTAGAGTCATGAGTCTGACAGATGGCACTCGGAAGATGTCAAAATCCGATCCTTCGGACATGAGCCGAATTAACCTGCTCGATACCCCAGAGCAAATCCAAAATAAGATTAAACGCTGTAAAACTGACTCAGTACGCGGTCTAACTTTTAATGATTCGGAAAGACCCGAAGCCCGAAATTTGCTGACGCTATACATGGTGCTTTCGGGCAAACCGAAGGAAGAAGTCGCAGCAGAGTGTCAGGATATGGGCTGGGGACAATTCAAGCCATTGCTGACGGAAACCACGATTAACGCCCTGAAACCGATTCAGGAAAGGTATCAAGCGGTGATGGATGACAAAGGCTATTTGGAGTCCGTGTTGCGCGATGGTAGGCAGAAAGCGGAAGCGATCGCGTCCGTTACTCTCGCCCAAGTGAAAGCTGCCCTCGGTTATTCGGTTCCCCTTTAACCAGATATAAGTTATCAAGGATGGAAGCGATTAGTGATTGATGCTTCAGAATGAGTTATTTAATTCAAAATTCAGCAGGAACGCGGGAACCCCGCCCCTACAAGAGCAATTTGCGTACTGCTGTGGAATCGGGTGAATTTTTAGTGACCGCCGAGGTTGCACCCCCCAAGGGCGGCGATCCCTCCGAGATGCTGAAAATGGCGCAAACCCTCGAAGGTCGGGTTCATGCGGTCAATATTACCGATGGCAGTCGGGCGGTGTTGCGGATGTGTTCGATGGCGGCTTCGGTGATATTGCTCCAGCATGGAATCGAGCCGATTTGTCAGATTGCTTGTCGCGATCGCAACCGCATCGGATTGCAAGCTGACTTGATGGGTGCCCATGCGTTGGGAATTCGCAATATCTTAGCTTTGACTGGCGATCCTGTAAAAGCTGGAGATCATGCCGATGCTAAGAGTGTATTTGACCTAGAATCCGTGCGGTTGCTGGGATTAATTAAAAAAATGAATCTCGGCTTCGACTGGAACGACAAACCCTTGAGTGATGGGGCGACTGACTTGTTCGTGGGTGCTGCTATCGATCCGCAATTAGCTAGCTGGTCGGGGTTGCAAAGTCGATTTGAGCGGAAATTAGCAGCAGGGGCGCAGTTTTTCCAAAGCCAGCTGATTTGCGATTTTGACCGCCTAGAAAAATTTATGGATCAAATCGCGGCTGGCTGTGGAAAGCCAATTTTGGCAGGAATTTTTCTGCTTAAATCTGCTAAGAATGCCCAATTTATCAATCGATGCGTACCTGGAGTAAATATTCCCGACCACATTATTGATAGACTCGCCGCTGCTTCAGATCCCTTGCAAGAAGGGATGTTAATTGCCGCCGAACAAGTCAAATTAGCTCGTCAACTCTGCCAAGGGGTTCATATGATGGCAGTGAAACGAGAAGATTTGATTTCGCAAATCCTCGATTTAGCCGGAATTCCACCGCTGACTCCGGTGGCGACAGCAGGAGAAAATAATGAACGCACAAACAACAAAGCAGTTGCCGATTCCGCCTCACTTTGATGCCAAAAAGGTCGGGGAAGTCTGGCGGGTGCCTTATCAGCAACGGGCAGCGGATGCGAGGGAGTGGGCGAAAAAACACCAGATTTCAGCGGCGGCTGAGGACAAAACTCGCATTTGCCTATTGTTAATCGATGTCCAGAATACGTTTTGCATCCCCGATTTTGAATTATTTGTCGGTGGGAGAACGGGTACGGGTGCGGTAGAAGATAATCGGCGGCTGTGTGAATTTATTTATCGGAATTTGGGAGTCATTAGCGCGATCGCTCCCACAATGGATACTCACACGGCAATGCAAATTTTCCACCCCATCTTCTGGATTAACAACGCCGGAGAACATCCCACCGCCGCCGTCACGATGATTACACCGGAGGATGTTCACCAAGGCGTGTGGAAGGTGAATCCAGCCGTTGCTGGAATTGCCGCTGTCGATTACGTCGAACTTTCCTCACACGCTTTGCATTATGTCAAGCATTTGAGTGAAGCGGGTAAATATCCGCTGACGGTGTGGCCTTATCATTCCATGCTGGGTGGAATCGGTCACGCTTTAGTGTCAGCGGTAGAAGAGGCACTCTTTTTCCACTGTATTGCCCGGAATAGCCAAACGCAGTTTGAAATTAAAGGCGACAATCCTTTAACTGAAAATTATTCTGTCCTTCGGGCGGAAGTTTTGGAAAGTACAAATGGACGCCCGATTGCTCAGAAAAATACCAGCTTGATTCAACAGTTACTCGCGTTTGATGCGGTGATTATTGCTGGTCAAGCCAAGAGTCACTGCGTTGCCTGGACAATTGATGATTTGTTATCAGAAATAACAGCAAAAGACGCTAATCTGGCGAAAAAGGTGTACTTGCTAGAAGATTGCACCTCACCTGTTGTCGTTCCTGGAGTGGTGGATTACACGGATGGAGCAGAAGAAGCTTTTGCTAGATTTGCCGCAGCAGGAATGCATCTGGTTCAATCCACTCAACCCCTAGAAACCTGGACTGACTTTCCTAAAATTGGGAATGGGTAAGTGAGTTTTGAGTTTTGAGTAACAAAAGAGTTTTGAGTAACAAGAGAGTTTTTTAATCTGAAAATTAAACCTTAAAAATTATTACCAATTACCGTTCACCAATCGCCAATTACCCCTTACCAATTACCGATGACTAGCAGCAACGATGCAATCCAGGCACTGCGCGAGGCTCTCCGATTTTCTCCGGATAATGTACCCTTGCGACAACATCTTGCAGAGACACTTTTGAGCCTGGGTCAGGCAGAGGAAGCCGAGCAAGAATACCGCCTCGCCTTAGCGCGATCGCCCGAAAATCAGCAGTTGAAATTGGGATTAGCTCGTGCCTTCTATCAACAAGGAAAGCATCCCCAAGCACTGGTTATTGTGGAAGATCAAATAAAGCGCTTGGATTGTCCAGCGGGTGCTTTTCTGCTTCATGCGCGTCTTCTTCTCAACACGGGGGCTGTGGAACAAGCTGTCCGTCAGTATCGCAGGGCAGTCGAAGTCGATCCATCTGTCAAAGATGCTGATTTTGCCGAAAGGTTGGGAATTGGGGCACAGGAGGACGTTCAAGAGGTCGTAGACGGGAAAATTCGGGCAGGGGTGGGAGACTTTCCGAACTCAGAAGAAGATACTCCAGTCGAAAAACCCGCGATCGGATTCCGAGATGTTGGCGGTATGGAAGCGGTCAAAGACGAAATTCGGATGAAAATTATTTATCCCCTGAAACAGCCGGAACTGTACAAAGCATACGGTAAGCCAATTGGGGGCGGAATTTTAATGTACGGCCCTCCGGGTTGCGGTAAAACTTATCTGGCTCGTGCGACAGCTGGCGAAATTAATTCTAGTTTCCTGTCTGTTGGAATTAACGATGTATTAGATATGTGGTTGGGCAACAGCGAACGTAATTTGCACGACCTTTTTGAACAAGCTAGACGCAACCAACCTTGCGTATTATTTTTTGATGAAGTTGATGCTTTAGCTGCCAGTCGTGCGGATTTGCGACAAAATTCTAGCCGCATGGTAATTAACCAATTCCTGTCAGAATTGGACGGCGTGAGGAGTTCTAATGAAGGGGTATTAATCCTAGCTGCAACGAACGCCCCTTGGCACTTAGACTCAGCCTTCCGTCGTCCGGGACGCTTTGACCGCATCTTGTTTGTACCGCCGCCTGATGCAGAAGCAAGGGCGGCGATTTTGCGCTTGCTGTGTCGGGGTAAGCCAGTGGAGGATATTGACTACAACCACTTAGCCAAGAAAACTGAGAATTATTCAGGCGCAGACTTAATGGCAGTGGTGGATGTGGCAGTAGAAAAGAAGTTAGCGGAAGCGATGAAAGTAGGTATCCCGAAGCCACTGACTACCAAAGATTTAGCCTCGGCGGCGGGAAGCGTGAAACCTTCGACAAAAGAATGGTTTTCAACGGCTCGGAACTACGCCTTGTATGCGAATGAGAGCGGTTTGTACGATGACATCCTGAAATATCTGAAACTCTGATGGGCGTACATTTGGAGCGTGCCGAAATCCTCATGGCTCAATCGCGTTATGAGATGGCGGCGCAGGAATTGCAGCAGGAATTAGCAGTCGATCCAGATAGCGCCCAGGCTTATGCGTGGCTAGGCTGGTGCTTGAGGTTTCTCAAGAAGTACGAGGAAGCAATAAAAGAAGCTGAGCAAGCAATTAAGCTGGCACCAGATTGGGAGAATGGTTATTACGTTCTGGGTTGGATTCTCTGCGATCGCAATCAGCTTCTGGAAGCTGAGAACGTAACCAAAGAGGCAATTCGCCTAAATCCTGAAAATGCCAACCATTTCATCCTACTATCAAACATTCGAGTTAAACAAAAGCGATGGCAGGAGGCACTAGAAGCAGCGACGCAGGGGCTTAACATAGAGCCAGAGAATGTTGACTGTTTGAATAACAAAGGGATTGCCCTATTCGAGTTGGGTCGAACAGAGGAGGCAATCGCTACGACTGAGCAAGCGATCGCGCTTGACCCGGAGAATGCCCTCAACTACAACAACTTGGGATGGATGATACTGAATCGGGAAGGAAGCCCCACGAAAGCTTGGGAGTATTTCCGCCAAGCACTCCGACTCAACCCCAATTTGGAATCTGCACAGGATGGACTCATCCAAGCGATCAAGTTAAAAAACCCACTATACAGACCAGTTTACAGGTGTGTAATATTCCCGTACCGCCGTTTAAAACTAGGCAGATTTTTGAGCGGGAAAGCTTTGTTGGGCTTCTTTGCGTGCTTGTGTTTGGGATTCCGTATATTGCTGAATCTTGCTGCAACTAATCCCAATCCTTTGATTTGGTTAGCGCTGATTGTTTTGTTTTGGTTAATCTTTTTGCCTTGGTTTGTAGACCTCTTGATAACCCTATTACTCGAATTGAAGTTTAAGCAATCCTATTGGCTCACGACTTTAGTTTGGGCAATAGTAAGCGCATTTTATTTGTGGTTAATGACCGGAAATTCTAAAACTCTGTTTGCTCCCGTTTTATTCGGATTGTTGCTTCTGCCTGTATCGGCAACGTTCCGATCTTCAGCGGGGTGGCACAGCAGCCTCATGGTGGGATATACAACCATCATGGGGTTAGTTGGGCTGGCAGGGCTAGTTCTTCCATTACCAGGGCTACCTTTTGTAAGTGTTGACGTTTGGTTCTGGTTGACTTGGTTCATCGTTCTCGCATTGGGAACGCTTTTTTCCTTTTTTTTGAGCAGAAGAAGCTCTCCCAAGTTAAAGTAGTGCCTGAAAAAGAATGGTTTTTGATGCTCGTAATGATGCCTTATATGCGAATAAGAGCAGTTTGTACGACGACATCCTGAGATGACATCCTGAAATATCTGAAACTCTGATGGGCATACATTTGGAGCGGGCACAGCTGCTGATTGAGCAGTCGCGGTATGAAATGGCAGAGAAAGAACTGCGACAGGAACTCGCAATGGAGCCAGATAGCGCGATCGCGCATACTCTGCTCGCCCTGTGCTTGAATTATCGCCAAATGTACTCGGAAGCCACCCAGATGGCTCAGCGAGCGATTCGCTTGGCTCCCGATTGGGGGTACGCTCACTACGTCTTGGCCTATATTCTGTGCGATTACAACCAGCTTCTAGAAGCGGAAACGGTACTCAAAGAGGCTTTGCGGCTGAGTCCCGATAACCCCAGCTACTTCGCCCTACTCTCGCGCATCCGATATAATCTACAGCTTTGGCACTCAGCACTTGAAGCGGCAACCCAAGGGCTTGTCGTTGACCCAGAGGACGTGGAGTGCCTAAATTACCGAGCGATGTGTCTGATGCAACTCGGTCGCTTACCAGAAGCTCAGGCGGTTATTGAGAGTGCGATCGCGCTTGACCCAGAATATGCAGGAAGCTATGCCAACCGCGGCTGGATACTCCTGGCGCAGGGAGGATATCCCGCTAAAGCCTTAGAGTGTTTCCGCGAAGCACTACGGCTTCAACCAACCTTTGAGTGGGCGCGACGGGGAATCGTCGAAGCGCTCAAGGCAAAGAACCCGCTCTACAGGCTGATGCTGCGCTACTTCCTGTGGAGTTCTAGGCTGAGTAACGGAGCTAGGTTGGGCTTCAGTATCGGCTTGTACTTCGCTTTCCGCCTGCTAGTGGGCGGCATCGCTGCAAGTAGCAACCCTTTGCTGTGGTTCGTGGTGATTGCCTACTGTCTGTTTGTCCTGCTTACCTGGATTGCTGACCCCTTATTCACCTTATTACTCCGGTTTGACCGCTTCGGGCGATTAACCCTTTCCGAACAAGAGGTTAAAAACTCAAATTTAGTCGGGGCAGTATTTCTAAGCATCTTAATGGCAATTGGTCTGTGGTTGGTGACTAAAAACACCAACATCCTCATCGTCGCCCTCTCACTAGGACTTTTGTTGCTACCGATAACGGCGATGTTAAATTGTCCGGCAGGATGGCCCAGAAAGTTCATGGCAACCTACACGATCGTTTTAGCGATCGCATGGCTGGCGGCTATTGGTCTATCATTAGCCGAGCCGCCTCTGGGAGAAATTGGCGTTCAGTTTGCCGGAATTTCCCTAGCTTTTTTCTGGCTTGGTTCGATACTTTCGAGCTGGTTGGCAACTGTACTGATGGGCGTCAAACCAAAGTAGTGAGTGCGAGCATCTCAAGTATGTTTTCTTTACCTGAAAACCCTTCTCGAAGGTATTCCCCATAGGTTTTTAGAGCGGTTAAAAGGTTAAAAATATTTGCTCAACACTTTTAAGCTCAACACTTTTAAGCTCAACACTTTTAAGCTCAACACTTTTAAAATACCTCCGAATATTCCAGCGCTCGTTGCTTCCCCTCTGCTACAAACTACTTTCGACCATAACTGCGGGACCGACTGGCTGCGGAGGTAGGCTAGAGGGTTCTAAGGTAACAGCTAAGGTTGAGGTTGTAGCACCACAAGCACCGACGGGAATGGAAATTCGCTCTAAAACAGTTCCCCCCTGACTTGCCCCAAAATTTGCACAAGGTATCTTTTTCTCGTCAACAATTGCCCAAAGTCGATAAATTTGACCAGATGGGACAGCCGGAAGATTTTGAAAGGCGATTACCGCTTTCTGTTCGTCCAGATTAACGAGAATACTTCCAGACGCTGTATTTGCTTTTTCTGTACCTGTGAGCGTATATAAACGAGTATTCCGCTGTTGTAGCACCTCAAGGGCATCTTTCTGAGCCTGCACCGTTTGAAGTTCTTGCCGCAGCCGAGATTGCACTATCTTTAGATTTTGGCGCAGACGATAATTGTCAAACGCCAAAGCTAGGGCTAATAGTGCTACCAAACTAGCAAAAAGTTTGCTCCAAGGAAAAGAACCCTGTTTTGGAGCGGGTTCGGGGTTAACTGTCGGATTGGCAGCTTCCAGAATCGTCGAACGCAGATTTGGGGGAGGTGTGACTTCAGGAAGGGCGTAGGGCAAGAGTTCAAGCGATGCCTGCAACCGACTCACTTCTTCAGCCAGTTGCGGATTTTTTTCGAGAATTTGCCTAAATTCTTCCGCTTCTTCAGCGCTAAGATCGCCGAGGACATAACCTGCCATTAATTCTTCTAAGTTTTCGGGATTTAAAGGTTCGGTCATGGTGCAACTATTTTAGAAAATCTTGTAACGTTTGCCTCAATTTCAGTAGTCCCTGACGAGCGCGAGTTTTGACCGTCCCTAAGGGGATATTTAGTTGAGCCGCAATTTCCGATTGACTGAGACCCTGGTAATAGGACATTTCTAAGATTTGACGCTGATTTTCTGAAAGTTGCGCCAAGGCGTCCCGAACTTGCTGCGATCGCTCTCCTAACGAAGCTTGCTCAAAAGGGCTTGCAGAGCTGATTTCAGTCGTCATTGTTTGACGCCAACGCTCTAGAAATTTGTGGGTGGTGCCACGAGAGCGAAGTTTGTCAATCGCACGCGATCGCGTCATTACAGTTAAAAAACTGCTAAGAGAACCACGAGCGGGATCGTAAGTATTAGTACGCCACAGATGCAGAAAAATCTCTTGAGTGAGGTCTTCTGCTTCTTGGGGATTTTGCAAAATTTTTAATGCTAACCCATAGACAAGAGCGCCATAGCGGTCGTAGAGAGTGCCCAGAGCAGAGGATTGACCAGCTTTAAGTGCTTGAAATAGCTCTGTATCCATCCGGGGCGTTGTATTTGTTGATTTGCCATCGAGAGAGTCAGGATGCATGCGTTCTGGAGAGTAGGTCTAAGCCAATCACTCTTCAGAGTCAATTCCAGGACTTGATTGCTCTGCATCTCTCACAGGAGATAAATTCTCTTTTTCTTTAATACGATCTAAAAGATTAATTGGATTTATTTCAACAAAACCGCTGAACGCCTCCGTAATTCTACGAGTAGTGGAATCCAAAATCTCAGTAAAATCATAAGATTTGAAAATACTGTTAATTTGTCAATGAGGTTTCTACTTAATTATGTCGCCGAGCAAGCTTTGAGTTTTTGAGGAGCATCGAATGGAATGGTTCTGGACAATCGCTGGGGTGCTGACTGCGCTCTTGGATGCGATCGCATCCAAGCTTCCAAGAGATACCGCCTTGGTTTCTGGGCTTTTTTGAGTTGGTTCATCATGCCAGAAAACCAGGCAAAGCCTTACTAGCAGTTTTACTTCAACCTCTTTTGGTATACATCTGGGGAATCCATCTTGAGCTAAAAGTACAAGGAATTCAGATGATTGCCCATTAATGTCACCAATCGTTGAGTAAAGGCAATGGAAAGAAACGATACTCCCTGGCTAGAGCAATCCGAGAAGCTGGTGAATATATGGGTTGAGACGGAGAAAATGTGGAAAAGCTGGTTCGATCTCATGAGGTCTGTTACAACTCCGGAAACACTCGTCAATGCTCGCGCAGAGGTCAAGGACGCCCAGCCGCTTTTGGACACTCAGGCGGTCTTTGGGCGTTTCCTGGAGAGATTGACCAGCTCCAGTAAGGACACAAATTTTTTGGTTGAATTGGGCAAGGATTGGCAACCCGTCTTCAACAATTACGCTGATTTGTGGCAAATCTACGAAAAGAATCTGCAAAACTTAGGTCAATTTTGGGCAGAACCACTAGAGATGGCGACTCAGGCAATGAGCGACGACAATGCAACGTCGCCGTCCACCAATCCCTACTGGGACTATCAACAGACCTTTGGCAACTTTCTTTTAAGCCCAAGTTTGGGATATACCCGTGAGTTCAACAACAAACTGCTGAAAAGCTTTGATGCCTGGACAGATTTCTATAAAGCAAGCTTTGACTATCAGTTAGTGCTGCTCGATGTCTGGGTGAAAGCCTGTGAGCAGCTGGTGCGATTGGCATCTTCCCAGGAAAAAGGCGAAACGCTTCAGAACTGGCGGCAGTTTCAGCAAGTCTGGAGTAGGGTATTTGACCAAGCATTCGCACAGACGTTCCGTTCAGAAAATGCCCTTCAGATCCAGGGTAAGTTCTTGAATGCAGCCATGACCTACAGGCTCCATCAGCAACAGCTAATGGAAGTGTTTCTGAAGATGAATGACTTGCCAACTCGCAGCGAAGTCGATGAGATGCACCACAGCATCTACGAACTGCGGAAGGAAATTAAAAGCCTGAAAAAAGCTTTAGCACAATCCCAACGCCGCGAAGTGTCTTGAGGATGCAATGCACGAGTTTACCGAGCTAACCGAAAAACTGTTTAAGGGTGCCCATAACTTAAGTCACCTGCGCGAGGAGGACATTCAGATTGGGGTGACACCCAAGGAAGAGGTTTACCGCGAAGATAAGGTGGTGCTGTACCGCTTCACTCCCAAGGTGGAGCCTTCGCTGAACATCCCCATCCTGATTGTTTACGCTTTAGTCAACCGTCCCTACATCGTCGATTTACAGGAAGGGCGATCGCTTGTTGCTAACTTGCTCAACCTTGGTTTGGATGTTTACCTGATCGACTGGGGTTATCCAAGTCGAGGCGATCGCTGGTTAACCCTTGACGATTACATCAATGGCTATATCAACAACTGTGTGGATGTGATACGCGATCGCTACAATCTAGAGCAAATCAACCTGTTAGGAATTTGTCAGGGAGGCGCTTTCAGTCTCTGCTACAGTTCCATTTACCCAGAGAAGGTGAAAAACCTGATTACTATGGTCACTCCGGTGGATTTTCACACCAATGAGGGACTGCTCAATGTTTGGGGTGGAAGCACTCTGGGGTCACAAGCTCTGGATGTGGATTTAATGGTAGATACTCTGGGGAACATCCCTGGCGACTTCATGAACTTAGAGTTTTTGATGCTAAAGCCCTTTCAGTTAGGAATTCAGAAGTATATTGACTTTCTGGATACTATCGATGAGGACAAGTTGCTCAACTTTCTCCGCATGGAAAAGTGGATTTTTGATAGTCCTGACCAAGCTGGAGAAGCTTATCGACAGTTTATGAAGGATTTCTACCAGGGAAACAAACTCATCAAAGGCGAGATCGAGATAGGCAAGAAGCGAGTAAATCTGGAGAATATCCGCATCCCAGTTTTGAACATTTATGCCGAGCAAGATCATCTAGTTCCCTCGGCTTCTTCCTTGGCTCTTGAGAAGTATATCAGGAGCGAAGACTATACCGTGCGCTCCTTCCCAGTCGGGCATATCGGGATGTATGTGAGCAGTAAGGTGCAGCGAGACCTTCCTCCCACGATTGTCGATTGGCTGAAGGAGCGAGTCTAGAACATTGCATGCGATCGCAACCCTCCATATCCCCCTGTATTACTATTAGGTTTGTGCCGCCTCTCCCGCAAGCGGGAGAGGCGGCACAAAATTTTAATTCGCTAGCATATAAAAAGCCGAGTTTTCATTGCTAGCCATCAAACACCTTGTGACATTCGGACTAAGGTTTAAGTTCTTCTCCTAATGCCGTTAGTTGTTTTTTGTAACGACTTAACCCTAGAACATTCCTAATACCCGATGTCCGAAGCCTCACCCAAGCCAGTCAATCAACTGCTAGCTGCTCTGCCAGATGCTGAGTACCAAGGCCTTGTTCCCAATCTAGAGCACGTCCCGCTCTCTTTTAAACAAGTCCTTTACGAGGTTGGTGAACCAATTAAATACGTCTATTTCCCCGATCGGGCAATCGTTTCTTCCCTCACCACGATGGCAGATGGCTCGATGGTCGAAGTTGCCTTAGTGGGAAATGACGGAGTGGTCGGTCTCCCCGCCGCTTTGGGAGATAACATCGCCACTACAATCGCAATGGTGCAGGTACCAGACTCTGCCATGAGGATGAAGGCAAGCGTGCTGAAAACCGAGTTTCAGCGGGGTGGTTCACTGCAAAGTCTGCTACTGCGCTACATGCAGGCGCTGCACGCCTTCGTTTCCCAAAATGCTGCCTGCAATCGCCTCCATTATCTGGAGGGGAGACTGGCTCGTTGGCTGCTGCTCGTCTGTGACCGTGTAGAGTCAAAGGAGTTGCCCATGACTCATGAATTTATGAGCCAGATGCTGGGTGTACGACGTGCGGGTGTCACGGAGGTGGCTAACGCTCTTCAACAGGCAGAACTGATTCGCTACACTCGTGGCAAAGTTACCATCCTGAATCGGGAAGAATTGGAAGCGGTTTCGTGTGAGTGTTATCAAATCATCCAGGGCGAGTACGTTAGGTTGCTAGGCACTAAGAACGGTTGAGAGTTGTTGTTAGAGGAAGAAGCGATCGCTTCTCTCTAGCTGCTCTCGCAGCTCAATATTGATGAAAGTTGATGAAAGCCGTTGTCTGGCAACCTGTCTAGGCTAGATGAGCTTACTGGTGTTAGACACTGACACCGCCAGTACCGCTAACCCTACAGCTCCCAGTACAGCGATCGCATCCCACCTTGCGGTTAGATGAGTTTCCAGCCTAGTGGAGTAACTGTTCGCCCGTGAGTTCTTGGTGACATCTCCTGCACCAACCTGAGTACAGGTATGGTGTAGGCTTCGCAACCAATCCGGCTATTGCTTTCACTAAATCGTCCCCTTGCTCAAAAGATTTTGCTAATCAACATCAGTTCTGTTCGCTTTACGGGCGAGCGGGTTGCTGTCAATACATCCTCAGCGGAATCAACCAGTACGAATTGCAGTTCGCGCCGCACATCTTCCGTTAACTCAAGTTAACGCTATAGCAAATTATCGATTTCTAACTTTATCTTTAGGATGATTTATCCAATGATTTATAGATAAGTTAGAGAGAACCAAACGTGAGAATTATCACATTTTATAAAAAACAGTTTCCCTCGCCTTTGTATTTTGAATAACACATTAATTTAATATTTCACTTATTTGGAAGATAGGTTGATATGGCGATCGCTCTTACTCAGTGCATACCATTAGCTAGAGGATAAAAAATGAATCGCAGCTTAAGATGTCTGATAACACAGGGAATTTCATCAAGGAACGATGGGCTTATTACTAATAGACATGGATGGCACGCTCCGCGAACCACTCAGCGGACAGCAATACTTCCAACATCCCAAAGATCAACGCATTATTGAAGGTGCTGATATTGCCATTCGCGCCTACAAAGATGATTGGATTATTGTTGGTATCACCAACCAAGGTGGAGTTGCCGCAGGTCATAAGTCTATGCAACGGTGCATCCAGGAACAGCAATACACGCTTGAGTTGTTCCCAGAATTGAGAGAAATCTACTTCTGCCCCGACTTTGAAGGTAAAAAATGTTTCCGCGTCACTCGTCACAATGTTCATAACCACAGCCAAACCAAGTGGTCTGGACAGTATCGCAAACCGCGATCGGGTATGTTGGAACTAGCAATGGTGAGACACAAACATACTCCGCAAAATTCGCTCTATGTAGGCGATCGCCCGGAAGACGAACAAGCTGCCCAACGAATAGGTGTACCCTTTCAATGGGCATGGGACTGGATCGCACAACATCAAGAAGCGATCGCTCCCAACCTGACAGAAGCACGGTAACAAGAGAGGATACTCATGGAACGAGAGATTACAGATAGCGACGGCATTACCTGGACGTGCATTCAAGCCTATTCTGGGCTTGACAACAACGCAGAAAACCGGGATGCGGCGCAGGTTAAAGGGCAGGAGGATACCTACTGGGTCGTTTGTACGCCCAGTGGTGGCGCGAAGTCGGTGCGGCTCAAACTTCAGGGTGAATGGGAAAAATCCTACTCTGACGAGATGTTGCTCGATGAAATTCAAGCACAGCAGGAGGTATGATCGCAGCAAAATTCGCTGTATGTAAGCGATCGCCCGAAAGATGAACAAGCTGCCCAACGAGTAGGTGTACCCTTTCAATGGGCATGGGACTGGACCTGTGCAACATCAAACTCTAGTCTTAAGTATTCTCTTAGCAGCATCGATACCTGATAAAGCAGCACCTTCCATAAAACCTTGCCACTCGTAAAAAGAGTTAGCGTGTTCGCCAGCAAAGTAAATATTTTTAAACGGTTTACCTTCATTACCTGCAATTGTTGTGAAATAACCGGGGTGATTGCCGGTGTAACTGCCCTGGAATAGGGGGTTAGAAGGCCAGTGTTCTAGATGCACTAAAAAATTATTGCCGTTGCGTGTGGCTGCCTTTAAAGCACCAGGAAAAACGCGGTTGAGGTCGTTGAGAAAAGCCCCTGCTTCCTGCTGAACTTGATTAGGATTAATGTTTTTGCCTCGATTTCCACCAGAGTAGTCGGTCAGCACTGCTCTATTATTAGTTGCATTTTGTGGGTTTGTTTCCCAAGTGTTTTGATGATTTGATAAATCTGAATAGGATGAGCCGTCACTACCAAGGGCAACCCAAGGGCGACTATTAAAGCCAAGCATCATCTTAGCGTTGGTTCCATAGCGCAAATTATTAATCGCAAATAGTTTCTCGGCAGGCAGTTGAAGACCTTTTAAATCAACTTGGCGCAAAGTTGAGAAGGGAATCGCAAAGACAACTGCATCATATTTGGCAGATGAGGCATCATTAAATGTTAATTCTACTTTGCCTGCACTATCAAAACGAACTCCTACTAACTGCTTGTTATAGTTAATTTGTCCTTGCAGTCGGTTACGCAGACCTTCAACAATTTGCTGGTTGCCGCCAATAACGTGATAGCGCTCGTCGCTGAAGACACCAAAGGGTGTAAACTTCGAGCGCTTGTCGGCGTGAATGAAAAAGAGAAAATTGAGGCTGCTTTGCTGGTCAATTTCTAAACCGTACTCGGCAGTATAAGCAGCTTTGATAACACCTTTAATTAGGTTTCCAGCATTACGACTATCTAGATAGTCCCGCAGACTGAGCAAGTCGAGCTTTTTGTCAGCATCAGTATAATTGTCGGCGGTTGGCTGTGCAGAAAGCGATCGCAAGTCGGTACGCATAGCGGCAACAAAATTGCGGAATTCATCCACAACTGCTGACTCTGAATAGCGCTGACCGTTGAAATAGTAAAAAACTTCTCCTGGCTGTTTTGATAAATCTTCTGTCTTGAGGTTAAACTCCCGCACGTATCCCAGCATTGTCTTGTGCAAGTTGTCAATAAACTCGCCGCCTCTTTCCACAACCTGACCGGGAAAATTAACACTCCCAGCAAAATCGCCTCCCAGAGAATAACAGCGACCGCCAGTTCTATTGCTTGCTTCAAATACGGTAGCGTTAATCCCGTTTTTCTTCAGTTCGTACCCGCAAGCAAGTCCGGCTAAACCAGCCCCCACAATTCCAACTTTTACATCTGCTGGTACAGGAGCTGCGAGGGTACGGTGAAGCAATCCTGAGCCTACTCCTATTGTCGCGCCGATCGCACTCAGCTTGCCCATATCAGTAAGAAATTCGCGCCGATTCGTGCGCCGTACCGCCATCAATGCCTCTAAAGATGCGATTCGCTCAATTCCCGCGTTGGTGGAGATATTTTGCTCTTGGCAATAGCGAGCAATGCGGATAGCACGTGCTAAGTTGTCGAAGAGTGGGGAACGACTCATGATAGCTTTTTCTCCTCACGCAGAGATTAATTAACGTCCTGTGCAACTTTATACTCAGAACCCTCGTTGTTATCGGGGGCTTTCTTAAAGTTACACGTTGCGCGATCGTCAGTTGAGTGATTCAAGGACGTAAAGTTATCTCTTGCATTGATACTGAAACGAGCGCAAAAAAAGTAGTCCCACAAGGACTACTTTTGCATTACAGAATCAGAGCCAAGGAGGGCAGATGAAATAATTTCCAGCCATAAGCATTAGAACACTATCTCTACTTCGAGAAGGTATTCTGGTTACGCGCTAGGTTGAGCATTCGATGAATTTGGCATAGCGATTTCTGCTGACTTCATAAATCCGAAGTAGAAAGCGATCGCAGCAGTTAGAGCATTGAGCCAGATATTATTTCCAAAAAGTGGTGTAAGCCCAAACAGGGTATTTGCAAAGGGCAGCAATCCTAAAATAGCACCTGCTGCATAAAGGATAGCGAAGATGCGATTGAACACAATTGATCCGCTTATGCTAGTAAATGCTGCAATTCCCCAAACACCCACTAAAACGCCAATTGCATTATGAAAATAGTTGGTGGGGAATACTCCGAATATATAGCCGAAACCTGGTTCGGAGGTAAAGTTCTCAGAAGGAGTGACAAAACCAGGCATAAATCCAGCTAAGCCAAGTGACAAGAAAAGGAGACCTAGGATTAGAGCAGCGTAACGAATTGAAGAAACTGAAGATGTTGATGTTTGCGATGTTGATGTTTGCATGGCAGTATTTTGGTTTTTTAAAATTTTGGGTGTGGGCTAAACAAGTGTTTTGCTGCTGTTGGAGAAATACAGACAGCTTCTAACTGACCATTCAACTTCTAGCGAACCAGGTGGAGTACATCCCGAAGAACGCTATAACCAGCCATATCCCAAAGAAGATAGGCAACAAAACCCAGCATTGCTAGGCGACCGTTCCATAGCTCTTGCTGTGGGTTCCAGCCAAAAATCCAGGCATTGCGATCGGAACCGTTATATGCTGGAGCGACCGTAGGGGTTTTAGCAGTATTGATGGTTGAGTTTTTCATAGTGAATCGTTCTCAATGACGTTGTTTTGATTTCATGCTATCGAGTAGATTTGCTAGTATTGTCTACCGTTAGGATTGCATTCTACCTATATCTAAAGATTCGATTTGTAACGTTCAACTGTTAATATCGGCACAAGAAAAAGCATCCTTATTTACTGATAAAATTTGGAAGAAAAGCCCGAACTTTTATTCCGGATGGTTGACTTCAGGATCGATCGGAAGTTGAATTGGGTCAGTATCGGGTAGCGTTCCTTGAGCATCGCTACCAGGTACGTCGGGATTGTTGTGAAGATTAACGCGACCTTTTTCCGACTGCTCGCCATCTGCCGCATAAGAGCCTGCAATCGTTGAAGCTCCAGCAGTTTTGGCATCGCCTGTGGTCCTGGTTGTGGATGAGAAATTAGAAGCAATGGGATGAGCGATCGCTTCTCCCTCTGGGTTTGTGCTGACTCCTGCTGCAATGTTTGCATCTAAAACAGCACTTCCACCTGCATCGGAGAATGCAAAAACTTGAGCCTGTTGAGATGCGCCAACTTCTTGATTTGGCTCACGTGCTTGATTCGGCATGGATGCATTACTCTTTTCTAATTTCTCGGTGAATCTCTTAGAACAATTATTGTGGTATCAACCTCTCCCCTTCCACTAGCTTCACTCGCGATCGCCATCAGCCACAACTAGGGCGAAATACACAAGCCAGAAGCAGCATTTCAGTCAGAGCAACTAGCACTTCAGTTCGTTGTATAGAGCGGCGAAACTCAACAGACAAACCTTGAGTTGGGTTTCTTCCCTCAACCCAACCTACAAAGTTAGCTGAGATCGCATACGTGTTTGGTTTTGCGATCGCTAAATCTAGCTCTCAACCCAGAATCCTTGGAGCAGCGGGATAGAACCGAGCCGAGCAGTTCATTTTCATCAAAGACTTGCCTAATTTTCAGGAATCTTTAATCTTTTTAACGAGAATCAGTTCCTTGATTCGGAGCGCCTACCACCTTAGGAGAAGCTCCTGGAGCTTCAGGTTCCGCACCGGGACTGGTTTCAGAATCGGCTTGTTGACTCGTCATACGATATCTCTCATCAAGCGGAGTGTCACCCTCTTCTGTGGTTGGTACAGTTGTTTCGCTTCCAGGATTATCTTGAGGGTCATATTTAACCTCATCTTGCCGATTGTCTTGAGGATTTTCTATTGTCATAAACTGCACCTTATAAATCAGGCTATTCTACTAGGATATTCTTTAGTTTCTTAAGGGTTTTCTATCTCCGGTTAGGACTGGCTCTATGACTAATTTAATAGGAGATATTACTGGGTAATTAGCCAAAAAGTATGATAAAGCACAATTAGAGTTAACATTTGCTATTTATTTGAGCGAGAAGCAAGACTTGCCATCAAGCAAATTGTGATTCTTCTAGGAAGGTGTGTAAAATAGCTGCTTTGATGAAAGTCGATCTAAAAGCTATCATTTGCAATAGACGGTTGTAGAGATTGTCATCGATCCTCAAGCGTTGCGATTACAACTGTTTACCCCATTTCGCCGACGTTGGGTACACCTACCCCTGTCCGATGTTCTTCGTATCGAACTGTTCGATGAGAGGTATGTGGTGCTATTGCGCTATCAACATGAGCGGTTGTGTATCATCCGTACCTGTTATCAAGACTATATGATTGGCTCCAGATTACGGCTCGTTGAACAGGAGTGGCTAGGCACAAAATTGTCTGCATTACTGAAACAGATGTAGGGTTGCGATCTTGAGAAATAGCAATAAACTTGCGATCGCGTCTTCGATCACGTTGGCATCAATTGCTGAATGCGCTGTGGTTCCTCTCCCAGCCAATCTAGATGCTGGGCAGTGCTGTCGAAAATTGATGAAGTTTTGAATGGCTCAAACTCGCCGCGCGATGCGGCTTCTGCCGTTTTTGCTAAAAGCGATCGCACCTGCTCGTCATTCATTGGCTGAAATGTCCGCACCGCCTCAAACGCCTGATCCAGAATCTCCATGCTGTCAATTCCCGTAATCACAACCGATGTCGGCAGATTCAATGCATAGTGCAGACACTCAATTGGCGTTACCGTATTTGACCGTAACAGAATCCCGTTTGCCATGCTTTTCATCCCCAGAATGCCGATGTCCTGTTTAACCAGTTCTGGCACAACCAACTTCGCAAAGCTTCGGTAGTGGGCATCCATCACATTCAGCGGCAACTGAGCCGCATCAAACTTAAACCCATAGCTGGCTGCAACTTCCAGCATATGCAGATGAATCTGGGGGTCTTTGTGCCCGGTGAAGCCAATATATCGGACTTTGCCAGCTTCCCTCGCCTCTATCAAAGCGGCATTTGCCCCTTCTGGGTCGAAAACTCGATGCGGGTCCTCGAACCGGAGGATTTCGTGGTGCTGGACGAGATCGATGCAATCAACTTGCAGACGTTCCAGTGATTCGTCTAGCTGTCTTGCAGCTTCTTTCTTGGAGCGACCGTCAATTTTCGTCATCAGGAATACTTTGTCTCGGTAGCCATCGCGCAACGCTTTCCCCATGCGAATCTCGCTGACTCCGCCGTTGTAATCCCAACTGTTATCCATAAAAGTGATGCCACGATCGATCGCAGCGCGAACAATCCGGATACCCAGTTGCTCATCAACGTTCTTCAATCCGATGTGCCAGCCACCGAGTCCGATCGCAGAAACGCGCTCTCCTGTACTGCCGAGAGTTCGATATAGCATTTCTGAGTTTGGCGTACTTTCTGACATCTGTTCTCCTTGGCTGTCACCGATTGCTTAAGTGCATATAGCTATGAGCAAATTCAAACGCAAGGAAAATTTCATAACATCTTGCTAGAGGCACACGAGAGCTGGATCTTGTAATAGCGGTGTTAGCCCTGTACGCTAAATGACTCATGGAATGAGACAACTCCACTGGGTATCCGTGCGCCGAACGAAATCGCTTGGAAGTATTCAGGTGGGACATCGGGGAGAACGAGATTTGGCTGGCTCTTGAAACCAAAACGGTTGTAGTATTTTGGTTCGCCAAGCAATACACATCCACCTGCACCAAGCTCCCGTAGAGTAGTCAACGCCTGCTTCATAAGCTGTGACCCGATTCCAATGCCTTGATGTTCCGGAGCGACAGAGATCGGACCGAGTCCATACCAATCCTGACTCCCATCGGAAATGGAAACCGGGGACACAGCAACATGACCAACGATTTGTCCATTCACCTCGGCAACGAGAGAAACTGTCAAGTTCCCTGAGTTACGCAAGGCATCAACAATCAACTGCTCAGTGTGGCTAGTATGGGGGGCATTGAGAAATGCGGCAGTTGTCAATGCTTTGATGTCCGCCACATCAGAAGTAACTTCTTTTCTGATTGTTAGATTCATTACGGAGGATTACTTGATTGATTGTGTTGCAAAATTCATAAGCGATCGCGGAAGGTAGCTGTTAGGGTTTGCATGGGTGTGTAGCATTCAGTTTCTAATCTCACTCTTAGGAGGGGCAGCGATGTCTTCTATCGAGGACAACAAAATAATTGCTCGGCGCTGGTTTGAACTCATCAACGAACACAAGATTGAGGATATCTGCGAGATGACTGCCCCGACTTGGAGGATGCATGGTGGTCCGCCAGAGCTTATCCCTGGACCGGACGGGGTTCGCGAACTCTTTCGGACAATGGGTCCTATCGAGCAGAAATGGACGATTGAAGACGTAATTGCTGAGGGTGACAAAGTTGCCGTGCGTGCGATCAACACCTGTGTCCAAGACAGTTTCCTTGGTATACCCGGTCGCGGTCAGCCTCAGACATTCACGGCTACGTTCATTCATTGGATTGCTGACGGCAAGATACTGGAAACTTGGCGAAACGCTGACGATCTCGGACGGATTCTTCAGCTAGGGGCACGGATTGAGTCGGGAACGTCTGAGCAGTAGCCTGAGCAGTAGCCGTGGAGGTAGACTCGATAGTTCAAAAGGTGCCTAGCGTATTTTTCAGTACTGCGATCGCGGGCGGTAGCCTGAAGGATGGCGGTTCAAAAGTTATTTGCCTGATTCAATATCTCAGTGAATTGTAGATAGGGCGGTGATTTAATCGTGTCGATTTTTGGCAAACTTGGGCGATTTGTAAGCTTTTGGTTGGTCGCTACTCATACCCATCCAGGTTAATTATCTTCTCCTGACTTAGGGTTTCGTGGCTCATCACCGCCTGCCTAACTAGGCTAGCTCGCCTATTTGCTTGTTCGGATTTTTGCAAAAAGCGTTCCGCCATCTCACTATCGTTCGTTTCGCCCAGATGTTTAGCCATGTGGCTCATTAACATTTCGCTCTCCTCGATCCCGCGAAGTGTTTTCCAAAGTGAGGCTTCAATAGACTCCGTTACTTCTACAAGCAGAGAATTTAGGGAATAGGCATGTCCTGTATGGCAACGGAACCGGATAATGTTGCCTTCTTTCAGTTGCAGAAGCATCCCGTGGCACTCTGGACAGGTATAGGGAGAGAGCTTCCCAAGCTTCATGATGCCGCTCTCAAAAGCATTGTCTTCCCGCGCTACTTTGACTTCAATGTCCATCTGCTCAGACACCAGATGTCCTCCTTTCTTCTCGACGGCTTCGTTTGTCATCTCAATCAATAAAGCGCCCATTTCTGCGACGGGGACGCACCAATCAACCTCTACCGCTTTCATCGCTTGGATAGGCATGGAGGCGTGAAGTGCATCAAAAGGGTCTTGGACAATCGCTTTCCCGCCTTGCTCCTTCACTGCGTACAGCCCAGATGCCCCATCATCAAGCATTCCAGTAAGAACCACCCCGATCGCTTGATTTCCATAGCTCCGGGCGGCAGAGCGGAATAAGACGTCAATCGAGGGACGAAAGCGATTTTCTTTCGGGCCCTTCGTGACTCGGACATACCCCGATTCGACAAGCAGATGGTGATCGGGGGGAGCAACATAAACCCGTCCCGGTTTGATTGCCTCTTTGTCAATTGCATGGGCGACTGGCAGCGAGCAAACCCGATCCAGAATTTGGGGCAAAACACTTGGATACGCTGGGGCAATATGCCAAACAATAAAAATAGCACCGGGAAAATTGGAGGGGAGTTGAGCAAGGAGCTTTTTCAGGGCTTCCATCCCTCCCGCCGATGCTCCAATGACGACGATCTCAGGCTTTATCACTTATCTTCCTTGACTAAAGGCGATTACCTTGCGGAATTCATGATTTTTAGCGAGAGTAGAACGCATCTACTCACTCAAGTCCAGTCGTTTATGAATGGTAAAAATAGTAAGTGGTATCCTCTTGTGACTGCTAACAGCAAAAACTTATAGGCTGCTTGCGCTTGTTCGTTTCTTCCAGCTTATCGAAACTCGCCTTTGTCTAGCAGGGGAAAAATGGTCGCTAAGAGCAACTGTCTGATTGTTGGTCAATCTAGGCAAAATTCTCTTCTCAGGAGGAGAAGACAAAACTAAGCCTGTAATGCTCTTTCTATAAGCATTACAGGCTTAACCAATCGTATCCACTGCTCGTTTAACGCCTTAAATCAGCGATCGCTCAACCACTATCTGATGAAATCTCCTCAATTCCGGTCAAAGTTTAGTGACGGGTTTAAGATTTGCCAGACCCCTATGAAATAGGGCATCCTGTACAATCAATTCCGGCAAAACATCCTTGAACATTTCCACCGTCTGCTGAATCCGCTCGAAATCTTCGGGATTGTCCAAGCGATCGCGTAGCGTCTCCGAAAGAGAATCGCGCACTTCTCGCTCACCAATCGCAACAACCAACTTAATTTATCCCTTACCGATCATTCATGTAGGGGCATACTGCCATGCCCCTAAGCAAGGAATTGAGGGTGCTTCGCGCTTTCCTGGTATCGTTTACTGTGCGTCGTCTGCGGTGTTCTTGTCGCCCTGTCCCAGCAAGGCGCGAGTAGCGGCAATCACTTCAGGCGCTGCCAGCACTAGAGACGTTAACGAGCAAACCGTCGCCACCTGGCAGTACTCGCAAAAGGCTTTGTTCTCGCTCCACTCTTCACGAGCTAGCTCAAGATTAGTCACCACGTCAATCAGGATCTTGATACCCATTGCAATGGGTAAGAGCGGGTTGCGTCTAGCGCGATCGAGACCACCCGCAGCCGCCAGCCAAGCGGTGATGGCGTAAGTAAGGACCATTATCGGGCCATCGGGTGAGTTAAATCGGCTGTAAGCATAGTTAGATGCGTCAACGCGGTCTGCATCGAAAAGCGTTTGTCCGGGAGGATCGGGTAGATGGCTAATAATCCCGGTCTGATATAGGGTAACGAGCTGTCCCATCGAACCCCCTAGCATAGACAAGCCGATAATCGCTCGGCGACGGCTCATGTGAGGGTTTTGTCCTTTCCGCAGTTCCTGACTTAGTTGTTGTGGCTCCATGAAGCGCAATCCTCGATAACGTATGCGTTGACGGTCGCATCAGCTTGCACGGAGTTTTCAACCGACGAATAGAATACGCAGTCTGCATCCAATTCGGCAGCAATCGCGCCCAATGCTGCCGATGCTGATACTCGAATAAATTGCTTACCATTTTCACGAATCGGTTTGATGCCTACCTCTGACGCTGGAGGTAGTTATAAAATGTTACACTTCATCTCTTTTTGTATTCAAAATTACAAATTGGCTTAACATTTAGATTTCTTTTTCTTCTCACGATTTTTCGTTGGTTTAAGTGAAACTCCCCTTAGGTAAGAGGTTAGCTAGTAAGCAAATAACTATTATTTAAAAGATTGGAAAATTTAAAAGCTTTTATAAGCATCTTTCCCCAAATGGAGGGTCGATTTTATGGTATCGTCTCAATCTCAAGCTAAACGCATTTTATTGGTAGATGATCTAGAGGATAATGTATCCCTCCTAGAGGAGATTTTGGCGGAAGAAGGGTATGAGATTGATAGCGCTAGAAATGGTAAGTCAGCGTTAGCCAAGATAGAAGCATCGCCACCGGATTTAGTGTTGATGGATGCCATGATGCCAGGAATGGATGGTTATGAAGTAACTCGGCGGATTCGGGAAAATCCGCAACTCCCTTTTATTCCGATTCTGATGATTACGGCAAGTGAGAGTGCTAATATCCCTCAAGGATTAGAGTTAGGAGCGAATGACTTCATTCGGAAGCCGATTGATTTTGAGGAGTTAATGGCAAGAATTAAAGCATCTTTGCGATTGAAAAGTATCGTTAATCCTTCTCAATAATTTCAAGAATTATACAGTTAAAACAAAAACCAGATAAAACCAAAATTCAAGAAATTGATTCCAGGGTTTTCACTTCTAGGGGCAAGATGACGGTGAAGGTGGAGCCAACGCCAACCTGGGATACCAGCTCGATTTTGCCTTGCATTAGGTTTACCAGTTGGGCGACAATTGCCAAACCTAAGCCAGTGCTATCGGGCATGCGATCGCGAGTTCCAGCTTGAAAGAAGGGGTCAAAAACCCGCGCCTGGTCTTCAGGAGCAATGCCAATACCAGTGTCGCTCACTGCAATAGACCAGCGGTTATCAGATAACATCTGACACGTTAATTGGACACTTCCTGTCTCTGTGTAGCGAATTGCGTTGCTTAAAAGATTCGTGACAATTTGCTGCAATCGCAAGGCGTCTGTCAGCACTTTTTCAGGAGCGCGTGCAGCAGAACTATCGGCACTAGCCGAATCACAATCAACCACCATTTGTAGCTCTTTGGCTGCTGCCAAAGGCTCCAACATTTCAACTACATTGTTGATTAAAGAGCGTACATCTATTAGTTCTGGGTGCAGTTCTATCTTCCCTGCTGAATACCGGGAAATTTCCAGGGTATCGTTGATCAGGCGCAGTAAGTGCCTGCTATTGCGTAGCACGCGCTCAATGTGTTCCAGATTCGGGAAATTGTCTTGAACTTCAACATTCTTTCGTGAAGAGCGTAACATCAGCTCCGAGTAGCCAATAATTGAATTCAGAGGATTTTTCAGTTCGTGGGCTAGTTGAGAGAGATTATCCTGATTCGCTTTTACCAAGCGAGTGAGTTCTTGATTGGTTAACTCTACCTGACTTTGCACCTGCTGTAGTTCTTGCAATCGCTCCTCTACATAACTTTTGAAGCATTGGGCGATCGCTTCGTCGATGGTCGCGTCAATTGCATTGTAGGTTCGCATCACTTCCGGAACCGTACCCTCTAGTAAATCTGCCTCTAAAGTGGAAAAGATCGTCTGGCGCAGTAGACGATACTCTCGCGCAATTTCAGTGGTAGCGAAACCTTGTTCAGCCCGCAGAACACCATGATGCAAACTGTTCTGGACGATGGACTGAATATCGTTTTCTTGGGAGCGGGAAAGTACAGTTGCCATCGCTTTTAGCACATCAGGAATATGATTCCGGATCGCCGATCTGGGTAAATCGTCAGTGCTGGAAATCTGCCTATCCAAGCGGACTGCTTCAACCCAGTTTTTGGCGATCGCGTCTATTTTTCTAACAAGCAATTGGCTAAAATCCATGATGGCAAGAGGCGTGAGGAGGAATCGGTCAAAACCTTCTTGGCATCATTCTACATTGAGCGATCGCGCAGTTTACTTGTCGGGTAACTGGACTTTAGGAAATCTTTCCAAAGTTCAGCTTCGGCCTTTGTATTCAAAAGTACAAGCTTGCTTAACATTATGTCCTTTCTGTAGGTAGAGGATTAAATAAATTAGCAGGTTTATTTTGGTTTGTGGCTTGTTTACTAGATTGAAAGCTTTGATGATAAGAAGCGACTATAAAACTTTTTTCCAAAACTGTTTTATAGTAAAAAAAGCTCCCAAGAAATACATTGGCGAGCTTTATTAATCCTTAGAGGATGTTTGCAAAGTAAATTGTTTTACAAACAAACTCTAAAAAAACTGAAACCACTCGTATCTCAAAAACAACTCTAATAGTCACTCAGATTTTTGGCTTTGTGTACTCCGGATCGTATTAAAATATCCCTCCCACAATTGCTTCTGAGTTTCGATTGACAGACGAGCCAGCAAAGCCTGAAATTGCAGAGAACTTGCCAGCACTTCTTCCTGAAATTTCAAAATTTTCTCGAAATTCTCGCGGTAACTGGGTGTATTGAAACCTTGCATAGTCGGCATGGTAGAAGTCCAGCTCTTGAGAATACCACTCTGCAACTCGCTTAACTGTCTGGTAAACTGCTCAAAATTATTTGCCCAATCCATTAGTGTTACTCCTGTTACTTTCTTATGGAATACCGATGAGTTGTCCACTATCTTAATCAAATAATAATTGGTGCTTAGCTCTAATGGATGATTTATAAATAAACTAAATTTTTTAAGTTAATTGTAAATATAATTTACAAAAAAGCGTCTTTTGAATTTCGGCGTTACGGTCTTGGGAAAAATCCCTCTGTCGCAGAATAGGGGTTAATTTATTTGCGGGAAGCTATCACAATGGCTGGCTTTAGTTCGACTTTATTGTAAATGGTGAAACCTTCCTGCAACTAATGAAAGTAACCTCAAGAAATATCCCGCCTTAAGTTAGTAAAGTTACAAGACCTGACATTGTAAAAAATAATGAGGATGTATGCAAGAAGCCTATATTGTCTCGGCAGTACGGACACCGCTCGGTCGGTTCGGAGGTGCGTTAGCGGGTTTTTCCCCAGTAGAATTAGGTGCCCACGTCATGCAAGCAGCGTTGGATCGGGCGGAAGTTTCGGGGGAAGATTTAGACCTCTATATCTTTGGTAACGTCCTCAGAGCGGGACACGGGCAGTCTTTGCCCCGTCAAGCAGCTTTCAAAACTGGGATTCCCCAGACGGTCAACGGGTATGCAGTGGATATGGTGTGTTCATCGGGCATGATGAGCGTGATGAACGCCGCCACCGCTATCCGCTCTGGCGAAGCGGAAATCATACTTGCTGGCGGCATGGAATCCATGTCCCAGGCAGGGTTTTTCCTGTCGCATCGAGCCAGATGGGGGTATAAAATGCTACTGGGTGCGCCAGAGCAACTCAGCGATATTTTACTTTACGACGGTCTTACCGATTCCACGACCGGCGAAACGATGGGAGAGCAAGCTGAGCGGCTGGCAGCAGCTTACCAAGTGACGCGGAAGGATTTAGACGAAGTAGCGCTATATTCACAAGCTAGGGCAGCGATCGCAACCGAGAACGGCTGGTTCAACAAGGAGATTGCACCAATAAGAATAGAGGGGAAAAAAGGTTTGCAACTCGTGGACAAAGATGAGGGAATTCGCCCCGAAACCACCTTGCAGAGCCTTGCCAAGCTAAAGCCGGCTTTTCGGGAAGATGGGGTGTTCACGGCTGGAAACAGCAGTCAGATATCCGATGGAGCCGCAGCTTTAGTTTTGGCAAGCAAAATGGCGGTAGAACGCTATAACCTCAAACCCTTAGCCCGTATCCTTGGGGGAGCGTCGATAGGTGGAGAAACTTGGCGCTTCCCAGAGGTTCCGATTCTGGCAGTCAACAAGCTTTTAGACAAGCTCAAGATGAGAATCTACGATTTTGACTTGTTCGAGAACAACGAGGCTTTTGCTCTGAGTAGCGTGCTGTTCAACCGGAAGCTGGGCATTCCTTACGAGAAGCTGAATGTCTATGGAGGAGCGATCGCGCTGGGGCATCCCATCGGTGCGTCGGGGGCGCGAATTATCGTCACGCTGCTCAACGCCTTACAGGAGCGAAATGGACAGATGGGACTGGCATCGGTGTGTCATGGAACTGGTGGCGGAACTGCGATCGCAATTGAGCGGCTTTGATAATTGACACTTCCAAGGCTTTTACAACGTATAGCCGTAGAATTCTTGGTTCAGTAACTCAACTCAGCTTTTCGTGGACTAAACCAAAACATCTAACCTGGGCTAGGTGGAAGAGAACTGGATCAACGACAAAATCAAGATATTCAAGGTTTTTTTCGCTTGAAATAACCCATTTCCAGAACTAAGGTAGTGGTGTTCGTTCGGGTTCTCAAAGCAAGGCGTGAACAACGCCTCTAAAAACTCTCTGAGTAATATTTGGGTAACTCGTATTGAGCTACATTACCTTTGCCGTGAAACGGGTATCAATCAAACTATTTTCCTACAGGATAACAAAGCATGGTTACAACAATAGACGATACAAAGCGGATGGCGATCTCTGAAAGATTGGCAGACTTGAAAGCCTTTCTAAATTTAATCATCTCTAACGAGCAAAAACTCATAGATTCTTGCCCTTATGAAGATGTCCGCGAGCGTCTGCAAAATATGCTTTCTGATGACCAGAAACACCTGGGCATCATAGACACTGTAATCGTTCAATACGGCATTCAATCTGAACCGAGTGCTGCAACCAAGATATTTATTCCGCAGTTTGAGCAGATGATGTCAGGTGATGAGTTTACCTATTATCAAAAACTCATTCACCACGAACTGATAAAGCATGGTCAAGCCATGAGTGGAATCATGATCCACAAAGCCGCTCAAGTTGTAGGGGCTGATATTGAACTGGCAATTGGGCCTCTCAATACTGTTAACTTCGAGGGTCGCGCTCACCAAGAACAGCTCAAGGGGATGCTCGAACAGGTGGGAGTCCGCGAAATGACTGGTCAAGACGCGCATCAGGGACTCTGGGCAAGGGTGCAAGATGCAGTTGCTGCCCTATCGGGTGTAGCTGGCAGTGTGGTTACGCAAAACACTGACAAGCAAGATATGAATATCCAGACCCTTATCCGGCTGGATCATGAGAAAGTGAATACACTTTTCACTGAAGTTGGGGCGACGAAAGATCCTCAAAAGCTCCAAGAGTATTTCGGGCAAATCTACAAAGATTTATTAACACACGCTCAAGCGGAAGAAGAAGTCGTGTACCCGAAAGTACGCTCGTTCTACGGCGATGACAATACTCAAGAGCTTTACGACGAGCAAGCGCAAATGAAGCAGATGCTCGATGAAATTAAGGCGATTGACCCTGCTAATGCCGACCATTTCAGATCAAAAATTAAAGACCTAATGGAAGTGGTTGGCGACCACATTCGCCAAGAAGAATTTACGATGTTCACGGCAATTGACAAAAATTGTAGCACTGAGCAGAAAGAGCAAATGGCTACTGAATTCAAAGCTGCCAAGAGCAAGATTCAGCAAGAAATGTCAGCCTAATTGCAATAAAAGTCAGCATCTTGCTGTACTGATTACATACACAATTCGCGATTTGTAGGGGCATGGCAATGCCATGCCCCTACGTAGGAAATTGGGCGTTAATAAATCCATCCTCCCAACCTACAACTGCAAATATTGGCGCTAAGCGGCGAAGACACTGGAATCAGTAATAGAAATAGGGGTGAAAGTGGCTCATGGTGTCTTTGGGACTGGAAGATAAAGTCGTTTTGGTAACGGGTGGTAATCGAGGGATAGGAGCCGCTATCGTCAGTCTCTTGGAGGAGCTGGGAGCTAAGGTAGCTTACACCCACCGCAGCGCTACCAATGGTCAGCATAAAGCGATCGCAATTCCAGCTGATGTAACCGACAAGGCAGCGATGGAAGCAGTAGCAGAACAGGTTGAAGAGAAACTAGGGTCAATTTACGGGATTGTAGCGAATGCGGGGATTACCCAAGACAACTTTTTTCCCAAACTGACGACCCAAGACTGGGATGCCGTAATTGACACTAACTTGAAAGGAGTGTACAACACGCTGATGCCCGTTATCCCCAAGATGTACGAGCGGAAAGAAGGCTCTGTGGTTTGCATTAGCTCGATTTCGGGTGAGCGGGGAAACATCGGTCAAACGAACTACGCCGCAACCAAGGCGGCTGTGATTGGTTTAACCAAGTCCCTCGCTTTAGAGGCGGCTCGTTATGGGGTACGAGTCAACGCTGTATCACCGGGATTTATTGAGACTGATATGGTTAAGTCGGTGCCAGATAAGGTGAAAGAGCGCATTGTGTCCGAGATTCCGCTTCGTCGCTTCGGTAAACCGGAGGAAGTTGCTTGGGCAGTTGCATTCCTGCTTTCACCGAGCGCAAGCAGCTACGTCACTGGCGAAGTTGTGAGAGTCAACGGCGCTCATCACACTTAAGGGCGATAGCGATCGCATTGGGTTGAATGAACATTCAACACTAATAATTAAACTTCATTATTTAGATGGGATTGGAGCCAAGCGTGAAAACAGAGGTTGAAGAGCGGCGAATCAATGTAAGCGGTTTAAGCATCCGGTACTTTAAAGCAGGCGATGATGGTCTACCGTTAGTGCTGCTACATGGAGATAGTGCCAGCGCTCTTGATTGGTCTTGGGTGCTTCCCAACCTGGGAGCTACCTATCGCGTCTATGCGCCGGACTTTCCCGGTTTTGGTGATAGTGCCAAACCATCCCTTGAGTACACGCCAGAGTTTCTTAAGCAGTTCTTGGTTGATTTTCTGGACGCGCTGGGAATTGAGCGGGCGGTGCTAGTGGGCAACTCCCTAGGCGGTCAAGTTGCGTTACGCTTTGCCCTATCCCGTCCCGGACAAGTCGCAGCTTTGGTGCTGGTAGATAGTTCTGGGCTTGGTTACGCTGTCACCCCGTTACTGTCCCAGTTAACTTTACCTGGGTATGGGGATGTAGCGATCGTTGGGTGCCAAACGCCTCTTGGTGCTAAGATGCGGTCTTGGTTACGGGCGACACTGTTTTTCGCCCACCCCGCGCAGGCTCCCGCGGTGTGGATAGCAGAGCAAGAGCGAATGTCTCAGATGCCCGGTTTTCTTCAAGCTACTCTGACCTCCCTGCGCGCCCAGCTGAATGTATTTGGACAGCATCAAGTGTTTCTCGACTCTTTAGGAGAGTTACCGATGCCGACTCTTATCGTCTGGGGGACGGAGGATTTGGTTCTGCCAAAAGAGCAAGCTCACGACGCGGTTAGCCGCCTCAAGCAAGGGCACCTTGCCTTAATCCCTGACTGCGGTCACTTACCCCATGTCGAACGCCCGGAAATTTTCAGTGCCCAGTTGAGCCAGTTTCTCGCTGGAGTTGCTGCTTAGAAAACTGTCAACCCTGCGGCTGATGTAGGCACGCTTGCTCTGGCTTATTTATTGGGTAGAAGTTGAACTCGTAGATTTCAATTAAATCAAGCATTTCTAGATTGACTTCACCTCCAGAGGTGAAGAATTTTTAATGAGGACTTTAAGGAGTAGCATTGATGCAACTGAAGCCAATCAATCAGCAGGTCGTTGCAGTCGTGGGAGCGAGCAGCGGCATCGGGCGGGAAACAGCCCTCCAATTTGCCAAGAAAGGGGCAAAGGTGGTAGTTTCCGCTCGCAGTGAGTCGAAGCTAGCATCCTTGGTGGAAGAGATTCAAAGCTTTGGTGGTGAGGCAACTGCTATCGTTGCCGATGTGACGGTATTCGAGCAGGTCAAAGCGATCGCAGACCGTACTGTAGAGGTGTACGGGCGACTCGATACCTGGGTGCATTGCCCCGCGATTGCCGTTTATGCCGCTTTCGATAAGACAAAACCAGAAGAGTTCAAGCGGGTTATTGATGTCGGACTGATTGGGCAAGCATACGGTGCAATGGCGGCACTCCCCCATCTCAAGCGTGAGGGGCGAGGGGCGCTGATCCATCTGTCTTCAGTCTTGGGCAGGCGAAGTCTCCCGCTTCAAAGTTCCTACTGCACCGCAAAGCACGGTATGGAGGGATTCATCGAAGCCCTGCGTGTCGAACTGCAACATGAGAAAATCCCCATCAGCGTCACGAGTGTCAAACCCGCCGCCGTCAACACACCTCTGTACAACAATGCGCTCACAAGGTTAGGTGTGAAGCCAGCCAGCCTACCGCCTTTTTACGAACCGAGTTTAGTGGCTGATGCGGTTCTCTACGTTGCCGAACATCCAACTCGTGACTTCCTGGTTGGGGATGCGGCTAGAACGCTAGATTTGCTTCAACGGCTTTCACCTGGACTGGTAGATGCCATATTGCAGCGGGTTGCCTTTAAACTCCAGCGCACCGACGAGCCAAAGTCAGACGATGCGCCAAGCAATCTTTATGAATCTATCCCAGCCCATGACCGAGTTAAGGGAGATTTTAGCAACTTAGCAATACCGAGCGTTACCGACTGGCTGGATAAAAATCCCGCTTTCAAGTGGGGTGCCTTGGCAGGTGTGGTCGCACTCGGAGCGGCTCTTTTAACCCTGCCAACAGAAGTCACTCTCCCTCACTAGCTGCTGTTGAGCGTTCGGCATCTTCAGTCTCTTCCTGATAGTCCTTTGCTTCTGCTTCTTCCGACAGTGGCGAAATAATTAGCGGGTTGCTTGCCGAATCGCCTAAATTAACATAGGCATCTGGAGCTGGCATCGATGGTGTATCTGGTGTATCAATGTTTCCAGTGATTTCTAGGTCTATTGGTTTGGTGTCGGGATCTGGGGTTGCCATAAACTGCTCTTAGTTAGGATTAATCTAGATTGATAATTTTTTTCTGGGAGTTCCCTGATTGCAAGGGTTTACTGGAATCTCACTGAAAATGCGATCGCGCTCCACACAATACTCAATGCTCCGGATAATCTTCCGCAGACATGGGGTCTAACTCCCATCGACCAGCGTCCCGTGACTCCAAAATATCGTTTGTCTGAAGAGATACGCCGTCGTCATAATCAAGCCCAACAGCAACTCCGAGTTCGTCAACAACATTCTGATCGGGAGTAGCAACAGTTCCCCCTACTGCTTCGTCACCAACCGCTTCCGCCTGATCCCAACGAGCATCGATATCTCCTCCGGTTAGTTCTGGGCCAGCCGATGTGTACTGCTCCATGCGATCGCGCATGGTTCGCCCACCAATTTCTAGTCCTGGCTCTTGGGCAACACCCGTTCCCAAGGATTCAGTAATTGCCTGGGGTAAATCTGAAATAATTGGTTCGCCAGTATCTTCTACGGGGATATCTGAAACTAGGTCAGTATCTTCAATGGGTATATCTGAAAGATTTCCTTGTTTGCGTGTATTGCCTTCGTTGTCTGCTTTCCTAGTTTTATCAGCCATAATGCTTTATGTGAATCCTGCGAATACCTATAAATGCAACATATCTAAAGATGAGACTAGCAAAATCCACAAATAGGATGAAAATTTATTATTCCTGCAAATAAAAAACTTTATTCATCGTGAATTTAAAGCTCTATGTATCTACGGGCACTTCGTAGCTTAATGCTAAACCATGCTTTGGGTAGAAGCTGAGTGAAGGCATAGTAATTATTCTGCTTAGAAGCACATAAATTTGTCTGAGTAGTTATCAGTAGATTGAGCAAGCGCTCGCGGCTTCCAATATGCCCCTTTTAACTGATGAGGAATCAGGCAAGATCCTAATTTTTGATTTTTACAATATCCAGAGCGCTTTTAACTCTGCTTAAGTACAATGTTTGTTTCTCTATTGCTTAGTATGATGTAATTATTGAAAAGTTGATTTTGTAGATTCCAATTAGACCAAACGTTCTAGAAAAACTTTACCTTTAAGGTGAATTCTTTGGCATAAAAACTTTAAGGAGTAGCATTAATGCAACTAAAACCAATCAATCAGCAGGTTGTTGCCGTCGTTGGGGCGAGCAGCGGCATCGGGCGCGAGACAGCCCTTCAGTTCGCCAAGAAAGGGGCAAAGTTAGTTGTCTCAGCTCGTAGTGAGTCGAAGCTAGCATCCTTGATGGACGAGATTCGTACCCTTGGTGGTGAAGCAACGGCTGTGGTAGCTGATGTGTCAGAATTCGAGCAGGTGAAGGCGATCGCAGATCGTACCGTAGAGGTATACGGGCGGCTCGATACCTGGGTACACCTCCCTGCCGTGGGCATCTTTGCCACATTCGACAACACCACACCAGAAGAGTTTAAGCGCGTTATTGATGTTAGCTTGATGGGGCAGGTATACGGTGCAATGGCGGCGCTACCCCATCTCAAGCGAGAGGGACGGGGGGCGCTAATCCACATTTCTTCAATGGAGGGCGTGCGAAGTCTCCCTTATCAAAGTGCATACTCCGCAGCCAAGCATGGGATTGAGGGATTCCTCGAAGCAATGCGCGTCGAGCTACAACATGAGGGCATCCCCATCAGCGTGACGAGTGTAAAACCAGCGGTCATCAATACACCTTTTTGGAACAATGGTCTCACCAAGCTAGGCGTGAAGCCGTCAGGGATACCGCCCTACTACGACCCCAGGCTGGTCGTAGACGCAATCCTCTATGTTGCCGAACATCCCACTCGTGATTACTTGGTTGGGGATGCAGCGAGAGCGCTAGATGCACTACAGCGGCTCTCGCCGGAACTGGCAGATACCTTGTTGCTACTCATCGGCTTCCAAGCCCAACGAACCAATGAGCCGAAGTCCCCAAGCGATCGCAACAACCTTTATGAGCCTGTCCCCGACGATACTAGAGTGGATGGAGATTTTAGCAATCTGGTGATACCGAGCTTTACTGACTGGCTGGCTAAGAATCCGGCTCTCCAGTTGGGTGCGATCGCTAGTACGGTTGCCTTAGCTTTGCTCGCGACACAAGTTTTCAAAAACGAAGAGTGAATTGAGTGCTGTGTCGATCGTGTTTTAAATATCTGTAAGGGCATGAAACTACCATGCCCCTACTTCTCAAATCAACATTAACCAGTAATCGACTCTTTAACCATTCACGTCATTTAAGCGCGAGGTGATAAACCGATCCATCCATTTCGCTAAATAAGCTTGATTCGCTGCTTGCTCAGAGGGATCGGTGGTGTCAATGGGGTGGGGTGCCAGTCCCAAAATTGCAGCAGTGGTCACGCAAAACATCGACTTTTGGAAACTGATGCAAATTTGCACCCGCAAATCATCTTCTCCCCGAAGGCTGCGACGGTATAAATCGTATAAATATTCGGGTATAAAATGACGCATATCTTGCATCAGTTGCGTCGGTGGAATTCCAGCACCGCCAACCGGCAGTGGATCGGCATAGAGAGCGCCGTATTCAAATCTACTTTGATCGGGAGAAATTTGCTGAGCCTGGGCATTATAGGAAACCGTTCCTAAGAAAGGCGTCCCTCTAAAGAAAATCGTTTCCACATAGGGCACAGCGACATCAGGTAAAAAGGTTAACCCGGCTGATTTGGGAATGATGTCATAAACCTTGTCTTGAATTTTTACTGAGTAAGTAATTGGCGAAGCCGCCGCTGCGACCAAACCCGCCAGGATATGTTCTACCACATCAGGGATTGATTTGATTTCTCCTCGGTCATAGCGGTCAGATAAGGTGAGAAACATTTCGCTCATCACCTCCCAGAATTGACCGAGAGCGCTGTAATAAACTTGCTGACGGACTTGTTCGAGCAAAAACTCTGGAAACAGTTTGTCCAGACCTCTAATGGGCAAGTTTGTTTTAATTTTGGCTTCGATTGCGGTTCTCGCGTGCTGGTAGAACTCCGGTGAATCTAAGTAAGCATCCATACTACCGCCACCGTGCCATAGCATCACCTTCATCACGTACTCGGCGTACTCATAATTAATCCGGTCGTGCCACCAATGGCGCAGCAACTTCTTAAAAGTAATCTCGCCATTGAAGTATTTAAAGAAGGGAAACAGCACTAAGAATTGATGATCGGCAATGTAGAGGAGATTTTTATAATAAGCATCCAGGACGATTCCATAGCTTTTGAGAATGCCGACAACTTCTAATACATTCTCTGGCGTATCCTCAAGTAAAGCTTTTCCAGATTGCAGCCGGTTAATATACGCGGCTAGAGGGTGATTTGAGAATTTTAAAGCGGTGCTTGGCATGAGACTTATTCGTAACCGTAAAATGTGTATGAAAAAATTAAAAGAGGAAATATTTTCAGAACTGCCTGCTGATTGACTCCCCCGACTCCTTCCCTAAGAGGGGAGAGGAGTCATTTTCCCGCTTCCCTGGTCGGGAAGAAGGTTGGGGTATTCGGTCTATTCGGTTTTGATATCCACCGATTTAGCAATCGGAGAAACTTCCGCGACCATACTCGATCGGTTGAGCATGGCTGTCATCGTGGATTCACTCCAACGCACCATCCAGTTAGGCTGTATTCCCAGGATGACAATCAGAACTGCTAAAAGCATCGCCGGGTAGCGATCGCTCCACTGGACGGGTGGCAAATTCATAGCTTTTTCAGACAGGCGTCCGAAAAAGGCGCGGTTAACCAAAAGCAAAAAGTACACGGCGGTTAAACCTGTTCCCACCAGACACAGGAGGGTTTGAACCGGAAACACGGGGAAACTGCCCCGGAATACCAAAAATTCTGAAATAAAACCTACCATGCCGGGAATCCCGGAACTTGCCATGACCCCGACTATCATCAAGCTACCAATTAGGGGCAAGCCGCGCTCTGGATTGAGCAAACCCTTGAGAGTTTCTATATCGCGGGTGCCTGTCTTGTTGTAAACGACACCTACCACCAGAAACAGGAGCGATGAAATTAAGCCGTGGGCAATCATTTGGAAGACGGCTCCCATCAGGCTTAGGGGGGTGGCGGCGGCGGCGGCTAATAGGATGTAACTCATGTGAGCAATGGAGCTATAAGCCACCATTTTTTTCATATCTTTTTGAGCGATCGCATTGAATGCACCATACAACGCGCTCACGACCGCCCAAGTCGCCAACCAAGGTGCCACAACCGCCCACGCTTCGGGAAACAAACCCAATCCAAACCGCAGTAACCCATAGGTTCCTAACTTCAACAACACACCAGCCAACAGGACGGAAACGGGCGTTGAGGCTTCTACGTGAGCGTCCGGCAACCAGGTGTGGAAGGGAACTAAAGGAATTTTGATGCCAAAGCCTACCAAAATTCCTGCCAACAGCAGAAATTGTGTTCCCAAGGGTAGGGACAGGGCATACAATTTTTCAAATTCAAACGTCGAGGCACCACTGAGTAGCACTAACCCAAAGAAAGATGCCAAAATTAGAATTCCAGAGACTGCCGTATAAATAAGAAACTTTGTGGCTGCGTAGCCTCGCCGTTGTCCTCCCCAGATAGCAATCAACAGATACAGCGGAATCAGTTCTACCTCATAAAAGAGGAAAAACAACAGCAAATCCTGCGCTAAAAAGGCACCAGAGACAGCCCCATTCAACAATAAAATTAGAGCGTAATAGAACCGAGGTCTCTGAATAGAGTCATTCGTGCTGTAAAGCGCTATTCCTGTTAAAAGACTATTTAAAACGAGCAAAGGCAAAGACAAGCCATCCACACCGAGATGGTAGGTCAATCCTAAGGTGTCAATCCAAGGGATAAACTCAGAAAACTGTAACAGTCCCTCTGTATATTGAAACTGGCTCACTAGGAAAATAGACCAGATAAAGACACCACTAATAACAGCCAGAGCCACTTTCCGGGGGACTTGCGGGTTCATGGTTCCGGGCAGAAACCCGATTATCGCAGCGCCTATTACCGGCAACCAAATCAAAGCACTGAGCATACTAGGGAACGGGTAATTTTTAATGGGTAGTTGGTAGTTGGTCGTAAGGGTAAGAGGGAATGGATTGGGGATTCCATTACCCATTCTTTCTTACCAATTACCTAAGGACAACTCGGAACTCAAAACACTTAAAATGGGCCAGAGTATGAGAATGCTTAAAACGCTTAATCCTACGAGGATGGTGAGTAAATAAAACTGGGACTGACCTGTAGCGTTGTACTTTAAGCTTTGCCCACTGAAAATTGTGGCAACGCCAACCAAGTTAACGAATCCATCTACTACATAGCGATCGATCCAAGCATTTAACCGGGAAAGTCGGTCAACTGCAAAAACCACACTCACGCGGTAAAGTCGGTCAATATAAAAGTCGTAGGCGAACAAGTCTTGCAGAAATCTGAAGGGAATCCGAACGGATCTAGACCAAGTTCTGGGTAGATAAATCACGCTTCCTAGAACTGTGCCAATTAAGCCGGAAATCACCAGTAGCAGCAACGCTTGTTGGTTGAGATATTCCCAATCAGGCAGCAGTGACAAGCGCTGCATCATCACAGGGACGAGCAGTGTGACTACGATCAAAGACACCATCGGCACAGCCATCGGCCAAGGAACCTCTGGTGCCCTGCGAGTTTTTGCCTGGGGTTCGCCTAAGAAAACCAGACGAAACACGCGAGTCAAATTTACGGCGGTCAGGCAGTTAACTAAGAGCAAGACTGCTACCAGCCAGGGTTGGTTTGTGAAAAAGTCATCAATCCCCAGGCGCAGCGCCCAAAAGCCTCCCAATGGTAAGAGTCCGACTAATCCAGCGCTGCCGACCAAAAAGGCAGTGGTGGTCGCTGGCATCCGCGACCAGAGACCGCCCATTTCCGTAAGGTTTTGGTTGTTGGTGGTGATGATGATGGAACCGATACTCATGAACAATAACGCTTTGGCGATCGCGTGGGCAAACAGCAACATCAGGGCAAAACCCGTCCATTGCAACCCGACGGCGATAAACACCAAACCCAAGTAAGCGCTGGTGGAATGGGATAAAGCTCGTTTAATATCAATTTGCGCGATCGCCACCAACGAAGCACCAATCGCCGTCATTGTGCCAATCGCCACCAAGGTCGCCGAAGCCACCGGGGAAAGGATTAAGATTGGCTGGAGTTTAATCAGCACATAAGCACCACAAGCCACCACGACCGAGTTTCGCAAGATTGAAGCCGGGTTAGGCCCTTCCATCGCCTCATCTAGCCAAAGATGCAGCGGGAATTGGGCACATTTTCCCACCGGCCCAGCAATCAATGCCAATCCTAATAACGTGGATGTTAATGGCGATAAGGTAGCCGTTTCCGCCCACTCATATAAATCGGGAAAATCCAAGGTTCCTGCTACAGTCGATAGCGCTACCACCCCCATCAATAGCAAGATGTCTCCCACCCGCTTGGTTAGGAAGGCATCTCGCGCGGCTGTCACCACTAGCGGCTGAGCATACCAGAACCCTACCAGTAAATAGGTGGAAAGGGTCAGCACTTCCAACAAGGCATAGGTGAGAAACAAAGAGTCGCTAATGGCTAAGCCACTCATCGCCCCTTCAAAAAATCCCATCAAGGCAAAGAAGCGAGCTAATGCCCAGTCTTTCTCCATATACCCCAAGGCAAACAGTTGCGCCAGGAGGCTTAAGCCCGTCACTAGCTCCATTGCCCCAACACTTACGGCTGAGATATCCAAAGCAACGGTCAGATCTAAATCTGCCACCTGTAGCCAATGGAATACAAGCTTTATCGGCTCTTGGTTCCAGGTACTTCTGAAGACAATCGTGCCGTGTACAAACGCCAAGATAGTCATCAACAGGTTAAAGTAAGCTGCTGGGCGTGGGCCTGTCCGACGAATAAATCCAGTTGACCACGGCAGGGTAAGAACTGCCCCCAGTAATCCATAGAAAGGCACCCACCAACTTGTCTGGGTGAGAAACTCTGTCATATTAGGAAAGCCCTTGCTATTTTCTTCATCAATCGACTTGCTCACCAAGAGGCACTCGGAAGTAGTTCCCAGGCAAACTATGGCGATCTTGTAAACGTCAGATTAATAGGTTTATTTTTTTTTCAGTATGACGTTTTTTTGCTGTAAATTAACACTTGAGAACTCCAAAAATTATTTATACTCATCTTGAACTCTCCTCATAGCTATTAAAAACATCGGTATGTTTACCTACTATACCTGTGTTTATAAAGCAAATTTGAAAAATTTATACCTTGAAAAGCTTTCGCTTATTAGTGTCTAATTTTGACACGGACTAAGCCCTAGGAAAGTCTTCATTTTTTTTTGAAAATCCCCCCCAGTGCGGTTTACAGGAGATAATCCTGTAGACTATTCAAAAGTAATAAAGAAATTATAAAACATAAGGAAGCATTCCAGAAACGGATAAGCTTTTATTGAACAGAAACGCCATTTTGACGACCGTTAAGTTTTCTTAAACTCTTTAATATAAAAATATCATAATAGTTTATATTGTCAAGTAAGCCTCGCTTCTCTATGCTTAATGATGCGAGGCTAAGCGATAGTTCTTGAGATGAAAGAATGGGTGTCCTCGTCCAAATTTTACAAGAAGTACAAATTAAGGCGAGTGTAGGTCCCACTAGGTAGGAGATAATAAATGCCAATTGCGGTTGGAATGATTGAGACCAAGGGCTTTCCAGCGATTGTAGAAGCTGCGGATGCGATGGTTAAAGCGGCTCGAGTTACACTGGTAGGCTATGAAAAAATTGGCAGTGCCCGGGTAACGGTAATTGTTCGGGGGGATGTGTCTGAGGTGCAGGCGTCAGTATCCGCCGGAGTGGATGCAGCCAAGCGCGTGAATGGCGGAGAAGTTCTGTCCACTCACATCATTGCGCGTCCTCATGAGAACCTGGAGTATGTGCTACCGATTCGATACACGGAAGTTGTCGAACAGTTCCGGACGTAAGGAGGGTGAAGACGCCAGCAGCGCTCCGGTGGCGGTGTTCCCTTATATATTTTTAGGTCGCGTCTCAACTGGAAACCCCGAAAAGTCCAAATTTTCAAGTCAAAACACTTAAATTAAGCGAAGGAAGAACTGATGGCAATTGCAGTTGGAATGATTGAAACACTAGGCTTTCCTGCCGTTGTGGAAGCTGCGGATGCGATGGTAAAAGCTGCCCGCGTCACGCTAGTGGGTTATGAAAAAATTGGCAGCGGTCGCGTCACCGTGATCGTTCGGGGAGATGTTTCGGAAGTACAGGCTTCTGTATCGGCGGGCGTTGATTCCGTAAAGCGAGTGAATGGCGGTCAAGTACTGTCCACTCACATTATTGCGCGTCCCCACGAGAACCTGGAGTACGTTCTGCCCATTCGTTACACGGAAGCTGTTGAACAATTCCGGGAAAGTGTTAGTGGCATTCGTCCTTTCAATAGGCCGTAAGATTAGGTCATGGGTAAGGGGTAATGGGTCATCGGTAATGGGAAAAGACCTTTTTCCCAATTACCAATTACCTTGTTTCCTTTTTTCCCCAATTACCGATCATGCAAATTGCCAAAGTTCGTGGCACGGTTGTTAGCACCCATAAAGAGCCTGGCCTTCGAGGCGTCAAGCTATTGCTGTTGCAATTTATTGATGAAGAGGGGCAGATCCTACCCCAATACGAGGTAGCTGGCGATCAGGTAGGCGCTGGTATAGATGAGTGGGTTCTGGTTAGCCGTGGGAGTGCTGCCCGGATTGTAGATGGCAGCGAAAAGCGTCCTCTCGATGCGATGGTGGTGGCGATTATTGACACGGTCAGTGTAGACAATCGCCTCCTGTACAGCAAGAAAGAACAATATCGTTAGTTACTTTGTTCAGTTAGTGAGGTTTAGAGATATGGCAGCCCGCAGCTTTGCGGCTCCCCCGACCCCTTGGTCAAAAAGTTTGGCGGAACCGAAGATTGACGCAAGCGCTTACGTGCATTCTTTTTCCAACATTATTGGAGATGTGCGGATTGGCCCTCAGGTGTTAATTGCACCGGGAACTTCGATCCGAGCTGATGAAGGAGCGCCATTCTACATCGGCGAAGGCACGAATATCCAAGATGGTGTCGTGGTTCACGGTTTGGAACAAGGTCGAGTCGTTGGGGATGACAATCAGGAATACTCGGTGTGGGTCGGGAAGAATGCTTCCTTAACCCATATGTCTTTGATTCACGGCCCCGCTTATGTCGGGGATAATTGCTTTATTGGCTTCCGCTCTACGGTATTTAACGCTAGGGTGGGCAAAGGCTGCATTGTGATGATGCACGCCTTGATTCAGGATGTAGAGATTCCTCCAGGAAAGTATGTCCCTTCGGGAGCGGTGATTACCAATCAGCAGCAAGCTGACCGCCTATCGGATGTGCAAGCACAAGATACCGACTTTAGCCGTCATGTCGTTGGGATTAATGAGGCACTAAGAGCTGGCTATCTGTGTGCTGGAGATACTGCGTGTATTACACCTATTCGGGATGAGATGAGTCAACCCAACCAAGGTGGGCGCGATCGCCGTGCAGCTACACCAGCTTCGACGAGTGCCTCTTTTAGCGGTGACTTGGCACAACAAGTGCAAAGCCTGCTGAATCAAGGCTACAAGATTAGTACCGAATATGCGAACGAACGCCGCTTCCGCACGAGTTCCTGGACGAGTGGGAAAGCAATCGAAGCTCGGTCAGCCTCGGAAGCGATCGCAGCTTTAGAAGCAATCGTAGCCGAACACTCAGGGGAATACGTGCGCTTAATTGGCATTGACTCCAAAGCCAAGCGACGGGTGCTAGAGCAAATTATCCAACGTCCCGACGGGCAGGCACCCACACAAGCCAAAGCAACTAAAACTGCTAACACTAAATCTAATAACGGTAGCACCCAATCACCCGCTAACACAGCTAGCTTCCAGGGTGGGGACTTGGCACAACAAGTGCAAAGCCTGCTGAATCAAGGCTACAAGATTAGTACCGAATATGCGAACGAACGCCGCTTCCGTACCAGTTCCTGGACAAGTGGGAAAGCAATCGAAGCTCGGTCGGCATCGGAAGCGATCGCAGCTTTAGAAGCAATCGTAGCCGAACACCCAGGGGAATACGTGCGCTTGATTGGCATTGACTCCAAAGCCAAGCGACGGGTGCTAGAGCAAATTATCCAACGTCCCGGCGGGCAGGCACCCACACAAGCCAAAGCAACTAAAACTGCTAACACTAAATCTAACAACGGTAGCGCCCAATCACCGGCTAACACCGCTAGCGCACAGCTCGGCGGCGACTTGGCACAACAAGTGCAAAGCCTGCTGAATCAAGGCTACAAGATTAGTACCGAATATGCGAACGAACGCCGCTTCCGTACCAGTTCCTGGACAAGTGGGAAAGCAATCGAAGCTCGGTCGGCATCGGAAGCGATCGCAGCTTTAGAAGCAATCGTAGCCGAACACCCAGGGGAATACGTGCGCTTGATTGGCATTGACTCCAAAGCCAAGCGACGGGTGCTAGAGCAAATTATCCAACGTCCCGACGGCGCACCTATGGCGAAGGGTGCCAAAACTGCCCCAGCCAATAGTTCAACAGCCAATAGTTCAACAGCCAGCGCTCCGCAGATTGAAAACAGTTCTCTGTTAAATTCAGAAGCGATTGAGCAGGTGCGAAATATATTGGCTCAAGGCTACAAGATTGGCACGGAACACGCCGATGAGCGCCGCTTCCGCACCAGTTCTTGGCACACTTGCTCTCCGATTGAAACAAATCGGGAAGTAGAAGCGATCGCTGCTTTGGAAGCTTGCATGGCTAGCCACGCCGGAGAGTACGTGCGCTTCTTTGGAATTGACCCCAAAGCCAAGCGTCGCGTCAACAAACCGTTGCTGATTCAACAGCCAGCGAAGAGCGGTAGCCGCTAGAACAAGGATGAAGAATGTAAGGATGAAGAATGAAAAATTTCATTCTTCATCCTTTAGTAGGGATGAAGGGTAAAAAAGAAAAATTCAATTCTTGTTCCTTCAGCCAAAAGTTATTTCGCCACTCCTTACTTTCTAGCCCCATGCACTTGCCGCTACTGCCGCCACTTGGCAACTCTCAAGTTTATGTGAAAGGGGATGTAAGCATTGATGACGGTGCTGCGATCGCTCCGGGAGCGATCCTGCAAGCAGCTCCAGACAGTAAAATTATCATTGCTGCGGGTGTCTGCATCGGCATGGGAACTATTCTTCATGCCTACGAAGGCACCATAGAAGTGGAAACAGGGGCAGTATTGGGAGCTGGCGTCCTTGTCGTCGGCAAAAGCAAGATTGGTGCGAATGCCTGCATCGGTTCCACGACGACGGTTTTTAACAGTAACGTGGAGTCTTGGCAAGTCGTGCCACCGGGTTCTCTGTTCGGAGATAACACTCGTCAAATTGCCGATACTCCAACTGCTGACACTCTAACTGCCGACGCCCCAACTGCCGCTTCCAGCGAGGCTGTTTTAGATCCGCAAGTCAACCAAGAGGACGTCCCCGCAGCATCCACTGGCGAGGAAACTCAAAATGGGCAAGCGATCGCTTCTACTCTCTCCACATCCAGCAGCGAAGACACCCCGAACGAGCTAACGCCGTCATCTCCAACCGCTGGGACTCCAGTCTATGGACAAGCGAACCTCAATCGGCTGCTGACGACTTTGTTTCCTCACTATAAATCCGCCAACCACCCCCCCAAAGACACTCAAAGTTCATAGTTTTGACTTTTGGCAGTTATCAGCACTAGCAATTATCAACTAATCTGTGACTGTGGGCATACTAAAGTTAGGCGCAAGAATAGTTTCTCTGGGAGGTCATCGGTGGAGGTACAACAGCCAGGACTGGCTCGATTTGAGCGGCAAAGTCAATCCAAAAGCTTTAAAGACACTGCTTTGGGCATGGTTTCGACTCAGAGTTTCCCTGCGATCATCGGCTGTGCCGATATGATGCTGAAGTCCGCTGGGGTAACGCTCATCGGGTTTGAGAAAATTGGTAGTGGTTACTGTACTGCGATTGTCCGAGGTGGCATTGCCGATGTCCGTTTAGCCGTCGAAGCGGGTGCCCAGACTGCCGAACAGTTTGGTCAGTATATTTCCTCTTCGGTGATTCCTCGCCCCCTGCCAAATTTGGAAGTCATTTTTCCGCTTGGGAAACACTTATCCCAACTTACCGATAACAACGGTTACAGCCGTCTCAGCAATCAAGCGGTTGGTTTATTAGAAACGCGGGGCTTTCCGGCGATGGTTGGAGCTTGTGACGCCATGCTCAAAGCAGCAGAAGTGTATCTGTCTTCCTACGAAACGATTGGCGGTGGTTTATGTACCGCGATTATTCGGGGTTCCGTGGCAGATGTCGCCGTGGCTGTCGAAGCGGGGATGCAAGAAGCCGAGAGGATTGGGGAATTTAATTCTTTAATGGTGATTCCTCGACCGTTGGACGACCTGGAGCAATGCCTGCCTGCGGCGGCTTGTTGGATAGAGGAGAAACCCCAACCCCTGAAATTGCCAGTCGCTATCAAGGAACAGGAAAAACAGCTGGTGGAATTGCCAGATTTAGCCAAGTTACCAATTCAGGTTCAAGAATAATTTAAATCTTAGATTGTGAATGTAGCACTCAGTAGAGAGGCTGAAAATTTCAGCCATAGGGAAAGCGTTGCACATTTATGACTCTGATGTTTGGGGGAAATCAGCCTGCAAAACACAGGATGAAAATGAATGATAACTTCCCAAACCAAGCATCAAGTAAATGTACAACGCCTTTAGGAAGGAAGACTGTTACTTTGTTCAGTGATTCAATCATAACCTTGAATCTTCATGGATAAAAGGTATTATTTGCGATAGGTACAATAGAGTTTTATCTATAACTGGCAGGAGAAGGGCGTTTGAAGCAGGCAACGCTACACCAGTTGAAGGTTTTTGAGGTGGTTGCTCGCCACGGGAGCTTTACCCGTGCGGCAGAAGAACTATTTCTCACCCAGCCTACTGTCTCTATGCAGGTGAAGCAACTCACCAAGGCTGTTGGGACACCGCTGTTTGAGCAGGTGGGCAAGCGCCTTTATCTTACAGACGCCGGACGCGAACTGATGGTAACGTGCCGGGAAGTCTTCGAGCGATTAGCTCAATTTGAGATGACTCTGGCTGAAATGAAAGGGCTGAAACAGGGAAATTTGCGGCTGAGTGTGATTACAACCACGAAGTATTTTATCCCGCGTTTATTAGGGCCATTTTGCCAGCGTTATCCGGGAATTGATATCGCCCTCCAGGTGACGAATCACGAGCGGATTCTGAGCCGTATGAGCGAGAATCTAGACGATTTGTATATTCTGAGCCAAATACCAGATCATCTGGATATCCGCTGCCACCCGTTTCTAGAAAACCCGTTGGTGGTGTTGGCACCTATCAATCATCCACTGGCTCAGCAAAAAAATATCCCTCTCTCTAGTCTGACGGGTGAGCCGTTTATTATGCGCGAGGCAGGATCGGGGACGCGCTCATCAGTGCAAAATTTATTCGAGCGGCATGAGGTTGCGGTGAAAGTCCGGTTGGAGTTGGGGAGTAATGAAGCGATCAAGCAAGCGATCGCAGGTGGCTTAGGGATCTCTGTCTTATCTCGCCACACGCTAGGGCTGGATGGTGTCAGCAGCGAACTCACTATCCTTGATGTGGAGGGTTTTCCCATTAGCCGTCATTGGTATATCGCTTATCCGGCTGGCAAACAACTCTCCGTTGTTGCTCGCACGTTTTTTGATTATCTCTTGGAAGAAGCGAAGCGAATTGCGGGGGAGACACCGGCAAGTAGTAATTAGATTTTTCAGGAAGCGTTTGCTGTGGAGACTTAGTTGGAATTAAGCCGGTGATAGGTGTATAGAGACACGAATTGCTGAAGTATTGGCGCAGCTTCAGTTATAGGCGACCCAATTGAGCCTATCCAACGCCGCTTAGGTAAAGGATGAAATGATGTCGCAGATGGAAGAAGTTCGACAGCTAATTCTAAATTCTTTAGATGAAACAGAACTCTCTCTGGGAGGCAAACAGCTCGCATCTCTACCAGCAGAAATTGGGCAATTGCATTCTTTGACATATCTCAATCTGAGTGGCAACCAACTGGCATCCTTGCCAGCAGAGATTGGGCAACTACATTCTTTGACATATCTCAATCTGAGCTTAAACCAGCTTGCATCCTTGCCAGCAGAGATTGGGCAACTACATTCTTTGACATATCTCAATCTGAGCTTAAACCAGCTTGCATCCTTGCCAGCAGAAATTGGGCAACTGCATTCTTTGACATATCTCAATCTGAGCTTAAACCAGCTTGCATCCCTACCAGCAAAAATTGGGCAACTGCATTCTTTGACATATCTCGATTTGAAGTACAACCAACTGGCATCCTTGCCAGCAGAAATTGGGCAATTGCATTCCTTGACATATCTCTATCTGGAAGGCAACCAGCTTGCATCCCTACCAGAAAAAATTGGGCAACTGCATTCCTTGAGAGAGCTAGATTTGGGTGACAACCAGTTCGCATCCCTGCCACCAGAGATCGGGCAACTACATTCCTTGACATATCTCAATCTGAGTGACGATTCCATTCAAGATTTATCGCTGTTAGCCAACCATCCCAATCCAGAACTGACGGTTTATTGTTTTGATGTTGAGCTTCCTCGTCGCTATTGGACGCACCTGAGCCAGTGGAAAGCCGAATGGCTGTTGACAGAATCTAATGCGGAAGTCCGGCGAGTATTGATTCAACAGATTGGCTGCGATCGCATTTGTCAGGAGTTGGCGACGCAAACAATCGATACCTGGCGCGAATACACCCTGCTCAAAATTGATGCAGACGTTGATGTCGAACCCATTCATCTGCTGAAAATGACCTGTCCTAGCACAAACCATCTTCACGTCCTGCGGGTTCCACCCACCCTCACTGCTGCTAGAGAGGCGATTTGCTGGGTAAACTGGGACGTTGATCCAGAAGCGTTTGCCGTCGAAACCTAAATCGACTCCTATATTGGAAATTTGCACTTGAACGTGAAATTAACAGCTATCTCGTCCAAGCCAACCAATTAGAAAATAACTTCTTCACAAACGGCGTTAGACGAGTACGGTTATAAGCATCTGCTGCCTTGCGAATCGCTTCGGCTTGCGTGGGATAGGGGTGAATAACCGTGGCAAGTGTTTTCAAGCCAACATTTCCTACCATCGCCAAGGTGACTTCGCTAATCATGTCACCTGCGTGTCTCGCCACAATGGTTGCACCTAAAATTTTATCGGTGCCTTTCTTGACGTGAATTTTAGCAAATCCTTCTTCTTCGCCGTCTGCGATCGCGCGATCCACCTCACTCAATGGAATGAAGTAAGAATCCACCTCAATTCCTTTTTCCAACGCCTCTTTCTCGTACATCCCCACATGGGCAATTTCTGGAGCAGTGTAGGTACACCAAGGCATTGTCAGCGTACTAAGTTTTTTGCGCCCAAAAAACAAACTATTCTGAATAACAATCCGGGCAGCGGCATCAGCAGCATGGGTGAATCTCCATTCCATACAGATATCACCAGCAGCATAAATGCGAGGGTTTGTTGTCTGAAGCTTGTCATTGACAATTACCCCTTTTTTGGTGTCATATTGTACGCCTACCGTCTCAAGATTTAAGCCTTCAACATTAGGCGCTCTCCCAACTCCGGCTAGGATTTCATCAACTGTTACTGAAGCTTCTTTTCCATTCGCTTCGTAATAAATAACTTTTCCAGCACTGTTTGTTTCAACTCGCTTAATTTTGGACTGCAACATTAACTTAATCCCCTCCTGAATAAACGCCTGTTGCACAATTTCGGTTGCATCAGCATCCTCTTTGTCAAGAAGATGGGCATTTTTATGTAACAGCACCACTTCTGAACCAAGCCGCTGGAACGCCTGAGCCAGTTCGCAGCCGATAGGGCCACCGCCAATTACTGCTAGTCGGCTTGGTCGTTCTGTGAGGGAAAATACGGTTTCGTAAGTGAGATAACCTGCCTCTTGTAACCCTTCAATCGGGAGATTAGCTGCACGCGCACCTGTAGCAATAACTGCTTTTTTAAAACGTAACTTCTTTCCCGCGACTTCGATAGTGTCAGAACTAGAAAACCGAGCATCTCCCAAAAATACATCGATACCCAACTTTTGAAATCTTTCCGCAGAATCGTGATGACTAATCCCGGCACGAATTCGCCGCAGCCGCTCCATCACGGCAGAAAAATCGACTTCTGTACCTTCAGGAACACGAACACCAAATCGCTCTGCATCCCGAATATCTGCAACAACACGAGAAGAGCGAATCATGCATTTCGAGGGAACGCAACCCACATTGAGGCAATCTCCACCCATCAAATGCTTTTCAATTAATGCGACTTTAGCTCCTAACCCGGCTGCACCAGCCGCTGTCACCAGTCCCGCAGTACCCGCTCCAATTACAACCAAATTGTAACGAGGTGCAGGTTCGGGATTCACCCAATCGGGCGGATGTACGTGAGCCACCAAAGTTTGGTTATAAACATCCATTGGCGACACAGTCACCCGATCAACTCCTAGCTGTGGCATTATAATTCCTCCTGATTAACGCTTTTTTCTAATGCTTTTCGAGCGATGCGCGTAACATAAATCGTCACAGCAACAGTGGCAATAAATCCAACTACACGAACTACCCATTGGGCTATTTCAGTTTCGGTATTTTTGGGCTGTACTGCTCCAATTGTGGCAATACTACCCGCTAAAGAACCGATATAAACATACATAATCGTTCCTGGAATCATGCCGATAGAGGCTAAAAAATAATCTTTTAGGGAAACTTGGGTGATTCCAAAAGAGTAGTTTAAAAGGTTGAAGGGAAAGATAGGTGAAAGCCGAGTTAAAAGAACAATTTTGAATCCTTCCTTGGCAACAGCTTGGTCGATGACTTTAAATTTGGGATTGTTTTCTATTTGCTTGGAAACCCACCCACGAGCCAAATAACGCCCCACGAGGAATGCAGCAGCGGCTCCTAAAGTGGCTCCGATGAAGACGTAAATTGAACCTAAAATTACACCAAAAACCACACCCGCTCCCAAGGTGAGGATGGAGCCGGGGATGAAGAGTACTGTGGCTAGGATGTAGAGGACAATAAAAGTCAGGGGTGCCCAAAATCCCAGGCTGTCAATCCACGCTAAAGCGCTCTTCAACTGTTCCTGGACATTAAAATATTTAGCTGCAAAGATGAGAGCAGCGATAAGAGCAGCAACTAGAAAAAAACCAAAAATCCGTTTTATCTTTGAACTGGAGGGGCTTTGTACTGATTCATTCTCCATAACCTACCTCAATAACACAGATATGGAAGCTGACTCTTAAAGATTAAGCTAATTTTTATAATAAAATTTGGCTGACAAATGATTTTTAGCTGAGAATTGATAATGATTTTATTAAAAAAATGTTAGATTTTTCTAAAAAGAAGCTTAAAATGTCTCGTAAAAACTATTCCTTTAGAAAGATGTGAAAAAGAAAAAGTAGAACTAGACAAAAGCTAGAATGGATGAAAGCTGAGATGTGTGGGGGAGTAAGGAGGCTACAAAATACTAGCTTCACCCAGATGCGATCGCTTGCGTTGGCGATTTAGTTATACCATTTCCATTTTGATGTACTACATGAAGCTCCTCCTAACCACCCAAGAGAATAAACGGAGAACAGATGTGTAGTATCAGCACCTTGAATTGGAATTGACTGTACGTAAAAAATCTAAGATGTTAACCGGAGACCTAAGGACATGGATGAGGAAATCATTAAACAACTGAATATGGAAGTTGAAGCGATGAGCTTCAACGAGTTAAACGAACTTGGCAATAGAGCAGTTAGTTTAGGGCTGATTTTGGGTCACGGCTATCGAAGTAACCAGTACGAAATCCTTCGCAAAAATGAGGTGGTCATGCTACCACCCAAAGAAGCAGCCGCTTATCTAAAAAAATTGATTGGAGAAGTTGGGGGCTAAATGATAATAGGGAATGGGAGTAAAATTGGGGATAGGAAAAGTGCATCTACCATTTACTTCCTAGTAACAGCTATCAATGACCCGAAATTAGCAATTATCAGTTTTTTATAAATTTGCAGACATGACAAATCAGCAAGTATTTATTTTCGAGGGAGAACGCGCCGGAAATTATGATAAAGACATTCCTTTCTGGGTGCCTGGATATGAGCTGATACACGATTTGTTACAGGTGATGCTTCAAGTGCGCCTCCCGGAAGAGTCCTCACTGTTAATTGCTGGTTCGGGTTCGGGTAAAGAACTTGAGATTCTGGGAAAGGCAAATTCCTCATGGCGGCTGCTGGGGGTAGACCCGTCTCCGGATATGATGACTATTGCTAGCGATCGCATCCAGAAAGCCGGACTCCAAGAGCGCGTCAGCCTGCATCAAGGCATTGTGTCTGACTTACCTGAAGATATTTTGTATAACGCCGCCACGTTGATTCTAGTCATGCATTTTTTCCCCGATGACGGAACCAAGCTAGCAATGCTTCGCAGTATCGCTCAACGGCTCAAGCCAGGTGCTACTTTTGTGCTCGTGGATTCATACGGGGAGTCGAATTCGGGTCAAGTTGAACGAAAGTTTGAAATCCTGAAGAATTACGTTCTCAAAAAAGGTATTCCTCCAGAACAGGTACAGCAGAGGCTGGAAAATATTCCTAAAAATATCCACTTGGTGCCGGAAGAGCGGATCGTTGCGCTGCTTGAAGAGGCTGGTTTTGGGATGGTGGAACGCTTTTATAGTGCCTTACTCGTCGGTGGTTGGATTGCGAAACGTGGGGAATAAATAGCGCGTTCTATTAGTTCATTAGATGAAGGATAAAAGGGACAAATTCCCTAATTAGTGACAATCTCAAACTCTAGCTGATGACTTTCCTGAAAGTTATGGGTGAAATGATCGACTACGTTTGTATCGCTGAGTTCAAGATTGTAGAAATCTACAAATTCATGATCAAAATATGGCCCAGCGTGCCAAGTTCCGACTTCTAACTTGATAAAGCAATTCCCTGGAATACGGAAAGCTGTAATATCTTCTAATGCAGGTTCGTCAGTATTAGGATTCGGAGGCGCAACCGCAATTAACCAGTCTTTCCCTTCCAGCGAACCCAGACATTGAGTGCATTGGACGTGGCGCGTGATTTTGTGAAACTTGCGACCTTTGTGTTGCAGCCGCATAATGTAAAACCGGGGAACTCCATTTTGCAGGTTTAACTGCGCTTCTTCGGAATCATAAAGTTTGCCGTCAACACTTGCAGAGATTACTTGACCATAACACCGAAAATTTTCTGGTGTTATCAATTCGGCGTGTAATTGTTGCACTGTTTTTGATGTATTCATATCAAACTTGTTTGTATTTTCATCATTTTAATGGTCATTTTCATCCGAAAAAACCTAGGAAAGCAAATTACCCACAAACTGGAAGTTTGGGGCTATACAAACCAATTCCGCCTACGCAGACTTAATTTAGCCTGCGGAGGCAGGCTTTGTTTGTGTAGCTTTGTTTGTGTAGCCGCGATTTCAATTGCCAGGTATTTTGCTTACTCAGTTTTGGGTTTGTATGGAATAATTGAAGCTTGCTTCTCCCCATCACTGGGTCTTGTATACCACCAAGCCCAAGCAATTAAGACTGCTTGGAAGGGAAGTCTTATTGCTTGGAACCAAGGTGAGTTTGGAATAGGATTGAGGTCGATACTATTCACTGCCATATTGATATTTGCAGGGAAAACAAAGATAAAAAGAGTAAGCAATCCCCAAGCAGCCGCATGACTTACGGGAGGGACTAATAATCCAATCCCACCCAGGATTTCAAAAAAGCCGCTGATATATACCAGTTCCAGAGGGTAAGGAAGTTGCGACGGCACGAGTTTAACAAATGGTGCTGGGATGGCAAAGTGCGCTATGCCGACGCCGATGATACACACACACAGAATCACTCGCAACAGTTCTTTGTTCTTTTTGATGTATTCCATCTCACCCTATACAGACTAACGATTAGAATTTGCTGACAAATTTTGTCGCTTCTTCAGTTTATTCAGTTTGATGTTACTTTGTTTTCAGCCAACAGTTGGAAAAATAGACTGGCGTTAGCATAGCGATCGCGTCACCGAATCGCTCAAAATAAGTAACTACATTAAAACTATTTATCTGAGGGCGATCGCATGATGGAATATAGTCGGCGCAAATTTCTCCTGTATGGTTCAGCTACCTTGGGTACCAGTCTATTGCTGAAGGCTTGCAATAGCAGTCCTACCCCGACAGAAACAGCAGCTAGTGGGGATACTTCTGCTAAAACGGGTAAGGATTTCAAAGTTGCTATCGTTTTGCCAGGGATTATCACAGATAAAGCTTGGAACCAGGCTGGCTATGAAGGCGTGACAACTGCCAAAGAAAAGCTGGGAGTTGAAATTGCTCACGTTGAGAAGGTGGAACAAGCGGATCAGGCAGAAGCTTTGTCAGACTTTGCGCGTCGTGGCTATAACTTAGTGTATGCCCACGGGGGACAATTTGATGCAGCAATTGAGCAGGTAGCAGCGCAATTTCCGAAGACGTTCTTTGTCGGTGTCAATGGTACGGTGAAAGGCGATAACATGGCGTCTTTGCGAATCGATCATTTGCAAACCAGTTATCTGTGCGGCATCATAGGTGCCTTGATGACAAAATCAAATAAAATGGCTTATCTAGCGGCTCAATCTTTTCAAGCAACTGATGAAGAATTGCGGGGATTAGAGTTAGGCGCGAAGTCTGTTAAACCAGATATTAAAATCGCTGCCAGTTACACAGGCGATTGGAATGATGCGGCTAAGGCGAAGGAAGCGACGCAAGCGTTGATTTCTTCAGGCGTTGATGTGATTTATCAGTGGCTGGATAATGCTTCTCCTGCGGTGCTGCAAACCGCCGATGAGAAGGGAGTTTTTGCTTTCGGCAATACCACAGATCAACTGGATGTTGCGCCAAAGGCAGTATTAACCAGTGCGGTGAAGCGAATTGACTTAGCGATCGCATACTTAGCCGATCTTGCTGTGAAAGGCAATCTAAAAGGTGAGATTTATACAATTGGTTTGGAAAATCCTGAGATTCTCTATCTTGGTAAATTTGGGGCAATGGTGCCAAAAAATGTAGAGGAAAAAGCACTTAATACGAAGCAGGCAATATTAGCTAAGAAAGTTACATTTGAGGCGTGTAAAGAGGGGGGAAAGGATACTCGGTGTGTGAAGCAAGCTTAATTCAGTTGATATCTCTTCGCTTATCACCCGTCGGGGAATCAATTCCCCAGCGGTATATTGGCTAAGCCAATTAGCAAAAAATATTAAAAATGACTTATTTACGTCTTGAAGGTATTACCAAACACTTTGGCACCTTTATCGCTAATAACAACATAAATTTGAGCGTTAGTTGCGGATCTATTCATGCTCTGCTGGGCGAGAACGGAGCTGGTAAAACTACTTTAATGAATATCCTTTGCGGACTTTATCAGCCAGATTCCGGTCAAATCTACTTGCAAGGCAATCCTGTGCAAATTGCTTCAGCAAGTGACGCGATCGCGCATGGAATTGGCATGATTCACCAGCATTTTATGTTGGTACCGCAACTGTCAGTAACCGAGAATATTATTCTTGGAACCAGCTTCGATTTGCGGCTAAATATAAAAGAGAAATCGCAGGCGATCGCGCAACTCGCTCAGTCTTATGGTTTAGATGTAAATCCATTCGCAAAAGTGGGGGATTTACCTGTAGGAGTTCAGCAACGGGTAGAGATTCTCAAGGCACTTTACCGCAACGCCAAGTTGCTGATATTAGATGAACCGACAGCGGTGCTGACGCCGCCAGAGGTAAAGATATTAGCGGCTATCTTGCGCCAACTTGCTAAAGAGGGACATACGATTATTTTTATCAGTCACAAGCTAGAAGAAGTGATGAATCTCTGCGATACTGTCACCGTGTTGCGGCGGGGTGCGGTGGTGACGACAACTAAAAATGCAGATACGAACACTCAAGAATTAGCACGTTTGATGGTAGGGAGAGAAATCTTACTTCATCTAAATAAATCTGCTCGTTCTTCTAGTGAAGTAGTGCTAGAAGTACAAAAGTTGCAGGTTGAGGATGAGCGGAATTTGCTGGTTGTAAAAGATATATCTTTTGAACTCCACGCAGGCGAAATACTAGGAGTTGCGGGTGTTGATGGTAATGGACAGCGAGATTTAGCAGATGCGATTGCGGGTTTTCGTGCTATTAATTCGGGAACCATCCGGAGATCCCCCTCTAACTCCCTCTTTTTAAGGGAGAGGACAGGAAGAATTACAGCTTATATTCCAGAGGATAGGCAGAAAATGGGTTTGGTGATGGGGTTTAGTATTGCCAGAAATCTCATTCTCAAAGCTTTTATGTTTCTGCCATTTTGCCGCCGTTGGTTCCTCCAGTATGAGGTAATTAATCATCATGCGACTGAGACGATGGAAAACTTTGATATTCGCGCTGAAAATCCATCGGTTAAAGTTAGCCAATTGTCTGGCGGTAATCAACAAAAAGTAGTGTTAGCACGAGAACTTTCTGGCAACCCAGCTTTAATTGTGGCAATGCAACCGACACGCGGTTTAGATGTCGGTGCGACTGAATACGTGCAGCAACGCTTATTAGCTGAACGAGAACGAGGTGCGGCAATTTTGTATATTTCTACCGAATTAGAAGAGATTATGGCAATGAGCGATCGCATTGCCGTCATGTATGAAGGACAATTCGTGGATATCTTAGATGCTGCCACTGCCACAGTGGAACAAATCGGTTATTTGATGACTGGTGGCATCTCGGCGGGTATTGAAGGGTAGCGATCGCAATCAGTTAATATAGTACAAACTTACTAGATTGCGTTTCTAGGGGATAGCCAACTATGGGCATAGAGGCAAAATTCAAGCAAGTGTCTCCATATCTGTTAGAGAAGCTAAAAGAATACCCAGACTTTGCAGAGGTGTTCTTTTATGCAGAATTGCTACCCGACTCTGATTACTGGCGAGAGTATCCGATTGATCTAAATAATCCTAGCGAGGTTGCGGATTATGAAGATTTCATAAATTGGGTTGGAGAGACGTTGCAAAAATTAGAGGAGGAAAAGCCAGAAGAGTCTGAAAAAATGAAAATAGAAATTCCTTTAATTATTGCAGAGGGGAAAACATTACCTTTAGATATAGGTAGAAAGTGGCGTGAGTTACATTTTGTACTCACAGGAAAAGATTACTCTATTACTCTGCCTTTTTTAATAAGTAAAAATGAAGAAGATAATTTACATTCAATTAATGCAATTTGGGGCGGCAAAGAAATAGAATACAACTTTGATTATGGATTATTACGATACTTGACAGATGATGAAGTTAAGCAAGTAGCAAAGGCTTTATCAAAGTTTTCCCCTGCAATGATCGGGGAAAGATTCAAACTTAGAGGCTGGAAAGAAGATTTTTTTGATTATTTATTCCAGTATACGTACAATCCGCTAGTGAAGTATTACCAAGATGCTGCTGAGAAGGGAAATGCGATGTTTCTCTACTTAACATAGGTAATTTTATGCAAACTAATCGGATTCAACCTGTACTGCTGCCAATTTTATCGCCAGTAGTAGCGATCGCATCCGCCCTCATCGTCGGCGCTATCCTCATCTTGCTGGCAAAGGCGAACCCCATCACCGCCTACGGCATTCTCTTTAAAGAATCTCTCGCAGACTACTACGGCTTTGCCAATACCATTGCAAAAACCGCACCGTTGCTGTTAGCGAGTTTGGGGGTGCTGGTGCCGTTGAAGGCGGGTTTATTTAATATTGGCGCTGAAGGGCAAATATACATGGGGGGACTCGGTAGCGCCTTGGTGGGGCTGTCTCTGCATGGATTACCCGCATTAATTCACGTACCGCTGGCGCTGCTGGGGGGATTTTTATTGGGGGGAATTTGGGGATTAATTCCGGGTTATCTGAAAGCAGTGCGCGGTGTAAATGAAGTGATTACCACGCTGCTACTCAATTATGTGGCGCTGAACTTTGTCGGATATCTGGTGAATAATCCTTTGAAGGCACCAGGTGCGCCGAGTGCCTTTTCTCCTTTAATCGCAGAATCCGCCCGATTACCGATTATTTTGCCGCAAACTCAAGCTCATGCGGGGATTTTTATCGGATTACTCGCTACAGGAATATTGTGGGTGGTACTGACGCGATCGCCTTTAGGATACCAAATCGAAGCCGTCGGGCAAAATCCCACAGCCGCCCGTTACGCCGGGATGTCGGTAGAACGCACTATCATCGCTGTAATGGCATTTGCTGGAGGATTAGCAGGACTGGCGGGTGCGGGTGAAGTCATGGGCTTGAAATATCGACTATTCGACCGTTTTTCTCCCGGCTATGGATTTGATGCGATCGCGATCGCACTCCTGAGTCGTGGTAATCTCGCCGGTATCGTCCTTACTTCCCTATTCTTCGGTATCCTCCGCAGCGGCGCAAACGTCATGCAACGCAGCGCCAACGTCCCAGTCACCGTCGTTTACGCCATCCAGGGTTTAACCGTTTTATTTATTGCGATTAGTTTTGCAGTTGAACGTCAAATGAAGCTCAAGACTTAATTTTTAATTATCTGTAAACCGGCAGCGTGAAGTGAAAAATACTGCCCTTATCGAGATTTGAGTCTACCCAAATCTGCCCATAATGCGCCCGAATAATCCGCTGGCATAAGCCAAGACCAATCCCATACCCGTCTCTTTCTTGATCTCGCTCTAGGCGATAGCGATCTTCAAAGATGCGCTCTTGATTCTCCGCAGGGATACCAAAACCCGTGTCGCCAACGCTCACCTGAATTTTCTGAGTCGTGCGGTGCAGCATTGCAACTTGAATCCTGCCACCTTCCGGCGTGTACTTAATCGCGTTATCCAGAAGGTTGACTATCACTTGGCGCACCCGTTCTTCATCCGCATAGACATAGGGCAAATCCTGGGGAATATCGGTTTCCAAACATTGAGATTTCCCCTGACACCGAGCTTTCAGTGAATTAATGACCTCATGACAAAGTGCCCCCAAGTCCAACTTATGCGGTTGAATATGCAATTGGGCACTCGTACCCCTGGCGGCTTGCAGAATATCTGCGATCATCCGATCCATCACGCGGATTTGGGTACGAGCCTGCTTGCTTAACTGCTCGGTCAGTGCTGGTGTTAGCTTAGCGTGTCTGTTGCTATTGTTTGAATTTAAGCTTAATTCCAAGGTTTCCATTGCTAGAGAGGCGGCTGTGAGGGGACTCCGCAGGTCGTGAGCTAACATAGCGAGTACCCGGTCTTTGAACTGTAGCTGCTCCAGCAGTTCTTCTTTTTCTTTCTTGAGGCGAAAAATTTCGTCAGACAGTTGAATCAGTTCTGCGGAATGAGCAACAGACCGAATCGCTGAGGTTTCTGCAGTGGTCGGTGAATCTGTCTCCCGGTCCTGTGCTAAAGTCTCCTGATATTCTTCGGCACACAGCTGCCAGCGAGGCCAACAATTCTTCAATTGAGCGATCAAATTACTCCCAGCTAGCGTCTGTCGGGGTTCCGGATGAATCTTGATCAAAGCTGGGGTTGCCACCAGTTTAAAGTGTTCGGCTAAATACGGCTGCTCTCCGACCTCGACCATCTGAAGTTCAAAAGGAACCTCGGTCTTTAAGCTCTCCAGATACGTTTGGATTTGCTGGATCTGTTTACGCGAACTCGGACGCTCATCGACAAACAGCAGTAGCTGTAGCGATGCTTCAGAATGGGTAGGTTTTTCAAGAGCTGCCTTTATGTAATCTGGTTTCAGCACTGGGAACCAACCGATGACACTTTAATTCTTAGGGGTATTGACTGAGAGTGGACGAGAAGCGAAGATCCGCTTTCAATTTAATATCTATTTAACATTTATAAACGATTGTGAGTGATGTTGTTGAAATTACACAAGCAGCCAGCGTTACGGATGGTGATGGGTGCAGCGATCGCATTTTTTTTGTTTGCTCTCTTTTTCACCCTGCATCGGCACTTCACCTTTTATTCCTCCTACGATCAAGGCATCTTTAACCAAGTCTTCTGGAACGGCATTCACGGTCGCTTCTTTCAGAGTTCCCTTTCTTCGCAGCTTTCTACCAACGTCGTCCACAATGGCGAAGTCCCAGAAGTTTTTTATCACCGCTTAGGGCAACATTTCACCCCAGCCCTTTTGCTGTGGCTACCCTTGTATGCCCTGTTTCCTTCACCCGCAACGCTCACTGTTTTGCAAGTTACGCTCGTAACCGCTGCCGGTTTGGTTCTATACGTCCTTGCTCGACAGCATCTGGAACCGGGGATTTCTGCCCTAATTACTATCAGCTTTTATGGCGCTAACGCCGTTCTTGGCCCTACCTTAGCTAATTTCCACGATATTTGCCAAATTCCCCTCTTTACCTTTGGATTGCTCCTGGCAATGGAAAAGCGCTGGTGGTGGCTATTTTGGGTGCTGGCGGTTTTGATTCTGGCGGTTCGGGAAGATTCGGGTGTGAGTCTGTTTAGTATCGGGTTTTACATGATCCTGAGCAAACGCTATCCCAAGGCGGGTCTTGCGGTCTGTACTCTCAGTTTTGCTTACATGATTGTCCTCACCAATCTGATCATGCCGCTGTTCTCCGAGGATATTTCTCAGCGGTTTATGATGGAGCGGTTTGGGCAATATGCGGATGGCGAAGAAGCTTCTACGCTGGAAATTATCTGGGGAATGGTAAGCAACCCTTGGCGGCTTATCGTCGAGCTGTTTTCACCCTTCTTTGGCACGATTAAGTATTTATTAGGTCAATGGTTGCCCTTGGCTTTTGTGCCAGCACTTTCTCCTGCTTCTTGGATGGTTGCGGGATTTCCTCTATTGAAACTTTTATTAGGGAAGGGACAATCGGTTCTCGCTATTAATATTCGCTATGCGATGACAATTGTGCCGGGGCTATTTTACGGGGCGATTCTCTGGTGGGCAGGGCAAAGCGACTTTAGAATTTGGATAAGAGATTTTAAAGGGGGGCGAAAAGCTCAGACATCAGAGAGGGATGAGGCTGAGAGGGATGAGGCTGAGGTTGCAGATAATTATCCCAAATCGGTTTCGCCGTCGTTTCGGCGTTTTTGGATCGTCTGTCTCTGCCTTTCAATATTTTTTACGTTCACTTCAAACCCTAATCGGACTTTTTACTTCCTGATCCCAGAGTCGATTCAGCCTTTGGTTTATATTCCCGTGACGCGGCAGTGGGAACACGTCAGCCAAGTTCGCCCTTTATTGGCTCAGATTCCGCCTGACGCTAGTGTAGCGACTACCACCTATCTTGTACCCCATCTTTCGGGTCGCCGCGAAATCATCCGCTTTCCGTCTTTGCAACTCCGCAATGATGCTGGTGAAGTGGTCAATGTGGATTACATTATTGCTGATTTGTGGCAAGCACAGCAGTATCAAGCTGCGTTCAACGAAGAACGGGGATTATTGCAACAGAGTGTTCCCGCGATCGATCGGCTATCTGGTAGTGGGGAGTACGGCATCATTGACTTCAAAGATGGCGTTATCTTAATGCAAAAAGGAGTTGTCTCGAACGCGCAAGCGATCGCGGCTTGGCAGGCATTTCGCCAACAGATTTCTCTAACTTAAATTCGTCTCTTGTCCCATCTAGCGGCAGACTATGCGATCGCACGTACCGAGCAATTCCATATCAACCCGGCAACATCCGCATTCCCACGGAAGTCAGAGATGTTCCCAAATGGCAATATAGATGGCAAATAATGCCTTCTTTTTCACTATTAAACCAATGAGTAAGAGCATCGGTTTGGGGTGCTTAATTAATCTGAGGATTATTGTGGAAAAACCGGATAGGCAATTGAAGTGTCTTTTAGAGTTTATTTAGGGACAAATTTTGTTATTGAAATTTCTATTTGCCGTACATCAAGAGCTAGCGGTAGGCTGAAAGCGATTGAGGTATAGAGCCAGAAAAAGGATAAATTCTAGGCTTCACATTTCATAATTTATTCTTTTCTTACTTCTTATTGTATTAACTGTTTATCCCTCAAATAAAAGCAACAATAGAAATAGATTGAGTGTTTATGTTTGCTCAGGGTTAAAAGATTATTTAAATCTATCACATCCTCATTGTCCCAACTAGGAGACTATAATTTTTAGAACTATGTCGATCTGTAGCGATTTGTAACTGAATTGAGGGGATTGGGGGAAATGAAGATTCTAGTGCTGACTTGGGAATTTCCGCCGCGCATTGTCGGAGGAATTGCCCGCCATGTAGGGGAGTTATATCCAGAACTGATAAAACTAGGGCATGAAGTCCACTTGCTAACAGTGGAGTTTGGTCACGCGCCGCTGTACGAGGTGGTAGATGGCGTCCACGTGCATCGGGTGCCAGTGGGCTACGGTTATGACTTCTTTCACTGGGTCGTGAATTTGAACCAGAGCATGGGGATTCACGGCGGGAAGCTGATGATGGAAGATGGCCCGTTTGATTTGATCCATGCCCACGATTGGCTGGTGGGAGATGCCGCGATCGCTCTCAAGCACAATTTTAAAGTGCCGCTGATTACTACGATTCACGCCACAGAATTTGGTCGTTACAACGGCATCTACAACGACGACCACCGCTACATTAGCGGCAAAGAAAAACTTCTCGCCTATAACTCTTGGCGGATTATTGTTTGTACCAACTATATGCGCCAAGAAGGAGAACGAGCGCTAGAAACTCCTTGGGACAAAATGGATGTAATTTACAACGGCATCCGACCGGAAAAGAAACCGCGTTGGCACGAGTTTGATGCGTTGAACTTCCGTCGCCAGTTTGCCGACGATCGGGAGAAAATTGTCTACTATGTGGGTCGAATGTCCCACGAAAAGGGCGTTTCCGTGTTGTTGAATGCTGCCCCTAAAGTCCTTTGGGAAATGGGGGGCAATGTCAAATTTGTGATTATTGGCGGCGGCAATACTGACCCCTTGAAGCAGCAAGCTTGGAATTTAGGCATTTGGGACGACTGCTATTTCACCGGCTTTATGTCAGATGCCGACCTAGATAAATTCCAAACGGTTGCCGACTGCGCCGTATTTCCCAGCCTCTACGAACCTTTTGGCATTGTTGCCCTAGAAAGCTTTGCCGCCCGCGTGCCCGTTGTGGTATCGGACACGGGGGGTTTACCGGAAGTCGTGCAACACACGAAGACTGGGGTTGTTACCCAGACGAACAACTGGGATTCTCTCGCCTGGGGCATTTTAGAAGTGCTAAAAAATCCAGGTTACGCCCAGTGGCTAGTTGACAACGCTTATGAAGATTTAGAGCGTCGGTTCAGTTGGTCGAAGATAGCGAAACAAACTGAAGCAGTTTATCAAAGAGTAGTGCAAGAGCGATCGCACACTCACTGGGCTTAATCATCATTGGACTTAATCAAAAGTTGAAGGTTTGTTCTTCGTTCCCAAACTTAGCCAGAGAACCAGAATTTGGATACTCTGGATCGCAACTATCGCTAAAATTCAACAATTCCAGCCATCCGAAGCTGACCGGCTTGATTTGCCTGCCAGACTTTCCCGCTGGTTCCATCCAGGCAAATCAGCCAACCTTCATCGTAAACTCAGGTATCGATACAGACAGATGGCGTAACCGAGATTGACTGGCACGCTACTTCTTTGGCTGGTGTGTCCGCCAGCAACCATCGTTTTGCCAAACGTTCCCAAGAACAACATAAACTCAGGTTGTTCGGATAGCGGTAGGGGAATGTCGCCAATGGCAGGAATCCCGATTCGGCAATCAATCCTTCAGAAGCAGCTGACGTCGGTGAGCGTGCAACATCTGAAACTCCCGCCCCGTCACTTGCTCCAACATCAAGACGATATGCTCTGGTCTTAGTACAGTTCCATCATTTTGACAACTGCCCAAATAACGCAGAACAACGCCTTCTGCCGCTTTTTCTTGGCAGACTAATGGGATATTGCCCTTCGCTTCGCTGGCGCTTCTTTGAGGTTCATTGACCTCTAATTCAAACAAGCGATCGCGCAGATTTATCTGTTTCTTCTTCCCAGACTTCGTCGTTTGCTCAATTAAAATGCTCTCAGTGGCTTTAATCGCCTCTACCCAGCTTTCCCACTCCTCTGGTGACGCAGACTCAACCGCTGCCACCGCAATCAAATACTCGGCTTTTTCCAACAACTGAGTCGCGGAAGGAGCCTTCAAATCAACATCTGCCACCCGATAAACCGGGATATCAGACGGCAACTGGGCAGCTAACTTCTCCTGGAATGTCGCCACATCCATCGCCTGGGTTAGCTCAAAGTCCACAATTTCACCTTCACTGGTTGATCCCAATGACAGCGCACTCGCTGGAGAAATGCGGGGACTGGGATGAAACCCGCCCGTAAAAGCAACTGGCAATGCCGCCCGACGCACAGCACGGTCAAACAGGCGCACCAAATCTAGATGACTCACCAGCGCCATATCGCCCAGCTTACCCAACCAAACCCGCAACCGCTGCACCCTATCTGTATTCGGCGTGAAGTGTCCGGCAAATTCTGGAATCGGCAGCGGCTTGATAACAATATTGTGCCCAAAGTCAGACCCGCAAATGCCACAGTGAGAACAGCCTTCAAACGAGCAATCCGGCACTATCGCAGCTTCTAAAGCCCGTTTCAGGTCAGCGATTAGCCAGTTCTTATCAATTCCCGTATCGATATGATCCCAAGGCAACGGCGCATCGAATTGGGGATTGGGAATTGCGGATTGGGAATCGTCAATGGGTAGCGGTTGATTCCGATTCTCCACCCAGTTCCATTCGCCATTTTCAACAAGGCGGTATTTCCAGGTTAAGCCTGATTCTGCGATCGCGTCTCCCCAAGCCGCAAAAGCCCGCTCCACACTATCAAACCAGGCATCCATCCCCGCACCCAGTTCCCAAGCACGACGCAGCACTGATGCCAGACGCCTATCGCCCCGTCCAATAAAATCTTCCATCGCCGAAAGTCGCACATCGGTGAAGTTTACCTTCACCCCCCTCATCCCGCGAAACTCGTCGCGGAGAAGTTTCTGCTTCTGTTGAAACTCAGTTGTAGACACAGAGTGCCACTGGAAAGGCGTGTGAGGCTTCGGCGTAAAGTTAGAAATCGTCAGGTTGAAATGCAGACGCTTTCTGCCTTCAGTCCGACATTCTTGGTGTAGCCAACGGATAGTTTCGGCAATGCCGATCACGTCTACATCCGTCTCTCCAGGCAGACCAATCATAAAATACAGCTTAATTTTTTCCCAGCCCTGCTCGTAGGCGGTTTTCACCCCTCGCAGCAATTCTGCGTTCGTCAACCCCTTGTTGATAATGTCCCGCATCCGCTGGGTTCCCGCTTCCGGCGCGAAAGTCAGCCCACTTTGTCGCGTCCCGCCCAGAATATTCGCGATATCTTCATCAAATCGGTCTACCCGTTGACTGGGTAAAGAGAGAGAAATATTTTCATCTTTGAGGCGATTTTTGATTTCCATCCCCACCGCCGGTAGAGATAGATAATCCGAACAACTCAAGGAGAGTAGGGAAAACTCGTTATATCCCGTCGCCCGCATTCCCTTTTCAATTGCCTCTACGACTTCCTGCGGTTCCACATCCCGCGCCGGACGAGTCAGCATTCCAGGCTGGCAGAAGCGACAACCGCGAGTACAGCCGCGCCGCACTTCAATGGTCAGTCGGTCGTGGACTGTCTCTACATAAGGCACTAGCCCGATGGAATAAGCTGGCAGGGGTGCAGCAACTCGTCGTAAAATCCGCTGGGGTACATCCGGGCGATTGGGATGGACTGAGCCATCTTCTGCCATGTCGTAGAACTGCGGCACATATACGCCGGGTACTTGTGCCAAATTCAGCAATAGTTGTTCTCGACTGAGGTGAGCTTTTTTGGCTTTTTCCACTACCCAGCCAATCTCTGGTAGCACTTCCTCGCCATCTCCCAGAGCCAAGAAATCGAAAAAGTCTGCGTAAGGTTCGGGATTCGAGGTTGCGGTCTGCCCCCCAGCAAAAATCAGGGGATAATTCCAGAGAAATTCTTCACTTTCCCCTGCGTCTGTGCTGGTGAGCCTTTCTCGCCACGTCAGAGGAATCCCGGCCAAATCAAGCATTTCCAGGATATTGGTGGCTCCTAGCTCGTAGCTGAGACTAAAGCCCAAAATGTCAAAATCTGTAAGACTTCGCCGCGATTCCACGGCAAATAGGGGCGTCTGTGTTTCTCGGAGTTTCGCCGCTAAATCTGGGGCTGGTAGATATGCGCGATCGCACAGCTGCCCCAATTGAGCATTCAATATGTTGTAGAGAATAATATGCCCAAGATTCGATGCACCCACTTCATAGATTTCTGGGTATGTCAGAACCCAGCGTACTGCCGCCGCTTCCCAAGGTTTGTGGACGGCTCCTAGCTCGTTTCCCAAATAACGAGCTGGTTTCTGTATCTCTGCTGTAAGTAGTTTCTCAACTGCGATCGCCACTGCAAAACGCTCCCTGCTTCCAGTGCCTCAGATTCAACCCTAGCACCAATTCAGGATTAGCACTCAGCAACAGCGCTCAACCTCTCAGTTTTTCCTTTAGAAGTATTTCCTTGTTCCTATACTCCAATGTTTGCTTCCAAGGCGGCAGGACTTTCTAAAATTTCAAAGACTCCGTCAAGTTGAGCCAGTTCAAAAATCATCCGAATGGAGGGCGACACTGAAGAGAGGCTAAACCGCCGTCCTAGACTGTGTGCTAAACGGTGAGCCGAAACAAACGCCATCAAGCCAGCACTATCGAGGAACTCTACTTGCGCCATATCAACTAGCACAATGGATTGCTCGGGTGAAGAAACAGCTGCTGTCAGTTGACCTTGGAACTCAACCGCATTCGATGCATTGATATGACCTTGGGGGCGAATAACTGCAACGTTGGGGCGAACTAGCGTATTTTGCATGACAATATCCTGTTTCAACTCTAAACAAAAATTTGTGTAATAGCTTCGACAATAAACGGTAAATATGATATTGCCTACCCCCTTTTAGGTAATTTGCTAAATCTTCATTAGTTACCTCCTTTTATATAAAGTTTTCAATAAGATTGCCTGAGAACGTGTTCTCTAATACGGACTTTCTAGAAGTTCTATATTAAGAAAATCCTTCTATTCATCTTTTACAATCGCTGCATCTAACCAAAGACAGATGTATTCTTTGTATAATCCTATGCGAAGCGCATTTCTGCAAGGCAGGGGCTTAGGTCTTCAAACAGACATCTGCGGCTATTCTTCACAAGATTAAAACTCATCAACGATAATATTATTGCTATAAAGCATCAACTCCGAAGCTTCATGGAGTTGTCGGAAATTATTTAAAAAATCAGCTGCAATTGGGGCGAAACTCACAGTGATTTAGATCACTTTACAGTCTAGTTTTAGATCACTGGTTCATCTATATATTCAAACGATAATTTTTAAATGCGGAGTTCTATCGGTTTTTATGAGAACTACATACGCGATTCGTCAACTGGTAGAAAAAGCTCTCTATATTAAGAAATTAACTCCAGATATAGAGAACGAAATAAATTATGAATTGACCAGAATGGGTCACATTTCTGACGTTGATTATGAGGCACTGGAATTACTCATGTCAGAGATGGATGCCGGTCGAATTCAACTGGTACCAAGTGCATAAAAGACATTAAAAATTCAAGGTAGATTTAGTCGATGGCACGAGACAATATTTGTGCCGTCGGAATCTTTCTAAATCAATCTTCTCATCCGTTTGACTCACCTGGCGGTCAACTGTCTAATTGTTTCCACTTGCTCTTTTTTTCAGTTGTTAAATCGTCGTGCAGTTTGCCAAACGTTTAGAAAAGACCCCGTCCTACCTATTTGCCAAGATTAATCGCAACCAGCATGAAACGGTCACCAAAGGGGTGAACATCATCAACATTGGAGTTGGCGATCCAGACCGTCCGACGCCAGCGCATATTGTCCAGGCGATGCATGAGGCGATTAACGAGCTTTCGACTCATAATTATCCCCCCGATTGGAGAACTAAAGAATACCGCAAAGCTGCTGCGGATTGGATGGAACGCCGCTTTGGTGTCGCTGGCTTAAATATAGAATTTCAAAGTTTATCTAAGTCTTACAAGATGACCGTCGGGCGGGTTGGTTTTGTTGTGGGGAATCCTACCGAAATTAAGGGGCTGGGACAAGTTAACACCAATGTAGATTCTGGCATCTTTAAGGCAATTAACGAGCAGCGATCGCTGCCTATGAAACCTCAGAAGAAGAACGCCAAGCGGTGATGTCAGTTTACCAAAACCGTCGTAATATCATCGTCGAAGGATTGCAATCTTTAGGATGGCCTATTGAGCCTCCCAAAGCAATCCTCTATATTTGGGTACCCGTCCCCAAAGGTTATACTTCAACGGAATTTGTCACCCTGTTACTGGAGAAATGCGGTCCGATCGTGCCCCCTGGAAACGGGTCTGGTGCTGCTGGGGAAAGCTTTTTTCGGATTGCTCTCACCGTGGCAGATGAACGGATGCACGAAGCGATTCAACGCATCAGAGATGCTGAAATTCGCTACGAAGCCTGAAAATCACTCTGATTGGCTTGCCAAACTTGGCGGACAAACCAACTGAGTTGCCGATGGGCCTCAGAGGCGTCCGCTGTCGCATCTGGGGCGTCCAGTTGCATTAACAGGGGAATCACCTCGGTATCCAGTGCTGGTCGAAACAACGTTACAGGCCATACTAAATCGGCACCCTGACGCAAATCGTACAGCGTTGGTAACACGTTGGCATTATCGTCTGAAACGATAGTAAGCATCAAAGGACGCACCCAGCATATCTGCCGTGAATCGACAACTTGTATCACGTCAGCGTACAGACGAGTATTTTCATGGTCTAAACAAACAATCTGACAAGGCTGAAAGTTAGGGGCGGAACCGCTTGAGGCTTGCTTCACAATCAAGAATGGCTAGTGCGAGTTGCTTCTTTATTGTACGAAGTTGGTTGGGTGGTCTCAGAAGCACCGGCGATTATAAATCGCGGCTATACAAACGAAACCCGCCGTCGCGGGTTAAGAGGGCGATCGCTTTGACTTTAGTTCGGTTGATTTACCTCTGAAGGTGATGAGAAAGCCGAACCGTTATACAAGCAAGCATTGGAAATGCGGAAACGCCTGGATGGAGAGAAGCATCCTGATGTAGCTAAAACCCTCAACCACCTAGCTTAGCTCTGCGAATTTCAAGAGCGATATGATAAGGCTGACACCTTTTACAACCAATCCTTAGAGATTTTTGAGGGATGCTTAGGGACAGAGCATCCAAGAACTATTAAGGTGAGTGAAAAGCTGGAACGTTGCCACGCCCAAGCAGATGAGCGATCGCTTCAAAATCCCATAGAAACAACTGAGGATTAAATCAGCCGTTATGGAAGAACTATTAGACCTTAAAGAATTGCTACTAAAGGGTGACATCCAAGGATCGTTAGCGATTGTAGAAGAACTCGAAGAAATGAGCCGAAACGATATAGTTAAGACGATTCGTAGTTATGCAGTGATTCTGCTACTGCATCTAATTAAACAGCAAGCTGAAAGTCTCACAACTCGTTCTTGGGAAGTCTCGATTCGCAATTCTGTTCGAGAAATTCAGAGGGAAAATAAGCGTCGTAAAGCAGGAGGTCACTACCTAGCGCCAGAAGAGTTGGTTGAAACCCTAGAAGAAGCCTACTTGAATGCTATTGATGAGGCTTCCCTAGAGGTAGAAGAAGGACGTTATGAGCCAGAAGAATTAGAACAACTCATTAATAAAAAAGAGATTCTAAATCGTGCCTTGGCTTTAATCTTACCGCCAGCGTAAAGTCGTCTGGAAGTCAGAATGATACTAAAAATTTTATAAAAAAGATTGAGTGCGATCGCACTCTTCCCTATTCCCTCTTTTCTTTGCGTCCTTTGCGTCTTTGCGGTTCGTAAATCGAATTAGAAATTTCTAAGCCTGCCGCAGGGCATCGATAATTTGGATATTCGCTTTAGGAAAGGGAAACTGATCGATTTCGTCCAGTGTCACCCAGCGGATTTCATCGGATTCGATCGGTTGGGGAATGCCTGTGAGGTGGCGACAGTGATGGACGTTGAGGGTGACGCGGAAGTGGGTATAGGTGTGGTCAATGGTGATGAGATGTTTGCCCACTTCAATTTCAATGCCCAATTCCTCCTGAATTTCTCTTTTAATGCATTCCTCGACGGTTTCACCAGGCTCTAATTTGCCGCCAGGGAATTCCCAAAGACCGCCCAGAAGACCGTTCTGGGGTCTACGATCGATAAGAATTTCTTTCTGCTCGTTCCAGATAACGGCAACGCCAATGTTTTTGTGGGGGATGGGGGAGGAGGTTTCGCGCATGGGTAAAGTTGACTGAATATTCAAATTGTATGCGCGACAGTGGGACATCCAGGGACATCTGTTGCACGCTGGGTTGTGGGGAGTGCAGATAGTGGCTCCCAAATCCATCAGCGCCTGATTAAAATCTCTGGGCTGTTCGGGGTCGAGGAGGCTCTCTGAGAGCTGCCAGAGCGGTTTTATTGCTTTTGTTGGTGGCATTGGCAATGCTACCAGCCGCGCTAAAACCCGCTTGACGTTGCCATCTAGAATCGCCACGGGTTGATTGAAGGCGGCGCTGAGGATGCCCCCGGCGGTGGTGCGTCCAATCCCGGATAAAGCTAAAACGTCTGATAGGTGGGTAGGAAAAATTCCGTTGTGACGTTGGATAATTTCCTGAGAGGCTTTGTGTAGATTACGGGCACGGGCGTAGTAACCGAGTCCCTGCCAAGCTTTGAGGACTTGCTGCAAGTCAGCAGCGGCGAGGGTTTCAATTGTGGGAAATTGGGCTAACCACCGCTGGTAGTAAGGAATAACTGTTTTTACCTGGGTCTGCTGGAGCATGATTTCCGATACCCAGATGGCGTAGGGGTCGGGGTGGTGACGCCAGGGGAGGTCTCGACCGTTTTGGGAGTACCAGGCTAGAAGCGATCGCCTAAACTCCAAAATAGCAGAACTCGGCAGACTGACTTCCCAGTCTGCCGAGCCGCTTTGTTGCTGCAATTGCAGTACAATCATCGGAACTGGCGCTGATGCCGCTCAATTTGCCTATTCAGCATCAGATACATTGACTTCAGTAGCACCTGTCAAGGCATTTTCAAAGGTCATTCTTTGTTCGGCGTTCCGCAAGAAATAGCCGCTAATCATCGCCGAAGCCAGCATACGCCCTAAGTTTTCACGATTGGTGGTGATCGTTACACCAAAATGTTCTGGTGGTAGGTGCCCCAACAGCCCAACAATATTGCGTTCCATCACCTGAAATACTTCCTGAGACGCGGGTTTGGAAAGCTGAGTAATCGTCTCTGGACTCATGGATTGGACGTATTGCCAAAGCAAGTTGCCGCCTTCCGACTCACCTTCAAAGAACTCTGAGACTCGATTTGACGGGTTGTTCACTTTGTTTCTCCGTACTTTCTAGAGGCAGCTACTCTCAAATCCTTGTACCAGGGTAGATCGCTGCTCAATACTTGTTCTATCGATCGACTCGGAAACGGGTTCCGAGAGTTGTAAATCCTTCTAATACCCTTAATTTAGCAGGCTCCTTCCGGGGTCACAGTGGGCAGAACCGAACTTTAAACGGCGGATTCTTTTACCTTTATTAAGTGCTGAGAAAGTTCATACTCAAAACTTAAAACTGGCTACTCAGTCCTCAGTCCTCAGCCCTAACTCCTCAGCCCTGACTCCTAATCCCTGACTCCTCAGTCCTCAGCCCTCAGTCCTCAGTCCTAACTCCTCAGTCCTGACTCCTCAATTAGCTAGCCGCAATATATTCCCGCATATCGGCTTTGCGCTTGCGAAGCTTGGAGAGGGCTTCCCGTTCGATTTGCCGTACTCGTTCCCGACTGATGTTGAGAAGTTCGCCAATTTTTGCCAGCGTCATGGCTTGTCCATCGGCTAAACCAAACCGTAGCGCTAATACCTCGCGTTGTTGAGGAGTTAAGTCTGACATTAGTTTTTCTAAGTCAACTTGGAGGGAAGATTGAGTTGCGAAGTCTTCTGGGGAAGGGCCGGTGTCTTCCAGTAGTTCTACCAGTTCTGTATCCTGATTATCTCCGACACGCAGATCCAAAGAAAGAGGCTGACGCGCCCGCTCTAGGTACTCCCGAACTTGCTTGGGGGTCAATTCTAGTTCGGCGGCGAGTTCGCCGACTGTAGCAGCTCGTCCCAGGTTTTGAGCAAGTTGGCGCTGAGCTTTCTTAATTTTGTTGAGTTTTTCGGTGATGTGAATGGGGAGGCGAATGGTGCGTCCTTTTTCTGCGATCGCGCGAGTAATCGCCTGCCGAATCCACCAATAAGCATAAGTGGAAAATCGGTAGCCTTTGGTGGGATCAAATTTTTCGACGCCCCGTTGCATTCCCATTGTGCCTTCCTGGATCAAGTCCAAGAGGTCTACGTTACGTTTGATGTACTTTTTGGCAACCGAGACGACGAGCCGCAAGTTGGCTTCGACCATCTTGCGCTTGGCGATTTCACCCACTGCGATCGCCTGCTGTAACTCTTTCTCTGACAACCCAGTTGAAGAAGCCCACGCCTCGTCGGTTGGCTCGTGTCCTAACTGCAACAAGAGTGAATTTTTTACTTCCTGCAAGGTGGCTAAGCGCTGTACTTGTTTTCCATAAAGGATTTCCTGCTCGTGAGTAAGCAGGGGAACGCGCCCAATTTCTCGCAAGTAAGCACGGACGGTATCTGTAGAGGTCTGAGCAGTTTTCATAGCGCTGAGTCTTGAATCAGAGCGATAATTTAAAGCGATCGCAATTGTAAACTATTGTAACCTTTCTGAAAGGAGCTGTGTCTATCCCAAGAGGGGGGTTCCCGTGCCGTTTCCTTCAACATCAGCTAGTAAAAGGGTACCCACGAATCCATCGGATAATTGCATCTTGAGAAACAAAATGAGAAAAATCTTGCAGATGCTTACTGACACTCAGCGACATTGATAGGTGGGGGTAGGAAGATGCTCGCGGCACCTTGGTCTCCAGGAAAAAGTATTACGAAGCGTTAGCAACTCCAATTGAGCAATTGCTCTCATCAGTGAGGGACGCGATCGCGGTATTACATTATTGCACCAGGTCTGAGAGCGAAAAGCCGAAAAATAGGGATTTTCTTAAGCAAAAGGATGACTTTCTGGGCGCAAAGTGCCAGAAAACCCGGTAATCGCAGTTTGAGGAGAATCCGGTCTGTCTATTCCGCCTGGAAAACTTGGGAGAAACGACTGAGATTGATTTTGCAGAGTATATTAAATTGGCAGCTTGCTCAAGAGGCTGCGATCGCCATCGCCTTATACCATTTTGGATTTTAGATTATAGAAGACGAGCTAGCGATAGCGAAGCGCTGACTTGTCAGTTCGCGTCTGAAGCCAGCAGCCACTTCCAACAATTGATTGGCGGCGGCCTTTAGGTAAAATCGTATCCGGCTTGCTCTTTGCTCATTATTCCCTAAACCGATGACTCAAACCGTCTGGATTGCAAGACACGCCAACCGCCTCGACTTCGTGAACCCCGACTGGTTTTTAACCGCCGAACGTCCCTACGATCCACCCCTGTCTGAGGACGGCGTAGAGCAAGCCAAACAACTAGCGCAGCGCCTGAAGGGAGAAAAGATTGCCCATATTTTTGCCTCACCCTTCCTGCGAACGGTACAAACGGCGCACCAAGTTGCACAAGTGCTGAATTTACCCATCAAACTTGAGTCTGGCTTAAGCGAATGGTTAAATCCTCACTGGATGCCAGCGATGCCTGAAAGAATGTCAATGGAAGCATTGCACGAGCAATTTCCCCAAATTGACCTCAGTTACACTTCTCGCGTAATCGCGAATTATCCCGAAACTGGGGAAGAAGTAATGGAACGCTCTGGGGAAGTCGCAAGACGCCTTGCATCTGAGTTTTCCGAAGATATCTTATTGGTGGGTCACGGTGCATCAGTGCTGGGTGCAACTCTCGGTATCCGGGGGGGTACAGCCGAAACTGAAGTAAACGCCGCGCTGTGTTGTTTGGTTAAGCTGGTGCGCGATGGTGAAGAATGGGTGATGGAACTCAATGGAGATGTTTCTCACTTGAGTCAAACTGAAAAAGTCATCCGGTTTAATTAAGGTCATGGGATTGTTATTAGCAGGGGATATCGGGGGTACTAAGACGATTCTGCGCTTGGTAGAAGCGTCTGATTCTGGGGAATTATTGCAAACTCTGTATGAGGAGATTTTCCCCAGTGGCAATTTTCCCGATTTAGTGCCAATGGTGCGGCAGTTTTTGACGGCGGCGGCGGAACAACTAGGCGAGACGCCGAAACCGGAAAAAGCGTGTTTTGCGATCGCGGGTCCTGTTGTCAACAACACCTCTATCCTGACAAATCTATCTTGGTCGCTTGATAGCAAACGGCTGGAGCAACAATTGGGAATCGCTGCGGTTGGGTTAATCAACGATTTCGCTGCGGTTGGCTATGGTGTCCTCGGTTTAACTGAATCAGACTTGTACACTTTGCAAGCTGGCAAGCATCAGGAAGACGCCCCGATTGGGGTGATTGGTGCGGGTACCGGCTTGGGACAAGGGTTTTTAATCCGCTTAGCATCCAACGCCCATAAAGTTTTCCCCTCGGAAGGCGGACACGCTGACTTTGCACCTCGCTCGGAGTTAGAATTTCAGCTGTTGAAATATCTGCTCGATAAGCACAATATTCAGCGAATTTCAGTCGAGCGAGTGGTTTCCGGTCTAGGCATCGTCTCAATTTACCAGTTCCTAAGAGATCGGAAAATTGCTGAGGAATCGTCAGAAATTGGGCAGATGATTAGAAACTGGGAACAAGAGATCGGGCAGAAAGACAAGACGATCGATCCCGCGGCGATTATTGGTAAAGCTGCTTTGGAAAAGCGCGATCGCTTGTGCGAACAAACGATGCAAATCTTCGTGGAAGCTTACGGTGCCGAAGCCGGGAATCTTGCCATCAAACTATTACCTTATGGCGGTCTTTACGTTGCTGGTGGCATCGCCGCCAAAATCCTGCCGTTGATTCAAGAAGGCAGTTTCCTCCATGCCTTTCTGAACAAAGGTCGCGTGAGTCCGTTACTCGAAAGAATGCCGGTGCATATTGTGCTAAATCCGCGAGTGGGACTGATTGGAGCCGCCGTCTGTGCTGCTAGATTGTAGCCAGTGTCAATAATGGGAAACGCTTTCGGATTGCGAAGGGAATCGCTTTCGGATTGGCAAGAGAGGATACTTTGGCGTCTTTACAAATTTGCTGTCCCGAAAGCGTTTAATTATTATTTAAAAATCAAATCTAGCCGCTGCTGGGCGTTTTTGAGTGCTTCCTGGGGCGAACTTTTGCCGAGTAAGACAGATTCCAGCGCTCTGCCGACATTTTCGGAAACCCGATTATAACCCGTGAAGATAGGACGCGATCGCCCGTACTTTGCTTGCTCTAAAAACACTTTCACTGCCGGTTGTTCCGCGACAAATGCTTGATATTTAGCACTTTGCCGCGCCTTCAGATTCACGGGTAGGTAGCCGGTACCGAGTGCCCATTCGGTCTGAAATTCCTCTCCGGCAACATATTCAGCAAAAGTCCATGCCGCTTGCTCTCGTTCCGGAGTCGTTTTTAAAATGAACAGATTCTCGCCCCCCGTCGCCGTAGCTTGTTCTTTTTGTGCTGGGATGGGGAAAACGCCAAAATCAACGCCAGTGGCTTTCAGTTGCCCCAGCGTCCAAGGGCCAGTCAGTTGCATTGCGACCTTTCCGGCAAGGAAGTTATCGGTTTCATAGCCTCGTTCTGGTAGAGACAAAATGGTTGAGCCGTCTTCAATTAAATTGCGCCAAAATTGAAGGGCAGCGATCGCGCCTTGATTGTTGGCTAAAGCGATCGCAGAAGCTTCTTGCCCTTGAGCATTTCCCAACTCACCGCCGCCACTCCACATAAATGGCAACCAAAGGAATACTGCAAATTCTCCCTTTCCTAAGGGCAAAAACATCCCGTGTTGGTCGATGCGCTTGTCGCCATTTGTATCGCGGGTTAAAGTACGAGCAACTTGCCGCAATTCGTCCCAAGTTTTGGGCAACTCGGTGATTCCCGCTGCCTTAAACAAACTGGGACGATAAAAAACTCCGACATTATTCGTCCCAAACGGCACCGACCAAGTATGACCCGCGTACTGCATTGATTCAAACAAGGCGGGGTCAATTTCGTCGCGGACGGGGGATTGCGCCAGCCAATTTTCCATAGGCGCGATCGCATCCAATTCTACTAACTGACCCGTCAGCGTTGCGTTAAACCACAACAAATCCGGCGGCGCATTTCCCACTACCGCTGCCAAAATTTTTGGTAACTGCTGATCCGCTTGTCCCACATAAAGGGATTCCACCTGAATCTTCGGATGCGCCTGGTTGAACTTGTCTACCAGCGACTGCAACACATCCCGATTCGGCGGCGGATTCACCCCTTGCCACAACGTCAGTCGGATGACATCCGCGGCTTCCGAACGCCCCGACTGTAGCTGACATCCTGCCAATCCTAACAGAACAATGCTTAATAGCAACCCCCGGCTCAAAAAAATCCACAGTTTTTGGAAAAAATTACTAGACCCGTTAAATCCAACTGACATAATTGAATGCCCAATTTTGAACCGAAACAGCTTTAAAATACTCATCATCAGCGACTAAAAGCCATCTTTTTGCTTAAAAACAATTGGTTTTTGCAAATATTTTTTACACTTATAATTTTCTTGCTTAAACTAAAACATCTGCTTGATTGATTTAAAGTAAAGCTTTAGCTATTGGCTACGCAGGGTATAGAAACAAGATTAAGAGGATGTCTGAGAAGTGTCAAAAGTTGATTTTATCCTCCCAGTCCCCCTTAAAAAGAAGGGATAAGTTTCTCAAAGACCCCCAATTTATCGGGAGATTTAGGGGGATCTCTACCGTTTAAGCGTCTCGATTATGACTTTTCAGACATCCTCCTAAGCGGATAGGCTTGGTATGAAGTACGGTTGATTTTTGTTTATCCTATGTTTGGACGATCGTATAAATAATTTCAGTCTATGGCTGGACATAGTAAGTGGGCAAATATTAAGCGTCAGAAGGCGAGAGTGGATGCAGTGAAGGGCAAAACCTTCACCCAGCTAGCTCGCGCGATTATTGTGGCAGCTCGCAGTGGTATACCAGACCCAGCAGGTAATTTTCAACTCCGCACGGCGATTGATAAGGCGAAGGCGGCTGGGATTCCGAATGAGAATATTGAACGAGCGATCGCAAAAGGTGCGGGGACTTGGGGAGCGGATGGCGCTCAGCTAGAAGAAATTCGCTACGAAGGTTATGGTTCCGGCGGCGTGGCGATTTTGGTGGAAGCGCTCACCGATAATCGCAATCGTACTGCCGCTGATTTGAGAGCGGCTTTTAGCAAAAATGGCGGTAATCTCGGTGAAACCGGCTGCGTCTCGTGGATGTTTGAGCAGAAAGGTGTCTGTATCCTGCAAGGAGTGGTTGACGAAGAGGAGCTATTGGAGTCGTCCCTGGAAGGGGGTGCTGAGTCCTACGAACTGACACAGGAGGAGGATACGGAGGGAGCCGACGTGTTTACCTCTGTGGCAAATTTGGAGAACCTAGAGCGAACCTTAAAGGAGAAAGGCTTTAAAGTCACCGAGGTGGAACTGCGCTGGATTCCTAACAATACGGTGGAAGTTGGCGATTCACAGCAGGCGCGATCGCTCCTCAAATTGATTGACACCCTAGAAGGACTCGATGATGTGCAAAACGTTACCGCTAACTTCGAGATGGCGGATGAGCTGATGTCTCTGAGTTTAGTGAATGGCTAATTGATGGGAATTCTGTTTTCCCTGCCTTAAGAGCGATCGCGTGTATCTACATCCGTCTTCAGGCGCGATCGCTATCTCTGTCTTAAGCGAGGTTAATCTCCGGTCGCCAGCTTATTAAATCTTAATATTGAGGCAAAACGAACTTGTTTCAGCGGCTCAGTTCCCTGAGCTGTCATTAAAGCAAAACAATCGGAGATTCATAAATGACATTTACTACCAACGACACCAGCAAACAAGCCTTACAAAAGTTTCAGGGCTTTGATGTAGATACTCAGCTTGCCATCCTGTGGTTCGGCTACCTCGACATCAAAGACCAACTGACACCAGCAAATGCCACTTCTGCCCAAGAAGAAGCTGCCGCCTTATACCATGCAATCCTGGCAATGCCCAAGGAAGAACAGCTACAGGCGCAACGCGACATCGCTTCACGAGCCGATACTGATATTAGCCGTGCCTATAAAGCTGTAAGTTCTAGCTCTAAGCTGGATGTGTGGCTCCGGTTAGCACAAGGCATGGACAAAGGTGAAATCATTACGGTGCCTTCTGACTATCAACTGCCCGAAGAAACCAACGATTTTGTTGCTCAAATCAAGCAACTGGACTTTGAAGAGCGGATTAATTTCACCCGCAGTGCTGTAATCGAAATGGGTGCTAAGTAGTCTGAAGTTGTGCCCTTTGAGAGTATGAAATCAGTCTTAAACATTGCACCGATTTTCAAAACATCTCTTCTAGAGACCGCTAATAAGAAAGAGGAAGCTACTTCAGATGCCTAACCTTTAGCAAGCTTCCTCGTTATGCATCCCCCACTAAGTGCAAAGCAATTAGTGGGGTAATTTTTTATTCTACCAAACTGCATCCAGAGCATCGGTATGTTGTCCTCTCCCTAACCCAATACTTGTTGGCGTCCAAAAACCGAATCCCCAGCCACCAAGGGCAAGGAAAGAGCCTGGGGATTCGGTTGTTTACTAGACATCGCGCTTCTCAACTTGATTGCTCCATCTGTTCGCGTCACAATAGTAAATATTCTTATTGTTTTGACTAATTTTGTTAACAATGGCGCTGGAACAGACCGTTCAAACAATTTCGTCGCCGCAGACATCGGCAGCTCCACAAGGCTTTGACTACGACTTAGCAATTGTGGGCGGTGGAATTATTGGGGCAACTCTTGCTTGTGCCTTAAAAGATTCTGGGCTGCGGGTAGCGTTAATTGAGCGATCGCCCCAGTCTGCTGCTGTTGCCATCGGACGCGCTTATGCCATCTCCCTCATGTCGGGGCGCATTTTCGAGGGTATGGGGGTTTGGGATAAAATACTGCCTCAAATCAATGCATTTCAACAAATTCGCTTATCTGACGCCGATTATCCTGGCATCGTACAATTTTCTCCCCAAGATTTAGGGACAGAAAGGCTAGGGTATGGGGCGGAACATCGGGTGCTGCTGACGGCTTTGCAGGATAGCTTGAGAGATTGCCCGAATGTGTCTTGGTTGTGTCCGGCGGAAGTGGTAAGTGCAGACTATCAAGCTGACGCGGTAGAGATCGAAATTGCTGTCAGAGGGGAGATCCCCCACTCTAAAATTCAATCTTCTCAAGCCTCGGAGATCCCCCCCAATCCCCCCTCAAACAGCGGGGGCGATCAGGGGAAGCAAACATCCAAAATCAGAACGCGCTTGCTGGTAGCGGCGGATGGGGCGCGATCGCCCATCCGCGAAGCCGCTGGTATCCGCACTCAAGGATGGCATTACTGGCAATCCTGTGTGGTGGCAACGATTAAACCGGAAAAACCCCACCAGAATATCGCCTACGAACGCTTTTGGCCGAGTGGCCCGATGGGGGTTCTACCGCTACCGGGGAACCGCTGTCAGGTTGTTTGGACTGCCCCGCATACAGAAGCGAAAGCTTTGAAGGAAATTGACGAAAAAGAGTTTTTGGCGGAACTGGAACGACGCACTGCTGGACTGTTGGGGCGTCTAGAACTAGAAGGCGATCGCTATGTTTTCCCGGTGCAATTGATGCAAAGCGATCGCTACACGCTTCCCCGACTCGCCCTGATTGGCGATGCTGCCCATTGTTGCCATCCGGTAGCGGGACAAGGCATGAATTTGGGGATTCGGGATGCAGCAGCGATCGCCCAAGTTTTAAAATCTGCCCATAATTTAGGGGAAGATATCGGGGATATACAGGTACTTAAACGTTACGAACGCTGGCGTAAACAAGAAAACCTAACAATTTTAGGCTTTACCGATTTCTTAGATCGGATGTTTTCTAATAATTGGTTGCCAGTGGTAGCAATTCGCCGCTTGGGTTTATGGATGCTGCGGCGAATTCGTCCTGTTAAGACCTTTGCTTTGCAGCTAATGACAGGGCTTAGAGGGCGTCATCCTGAACTGGCTTCTCGGTAAAAATTACCTCCGGTTGAAAAGGACGTACCTCGGATTGATTGCCATTCGAGATCCCGGCAGTCAAATTCTTTGCCGCTTGCATGATATCGGACGGCATCATAATTACTGTCGTCGTGTTATTTTCCGCCCCAATTTCTGTCAGCATTTGTAGACGCCGCAGCTCCAATACAGCGGGGTTTTTCATAATCATTTGCGAAGCTTCTGCTAGCTTAATTGAAGCTTCCTGTTCTGCCGCTGCTTTAATGAGCCTGGCTCGTTTTTCTCGAATTGCTTCCGCTTCTTTCGCCATTGCCCGCTGCATCGCCAGGGGAATTTCTACGTCTTTCATTTCCACCCGTTCAATCACAATCCCCCAAGGTTCTGTGATTTCATCGACTATTTCTTGGACTTTAGTATTAATTTTATCCCGGCTTTGTAAGACATCATCCAGGATATTTTGACCTACTACATTCCGTAAAGTCGTCAATGCGATTTGGTAAACCGCCATATTGTAATCTTCAACCCGGTTGATAGCCTTTGACGGGTCAAGAATTCGGTAATAAAGAACAGCATTTACTTTAATCGTCACGCTGTCCGCCGTAACAGTTTCTTGGGGTTCAATATTCACCGTTTTGGTACGGACATCGATCTGCATTTTTTGATCGATCCAGGGAATAATCCAATACATCCCTGGCCCCATAACGCCCTTTGTTCTACCCAGTCGAAAGATGACGCCGCGTTCGTATTCTCGATCTAGTTTAAGTCCAGAAGCTGCTAGAACGAAAAAGAAAACTAAAAGTGTGCCTAGAGTGGTGCCCATATTTGGCAAAAGGAAATCGTTACTAAGCCCATTCTAGACTCGCTGACAGAGTTATAGCAGGATACCGATTACCAGCCGGATCTAGCAAACCAAAGCAGCAGTATGGATGCCACGCTAAGAGTAATAAATTGCAAAACAATTATTTGAACTAACCACCGAATTGTTAAGATAATTTTCATAACCTTCTCCTCACTTATAACTGGCTGAAAAATCGCGGATGTCTCCAATATTAGCGATTGATTAATGGAGACTTGTGATGAAAGGGTTGCCCAAATGTGACAACTTTTGTCCAGGTTTGTGATGATTGTCACTTCCGCCTCTTCTCAGCCACTGAATTTGGCTGTGTCGAAAACAGGAATTCCCAAAAGCAGGAGCGTTTCGGCATAGACCTTCCTGCGAACAATCCTTCCCGTACACTACCACTGCATTATCACAATTTTCTTTTTTAGCACGATGGTTGCCTTTTCCCCTAATCCCCTAATCATCATGGATTTATGAGGAATTCTAAGTAAAATAAAATCTGGCGAACCGGATTGGTCTTGCCTGGTTGCAGCCATATTACCGATTCGTCAACTTGCTTAGTATAGATTGCGAGTTTTTCCAGAGAATTCCATACTTTTTTAAGGAATAGACTCATCTGACAGACTTATGGAATCAAAACTCGCTATCAGAAAGCCTCCCGTCCGCCACCGCTGGTTTGAGAGATTGATGGCAATCATTGCCACGATCAACTTTGCTTTTGTGTTGTTTGACCTCAGTTATATACCCTGGCGTGATTTCTACCTTCGGGAAATTCCCAGTCTGATTCAGGTGTACGATCCAATTAAAGGAATTGAACCGCATCGAGAAACACAGGCTTATCTCAATCGGGTGAACGAACTGGAACAGCAAGTGATGCAGACTGGGCTAGAGTCAGCAGAGGTAGAAAGCTTGCTACAGGACTTGCGTAGCCGCAGTAATGAAATGATTGAGGATAATCCATTTGCGCTGGCGAAGAAAAGCGGTGCTTTAGAAAAAATTAAGAATCAAGTGCGCGATCGCGTGGGGAAAGAATCTGCCCATCAAGCCTTTAATGAATTTTGGAGTCAAGCTTATCTTTCCCAAGCCGGTTGGCAGCAAGAACTCAACTTCTTTAATACAGAAACTCGCCCTTTGATTCAGACTAACTACTATCGCAGTTTGGGAATCAATGGAAAATTTTTTGATGAATTTTGGTTGCTTGACTTACCGTTTACAATTTTATTCGCTCTAGAATTTTTGGTTCGCACTTTCTATATCAGACGCCAATATCCTAACTTTAGTTGGCTACAGGGAATGCTGCGGCGATGGTATGACCTGTTTTTGCTGCTACCCTTGTGGCGGTGGCTGCGAGTCATTCCGGTAATGGTTCGCCTCTATCAATCTGAATTACTAAATTTTGAGCCTGTACGGCAGCAAATTAACCATGATTTTGTAGCTAACTTCGCTGAAGAATTGACTGAAATTATGGGGATACAGGTAATTAACCAAATGCAAGGAGCGATTCAACGCGGCGATCTCGCACGCAGGCTGTTTCATCCGGGGAATAGCCGCCCCTATATTAATATCAATAACACTAATGAGGTGCAAGCGATCGCAACCCGCCTGATTAACCTCAGTGTCCATAATGTTCTCCCCAAAATTCAGCCTGATTTAGAAGCTTTAGTACATCACAGTCTAGAAAGTAGTCTCAAGCAATTTCCGGTTTTTCAGCAATTTCAAAATGTTCCGGGTTTGAGCCGTTTACCTAGCCAGATTAGTGAAAATCTCGCTAAAAATTTATCTCAAACTGCTTACAGCAACGCCCTGAAAGCAGTTGAAGATCCAGTCGGGACAGAATTAACGACTCGGTTAATTGATAACTTTGGAAAAGCTTTAGAGGTGGAATTACAGAAAAAAGACAACTTTAAGGAAATCGAATCTTTACTGGTAGATATGTTAGAAGAAATCAAAATTAACTACGTTAAAGGCATTGCCGAAGCCGGAATGGATAAAATCTTAGATGAAGTGGAACAATTGCACCAAATTGTTCGGCGATAGATTAAGAATTTACCAGTTTTTTTCAAACTTAGCCTGGAATGAGCTAGGGATACGGTATTGCCGTGTCCCGGAGAGTGGCATCTACGCAACTCAGATGTTGCTATATTTCTTATCTTCTCTCCGGAAAACGAGGGAATAGAGAGAGAAGGGAAGGGAGAAATCCTATTTCCGATGCTTAAAGAGAGGATAGAACCCCTTCTATGTAAATTTTTACAATTGAAATGCTCCCAAATAGTAGAACTTTGGCTGTCTTTGCTGTTACTCGAAAAAATATGCGCTAACACTATCTATATCCACCCGTGAAGTGCATCGCTTAAGCTTAATCTTCCAGTCATCTCAAAATTAGCGAGGCCGCTATGAAATCAATCGTGAGTAGTGTTAGCTTGTTGCTAGCAGGACTACACCTGGTAGGAATTAGCACAGAACGGGTACAGGCACAAGCAATCATTCCAGCACCCAATACTACTGCCACCGTATCTGGTGCGGAAGGGAAGATTCTTCTGGCACAAGCTGCTACCCCCACCAAATTAGACAATGCTTTCGACCGAGAAAATTTAACGGAGATAGTGCCCCAAATTGAGCAAACGTGGGAAAAACAATATGAAGATTACTTTCGGCTCAATTTCTCCGACGAGTCAATTACAGCAAAGGATGTCGCCGATACTCTAGGCCAAATCGCGGTTCAAACGGGTCAAAAGCCTGCTCTAATTTATGTAGTGCCTAGAGCAAAACAACTAGAACTGGTGTTGATTACTCCGGGGAATCAACCGATTCACAAGCGCATCCCGGAAGCGAAGAGTGAAATCCTGCTCAAAGAAGCGGCAAAATTTAGAGAAAATATCGTAGATCCCAGACATCTGAATAGTACCCGCTATCTGCCAGCAGCGCAGCAGTTATATCAGTGGATTATTGCGCCACTGGAGGCAGATTTAAAAACAAATAAGATAGACACGCTAATCTTTTGTGTGGGTGCTGGTCTGCGGACTATACCGCTGGCAGCTTTCCATGATGGGCAAAAGTTTCTGGTGGAAAAGTATAATATTGGGCGTATTCCTGCCTTCAAACTGACGGATACCCTCTATGTCTCTCTAAAGAATTCGCAAGTTCTGGCGATGGGTGCGTCAAAATTCAAGGAGCAAACTCCCTTACCTGCGGTGCCAGTGGAGTTATCTGCGATCGCGCAAAAGCTATGGCAGGGTAAATTCTTCTTAAACCAACAATTCACCCTGGCGAATCTGCAATCGCAACGCGCTTCAGAACCCTATAAAATTATTCACCTGGCGACTCATGCTTTCTTCGAGCCGGGAGAACCGAGCAACTCCTACGTTCAGTTATGGGACGCGAAACTAACACTGGATAAGATGCGGCAATTACGGTGGAACTCTCCACCCGTGGAACTGTTAGTCCTGAGTGCTTGTAGAACTGCTCTCGGCGATAAACAAGCAGAATTAGGCTTTGCGGGGTTAGCCGTTAACTCTGGAGCGAAGTCTGCTGTCGCCAGTTTGTGGTCTGTTAGCGATGAAGGAACCTTAGCGCTGATGACAGAGTTTTATCGGCAACTGAAAACTGCGCCGATTAAAGCAGAGGCGCTCAGGCAAGCTCAGATAGGGATGGTGCAAGGGAAGGTACGCTTGCAAGATGGTCAGTTGCACAGTTCCAGAGGGGAGATATCCCTGCCGCCAGAACTGGCAGGAATTCAGAACGTGAATCTATCGCACCCCTACTATTGGGCTGCCTTTACCTTAGTCGGCAGCCCCTGGTAATTTTTAATTGAATTAAAGAGGTCGATAGACGCGATAGTTGATTTCGGGGAAGATGTTGTCAATTTCCTCCACTTTTTCTAACCAACCGCTGTCGATTTTGCCATCTTTGATCTCGTCGTAGAGTTTGTGGAAGCGCATCAAGTGCGATCGCGTTCTTCTCACCGCATAAGGCACCATCGTTCCGGTTCGCATAATAAACGCCCAGTCAGAAGATTGTGCCAGCAGCACTTCCCGCGCCGCTTGATTGAGCGCTTTCCACTCCAGCTCATCCGCTGGTTCCCGCCGCGCCAGCTCGATCATCCGCTCTGCTGCCTTATGCAAGTGCGGGTAAATCCATGCGTTCGTTTCATTCAGCCAATACTCGTGGAAGCCTTTATAACCCCAACTCGACTGAGAAGGACGGCAGACTTGCTGCGTAGGATTCTCTTGTAAATAATCAGCCAAATGCGTCATCCGATACGTGCCTTGGTCATACCAAGACTTGCGGAACAGATAATCAATAAACCAAGGACCTTCGTACCACCAGTGACCAAACAATTCCGCATCGTAAGGCGAAACGATGATTGGCGGACGCTGCATAATGTGGTGCAAATGCTCAACTTGCCGCTCTCGGTTATAGGTAAAGTTAGCAGCGTGTTCAGCAGCCTTTTCCCGCGCCCAATAAGGGTCATAAAGTTGCTTATCGCCCAACCCTAAACCGCGCCCAGTAATCTTGTGATATTTGATGCCCGTATTCTTTCGCTGACCGTTGGGCATGATGTAGGGCTTGATGTATTCGTATTCCGCTTCCCAGCCCAAATCTTTGTAAAATTCCCGATATTCCGCCGCACCGGGATAGCCTACTTCCGAAGACCACACCTGTTGCGAAGACTCGTGATCTCGACCAAAGGCAGCAACTCCGGTTTCTGTAAAGATGGGTGCATAAGAGCCAAAGCGGGGACGGGGACGGGCGTAGAGAATACCATGTCCATCCGTCAGGAAGTAGCGCAATCCCGCATCAGCGAGCATCCGCTCTAACCCTTCATAATAGGCGCATTCCGGCAACCAAATCCCTTTAGGAGGACGCCCAAAGTTTTGCTCGTAGTGTTCTACTGCGACCTGAATTTGTGCCCAGACTGCCTGAGGATACATCTTCATCAGCGGCAGGTAGCCGTGCGTTGCGCCGCAGGTGATGATCTCCAGGTTATTACTATCTAAAAATTGCTTAAACGCCGTTACCAAGTCGCCGTCATAGCGTTCCCAGGTTTGACGAATCTCGCTAAATTCATGAACGTAATGTTCGGCAAGATAGCGAATATGACCGTTATTCGCATTATGCTCAACTTCTAGTTCAACGAGTTCTTCCAGTTTCGCTAAGTGGTCATCGTAGCGCTCTTGCAGTAGCGGATCGCGCAGCATCGACACCAAAGGCGGTGTCATGCTCATGGTGATCTTGAAGTCAATGCCGTCCCGCTTTAAGCCTTCAAATACGTGCAGCAGAGGAATGTAGGTTTCGGTGATGGCTTCAAACAGCCACTCTTCTTCCAGAACGTAGTCACTTTCAGGATGCCGCACGAAGGGCAGGTGGGCATGGAGAACAAGAGCAAGATAGCCGATGGGCATAGTAATTCTGGGGTCTTAGATGGACATGAAATTGAAGCAGGCTGGGCAAAATTGAATTTATTTTAAGATTTTACGGCGAAAGCGAGTCAGCATTCGGCGGGTATCCCCAATAAGTTCCGGTGGTGGTTCGCCTATCCTGGTAATTGACGATCGATTTGCCTGCTCTGTTTTGAAATCAGCGTAAAGTTCAACCTGTGCTAAAAAAAGTAACTTTGACACTTAGCCTGTTAACCGGCGCTCTTTGCGTTGGTGGCTCTTTTCAATCTACGTTCGCCACTCCCCTTATTGTTGCCCAAGAAGCACCTGTCCAAACACCCGCCCCAGAACCAAAAGTCGCTCCATCCGCACCAGCTTCAGAAGCCTCCCCGGCAGCCTCCCCAGCACCGACCACTCAACCAGCGTCGTCTGAGGTAAAGCTGACTTTAGAAGATTTGCCTGCTGGGTTTCAGGAACTCCCACCGGATGTAGCCGTTGAGATTGCCTCCAAATTGGATGTTCTCAGACAACAACTAACGCAAGCGAACATGAAGCCGGAGAACTTCTTTGCTTTCGTTAATCCGGAGAACTACCAAATCGTTTTGGGCTTCACTGGAAATATGCCAAATCAGCCCGAACAAGCTAATTTTGATGCGGGTCTGCAAGAAATGCAGAACCCTCAGAAGCAACAACAGATGTTGAGCCTACTGCGGGAGAGACTCAAAGCATACCAGGGACTAGAAGTTGTAGAATACAAACCCCTGCCGGAACTGAATAACTTGGGGAATGCTTCTAGTGGGATGACGCTGGCTCTGAAGATACAACAGCAACCTGTGCGGATGGATATCGCTGCTTTTCGCCGAAATTCGACAGGAGCGTTAACAGCGGTGATGTACGTCAATGGGAAAAAGCCTGCGGTGCAGGTAGGAGATGTGGTTCGCAAGCTAGATAGCCGGATTTTGCAGGTGTCTCCTGCTGCCAATCTGCCTCGCGCCCGCTAAAGATCGATAGAAGGCGATCGCGCTGAGCTTTCTCTCTTCTGCCATAGAGGGGGATTGAAGGCGATCGCGTTGCCCAACCAGATTTAAATCCCTTTCGGGGACTTAAATCTGGTTGAAAGTTCGCGGTTTTTCTTTCCCCCGATACAGGCGGAATCGAATTTGAGTGAGATATGCTCGCAGATAAACCCACCGGGCAATAGGAATTAAACGATGGATGACAAGCCGGGAATCGTGTCTGAAGAGACAGAAGCAAACTCCTCAACTTCTGTCTTAAAAACAGACCATGCGGAATCTTTAACGCAATCCACGGATGTCAAGAAGCCATCGTTCTTCGATTCAGTTGCGACTGCTGGGCAAGCAGTGGCGAAAACAGTAGCCGGAGTCGGCATGGCAGTTGGTAACACTGCCTTCCAGACAGGGAAAGCTGTGGCGACAACGACGACTGGGGTAGCCCAAGCGGCGGGAAAACAAGCGCAAAAATTGCTCGAACAAACCACACAAGGCGCAGGGCGTGCAGTGACTTTTGTGGGCGACAACTCATTTTTGCGGCACGTCACGAAGGCGTTACCCACGAATTGGTTGCTGGGAATTATCAATCAAGTTGATGTCGTAAAAGCTGAAGCGGATGTTCAAAAGCTACAGCAAAAGTATCCCGACGAAAAACCGAATCAGATTGCCCATCGTCTGATGATGGAGAAAGCGGTTTATGGAGGCGGGATGGGACTGGCGACTAGCTTGTTGCCGGGAGCAGCATTGGCGTTGCTGACGGTTGATTTGGCAGCAACGACGCTATTGCAGTCGGAGATGGTTTATCAGATTGCGGCGGCTTATGGATTAGATTTGAAAGATCCCGCGCGTAAGGGTGAAGTGCTGGGAATCTTTGGTTTGTCTTTGGGCGGTTCTCGTGCAATTAAGGCGGGTTTGGGTTTGTTAAAAGCGACGCCAGTAGCAGGTGCGGCAATCGGTGCTAGCGCGAATGCGACGATGATCTATGCGTTGGGATATGCGGCTTGTCGCTTTTATGAGGCACAGCTGCATTCTGAGGCATCGACGGAAAAGCTGGTAGAGTCTCAGGCAGCAAGTGAGAAGTATTTAGAAACTGCGATCGCGCAACAAGCGATTATGGATCGGATTCTGGTTCATATCATCGTGGCAAGTCATCCTGGCAAATCTTGGGAAGATATCTTACCGTCGTTACAAGCTGCCAAACTTAGCCCCGCTTCTCTCGAAGCGATCGCCAATAACATCAATCAACAACAGCCTTTAGATACGCTTCTAGATCAACTCAATCGGGACTATGCGTTGCCGCTGTTAGCTCAGTGCCATACAATCTCCCAACTAGATAGCGCAGTAACGCCAGCAGAATCCCAAGTCATTGAAAAAATTACCCAAAAATTTGATGTTGACGTAGAAGCAATTAAAAAAATTGCCAGTTCGATACAAGGCTGACAGACTCTACTAACGCTTGTGCGCGATCGCTCTCATCGCCCCAGTCTGCTTCAAAAAGCGAAGATTGGGGAACGAATCTCGTGCGTTTTTGTCTGTTGAGTGTTAGTCAGGCTTTTGATCTGGGAATCCTAGGAGGGAGACGATACTAAATTTCTCTCCTGCGATCGCTGCTAGCCATGACGAAACAGTGGAATTTTCGAGAACAAACCAGCGCCGGGGAAGAAGCACGCACTAGCGTTGCAGCTTTGATGAACAACAAGGCGTGCAACCAGGGGTACGACTTCTCTGCTCGGACTGGATTCTGTAGCGCTACGTCAGCATCAATAAGTTTAAGTTTGATTGCCTCATCTCTTGCATCTGAAAAACTCACCCCTCAGCTTCTTTCCCTTGTAATCAAAGCAGAGAATTACTTCTCTTTCCTGGCAGGATAAACATTGCAGGAAACGCTTCCTGGTACAAGAGATGAGATTTAGGAACTCCAAGTAACTAAATAGGCAGGTAAAAATAAATTTAAAAAATTAATTCTCAACTCAACTTAAGAAGTGTTCGGTTGTTTGAATTTTTTGATGATTAGGTTTGTATACTTACTGATATTTTTTTTGGTTATGACTGAACAAATCTCTCAAATAGCGGCGATGTTTGAACTTGGAGAATCAGAAAGTATTCTTGATAAACTCCCTCCAGAAGCAAAAAAATGGGCGGAAAGCTTGCCTTGGAGTCAGCGCCGTTATGTGCTGTCATTGTGTCATCTAATGTGTGCGGCTACTCCAGAAATGCAAGCCGAATTTCTGGATGATTATACGGCTACTGGCTTAGTTGCCAAAAGACTTCAAGACAAAAATACTCAGCAACGAGTCCAAGACTATTTAACACAATTTCACCTTAAGTTAGACTTAAATGAATCAGTTTTAAGAAGTTATATTAGACAGTTTTATATTCATTCAGCTCAAGATGTAAGTAGGCAACCCGAATTGTACTTAGAATCAGCTCTGCGGCTGGTTCTAAGTTCAGAAGAACGCAACAACGTATTTAACTACATCTTGGGGTTTGAACTGATTAAAATGATGTTTAAAATGAGCTGGTTGCAGCATGAAAGACTCTACCAGCTACAAATTAATCAAGAAGAGTTTTTAAATACTTATATAAAACCAATTCAACATGCTCATCGAATTAATGCAATCGTCGTTCCTAGTCCTAATAATCGTTTTTTTGACAAACGTAATTATTTTGTACAAAAACCTGTAATTACGGAGAAGAAGTTAATACAGCTAGTTATCGCTACTTTTAATACGGATTTAGTTACTCATTTTGGTTTTACAATTATTCGACATCTCAACTCTTTAGTTTTTGACTATGAATATATCTTTGAGGATGAACAAGAAGGTGTATTTAAATAATCCTAATTTGCTTTGGGCTTAAAACTTTATTAGGTTGATCGCGTTAGCCAAGCACAGGGTATGCAGTGCTATAGCCTGGGATGACTGAAACCTCCCTACTCCATAAAGTTGCAAAGGTAGAGGAGGCTTGCAAGTACGTTATTTTTGAGCGCAAAAAAAGACAGGCATTTTGCCTGTCTCATAATGATTCAGTACAACGCCAAACTTAGAAATTCATCTCAGCAGCTTGCACTCTTTCAACTTGCTTCTTCTTCAAGACTAGCAACACTTGACACAACATGATTGCAGCAATAAATGCCATCAACCACTTGATCCGGGTGGGGCTTTGCAAAACGATTTCGGCGTCCATTTGACCAAATCCACCGACGTTCGGATTGGAGGTCAGCGCTTCGCCAGCTTTAACTTCCTGTCCTTCGGAGACAACTAGCTCTGGACCTGCGGGAATTGTATCAACAACTGCATTGCCTTCTGCTGGTTGAATGGTGACTTCAGAGCCACCTTCTTCAGCTTGGGTAATGGAAGTGATGCGACCCGCTACAGAAGCGCTATAGACGGAATTGTTGCTCTTTTCACCTGTGGGGTAAACCTGACCGCGACCCCGGTTGCCACCTACGTGAATCGCGTATTTACCGAAGAAAACTTTCTTATCGGTCTGTGGATTGGGAGACAGAACGGGGAAGATAATTTCCTGATATTGATCGCCTGGAATCGGACCAACGATGACAATATTTTCTTTGTCTTCACTGTAGGGTTGGTAGTAGAGTTCCCCGATTTTTTCCTTCATTTCTTCAGGAATTCTATCTTCGGGGGCAATTTTGAAGCCTTCTGGCAACATTAACACAGCACCCACGTTCAAGGGACCTTTGCTACCATCCGCTTGCACTTGCTGCGTGTTGGTGTCGTAGGGAACTTTTACGACGGCTTCAAAAACGGTGTCTGGGAGAACCGATTGAGGAACTTCGATTTGTGTGGGTTTGGCACCGAGGTGACAGTTGGCACACACAATCCGCCCCGTTGCTTCGCGAGGGGTTTCAGGATAGGTTTGCTGCGCCCAGAAGGGATAGGCACTCGCTGATTGGGGAAGGGCTAGATCGCTGGCGAGGAGTAGTGACACGGTGGCGATCGCAACCAGGACGGTTTTGATCATCGCCTGTTTGCTTATTCTGAATATCGCCGATAAAGAAACTTTTCTCATCTCTCAAGAAGGGATTCTGGGTCGAATTTCAAACAATATCTATCAGTTCTTTGTCCTTAGTTTTCGTTCTTAGTTTTTGTCCTTCGTTTTTATCCTTCGTTTTTGGTCGGTTACAAACAACCGATGACCCATGACGACTAACTGATGACTGATAACTAAGCACCGATGACTAATGACCTTATGTCCACCAAGGATTTTCGCCGGTACGGAAGTCGGTTTCCGTCCAAGGCGTTAATGTAACCTTGTCCTCCGCCACAGTAGCGTGAACCAGTGCCAGAGACAGCGGTGCTGGTCCCCGTACCACCTTGCCGGTGCTGTCATACTGGGAACCGTGGCAGGGACACATAAACTTGTTCTCACCAGAATTCCAAGGAACAACGCAACCCAAGTGGGTGCAGACGGCGTTTAAGCCGTAATTGTCAATGGTTTTCTCCTCGGTCACGACAATGTAGGTGGGGTCGCCTCTGAAGCCTTGAACCAAGGTGCGATCGCCTGGATTATGATTAGCTAAAAAATCACTCACAATGACATCGTTGCCGATGGCATCTTTGGCAGTTAGACCACCACCCGTTCCACCACTCGAAGGGGGGACAAAATACTTAATAACGGGATACAGTGCCCCCAGAGCTGTTCCTGTAATGGTCCCAAAAGTGAGCAAATTCATAAATTGACGACGCCCCATATCGGGAACGTCTGACGAGCTAGAAAGTTGAGCCATGAGTAACGTCTGAGTGTATAGCTATGTGAACAACCCTGGGCTAAGTCCCAGATTTTGTTAAAACTTGCCCAATAAATATATACCAAGCAAGTCGCAAGCCTGTTCGCCACAAACCCTTTTGTAGAAAGGTTTACAGCCTTGCTAAGGGTATTATTACATTCTTTTGCACCGTATCATTAATTTAAGAAGCGCTCCATTTATGACGAAATGTAAAGAAAAGTAATTGCGATAAAACTATGACAGGACAAGACCTTCGCCAACTCCTGATCGACAAGTGGGGACGCTCATACGATATCCAGATCAGGCGGACTCAGGGCAAAATTTTCCTCCAGGTAATGTGGAAATACTTAGAACAGGCGTCTTTTCCGCTGTCGGAGGCAGACTACATAGCGCACTTGGAGACTGTCGCCGAGTATCTTCATGCTTGGGGTGGAGCTGACCAAGTACAACATTATATTGAACAAACGCGCGATCGCCCTCGACTCGGTAAAGCAGTCAGCATCCCCCTAGACCTGGGCGAGCGAGCCTCGGAGTGGATGCTCGAACAGTTTTAGGAGCTGTGCGTGCGATTCTCACTCAATAGAACGACAGCTTCCTGTTGGCACTATTGTCGCATTCACTGCATACCTAAACTATCTTTTGATTCGCAATAGCGGCACCTGTTGCCGAGTGCTTTGTCAATTATTTTTTAAAAGATTTTGATGTATGGGGTTTTTGGGTTGGGAAGCTTCTACTTCTCAAATCAACGTTGACGAACTTATTGCAGAATGGGTAAATTTCTGAATGGAAATTTATTTACCACAGCACCACAATTATCCACGGGCAAGGTGTAAAACGAACCCTCTTGCAAGCTCGCTTCAGCCAAGACAAGGCAAAGCCAAGGGTTTCAATTCGCCCTCGTCTTTGTAAGGTATTTTCGTCTGAAAAGGTTTCTCAAGACAAAATTGAAAATGTTCAGCTCAGCCATTTCACCCTTGAGGTTCGTCGAGTGCAACGATTCAGGGCAATTCCCAATACAGCAGCACTCCAGAGAGTCGAATATGAGGCAGTTCAAAAATTAACCCGTCCAGGTTGCATAGTCCAGGTTGCATAGTATTTTGACGACCTCAGCGCCCTACGAGCTTAACCAAGCCAATCCCGCTGTAGTAGAGTCCCAAGACGGCACCTGCGAGCAGGCTTTGGGTGAGGGGGTCGGTAGAAGGCGTCAGGATGGCACCCAAAATAGCTGCCCCTAGAATCACAAACCGCCAGCCAGATAGCATTTGCCCAGAAGAGACAATTCCCAAAAAGCCGAGTAGCAGCTGGATAATTGGAATTTGAAATGCCAATCCGGTGCTAAACATCAGCAGCAGCACAAATTCAAAATATCGGTCAATTGACCACAGCTGCTCGACGACATCTGCCCCGTAACTGATAAAGAAATTCAGAGCGGCTGGAATTAATGCTACATAGGCAAATGCCAGTCCCCCCACAAACAAGACACCCGACCCTAACACAACGGGTCCCACTAAGCGGCGTTCGCGGCGAGTGAGTCCTGGGAGAACAAACAAGATGAGCTGGTACAGGATAAAGGGGCTAGCTACCAGCAAGCCACTGTAACCAGCAACCTTAATGGAGACAAAGAAGTATTCTCCGGGTGCCAGCTGGAGGAACTTGACGCCCTGCGCCGGTACTTCCAGCAGTTGGACAATTGGCTTGACAAACAGGAAGCAGCCAACAACACCGAAGGCAACTGCAATCAGTGCATAGAAAATTCGCCGCCGCAATTCCTCCAGATGGTCGAATAGAGACATCTCGATCTCAGCGGGCAGCTCATCAAGGTATTCATCTTCTAGATTGCGGTTCGCTGATTCCGGCTCCAGGTCTGGATTTAGCTGGGATGCGGCATCGACTTCTGAAGGAAGCGTCATCGGTCAAGTTTGATTTGAAGATTTCTTGACTATTGTATCCGGGTCATCCGTACCGTGCGATCGCGCATGGCTCACCGACCCTTAAAAATTGAACAAAGCACAGAAATGGAAATCAACGCCACTCTTAAAAGCTGGTAATGGGGAATCGGTCATCGAAAATGGGTTTTTACCAATTTCCAATTCCCAATTCCCTAAAAAGCGATCTTTAATCGCGCCTAAGTGCAAATTCCAATTTTTAATTTTTGAATGCGGTTGGCTGACCTTCGGAGTATTTTGCTACCTGCTGGGAGATTTTCGGATTGTACAGGCGTAAGTAATTCCAGTAGTTGCCAAACACATTTTTGACATAACCCTGCGTTTCATCAAAGGGAATGGCTTCGACGAATTCATCTGGATCGCTGACTTTTTTGCCTTGGAGCCACTTTGACAGATTACCAGAACCGGCATTGTAACTTGCGATCGCTAACATGGAGTTATTTTTGTAGCGATCGTGAATTTCATCCAGATACCAGGTGCCTAGTTTAACGTTGTCGTTGGGATTTTCCAGGCTATATTTCTTGAGGCCAATGTTTTCGGCAACCCATTTACTGGTTTCCGGCATCACCTGCATTAAGCCAACCGCACCGGCAGTGGAACGGATTTTTGGCTCAAAGCGGGATTCCTGTCGGATGACAGAGATCACGAGCAAGGGATTGAGTTGACGTTGTTGAGACCAGTTTTCAATCGCTTCGACATAAAGCGTCGGATACAAAGCCTGCCAGTAAGCAATTTGTTGTGTTAGAGCTTTGTACTGTGCTTGCTCCTCCGGGTTCTCACGGTCTTCTAAGCTGGAGATTTTAGCAATTCCTTGCAAGTGGTCTCCCATATTGAGCCGAAGCAAACCATCGGTAAATTGTTCTGCCACCGTTGGGTTGACCCGGTTTTCAAACTCCGCTTGCCAGAGCCTCCAGGCATCTTTGCCTTGACCCATTTGGTAAAGTTCTTGTAAAGCAGCAGAACCCACGGGCAATGACGGTCGCTTGGCAGGCCATTCTACTTTCGGATCTCGCTGACGCACGCTGTTAAAGTCTCCCACATCCCAGCCCAGCATGACGGCAGACCGCCAAGCATAGTAAGACTGGGGATACTTCGCCACGACGTTCTCAAAAGCTGCTTTCGCCTCCTGCTTGCGTCCCAGCTTGTTTGACCATTTACCCACCCAAAAAGCCGCCCGACGAGCTAATTCGCTATCAGGATTCTGAGTGGCGATCGGCTTGGCGATTTGCAGCGCCTCTTGGTAATTTCCACCCCGCGCCTTCGATTGAGCTAATTTCCACCGATATTCTGCCGCGGCATCGGTATTGCCATACTTGGTGAGTAATGATTGACGCGCTTCGGCTGCGGACTCAGAACTTTTAAGACTATCGAGAATTTTTGCTTCTAATAGGATGGCTTCGCCAGCTCGGTCGGGGAATTGACTGATAACTTGGTCGAGATAAGGAACCGCCTCGATAGCGGGACCGATTTTGGCGATCTGGATGAGCGCGGTTGCACTTTCGTTCGCATTGGGGAAGTCTTGCACCACCTCTTTATAAGCGCGGAGGGCTTTAACTTTCTTCTCGGCGAGATCGAGTCCCCTAGCGACCCGGTAGGCGTTGTGGGGGGTGCGGGGGGCTTTGGCATAAGCAGTACTGGCTTGACCGTATTTCCGGTTTCCCCAGTAGCCTAAAGCGATCGCTTCCCATACTTCTGGCTTGAGTTGCTCTGCTGGCAAACCTATCAACTTATCTAGCACTGAAGTAATTCCTGGAGTGTCAAAGGCATACTTTGCCAGCGACACCATCAATTTTGCTTGGTTGGGATTGTCTTTGAGTAAGGCGCGGGCGATTTCCAGACTGCGGGGATGACTGGGAAATTTCTCAACGGCTTCTTCCCAATATTTCGGTTCCGTCTTCCCCAGCACATATAAAGCTTCGACTGACACGGGATCTTGAGAATGGTGTTTTAACAAACCTTCCCAAGCTGCCTTGGCTTTTCGGGTGTTGCCAATCAGTTCGTAAGCTTGCGCTCTCCGAAGAGCAATGTGTCCGTCTAGGACGCGATATTCAAACTCTAATCCTTTTAACCATTCCAGTGCTTTTTCTCCCTGTTTGGAGGCAATCAGATCGCTTGCTAGGAGATAACGGGCGCGGCTGCGGTCGAGGGATCTTGGCCCTGTCGCGATCGCTTCTAGTTGTGATGCCCGCTTTTGTGGGGGTAGCGAGATTAAAGACACAATCGCAGAGTTGTCGATCTGATTTCCCGACATCAAGAAACTGCCGTACCCATGCATCGGCACCCAGCCAACTACTTTTTCCAGCCAGACGCCATACTTAGTTGGCAAAAAGGTGGCTCCCAACAGGATTGCGCTTAGTCCCACTCCCGCAGCGATCGCGACTTTGTTTCTCCGTCTAGATTGATAGGGACGAGAAAAACTAAACTGTGACTTTCTCCGAGCAAAAATCGAGCGTGACTTCCTCATGTAACCTCCTGGCGGCGGACATTGCTCTCTCCATCTGGCATTTCAGTAACGTCGATTTCGTTATTTGCTTTTTCCAGATGGAAGACCAAACTGGTCGTATTATTGACAAGCCATCCTTCTAATAACTGGCGGCTCGTTGACTCTTTATCGCTAATAGGTAAAAATCCTTTAGAGAAAAAAGAATGGAAGGAAAGCGTGACTGACACGCCGCGTTTGCACTTGAGGGAGATCCCCTGACATTTGGATGATTTAAGGAAGCGATGGAATTGACCAGCATTCTAAATTTGAGCGATGAGAAGATCGCGAGTATTTTGCAGCCCCTGATTTGAGAGCCTAATTTTAAAGTTGGTAGCCGTGCCATCATACGCTTGGGTTCCGGTAGCCTGATTCGCGGTCATCATGCTTATGGAACTAAACAATAAACGTTGAAATTAGACAGCTCTTACAAAGCAGTCGCTGCTGGTGCCCGATTAATGAATGAAGCACAAGCGCAAAACTCTTTGAATTCGCTGGTTATTGGGTCATACAAGCTCCCGCGCTGACTGCTTCACTCAGCAGCCATTGACATGGAACTCTATCTAAACCAGGATAATCGATTTAAGCGAACAGCCGAAGATTAGTGATCCCCGTCAGTGGGCGCGAGGAAATTTTAGGCAGCAAGCGATCGCTTCTATGAGAACAACAGTGTTCAAAATTGATTAACACAAATTCATGAAAAATTTATATTATCCCCTCACATCTGGGAGAAAATCCCCCAACAGAGAGTAGACACGCGGATGTTTCAGCAATCACTGGATAGCCGCAGATATTACCTGCTAGAAGCTGCCCAGAAATGCTTAAAAATTCTTCAAGTTTTCAGGATATATGAAACTTCTTGCAAAAATGACAAAGCCAGACGAGAGCAGGCTAAATAAAATTGTGCTTTTACACGATTTAAAAGATTTTTGCAAGAAGTCTTTGATTAATTTTTGAGTGCAGTTGGCTGACCATCCGAATATTTGGCGACCAACTGGGCAACCTGTGGATTGTACAATCTAAGGTAATTCCAGTAGTTCCCAAACACCTGTCTGACGTAGCCTTTAGTTTCCTCAAAGGGAATTTCTTCGACAAATTCATCAGGATCGATAGATGGCCCTTTCTCTTTTAGCCATTTCGATACATTACCGGGACCCGCATTGTAACTGGCAACCGCTAACAAGGAATTATTGTTGTATTCCTTGTGGGTAAAATCTAAAAACCAGGTGCCCAGCTTCACGTTATCGTTGGGATTTTCGGTGTTAAATTGTTTGACACCAATTTTATCCGCCACCCATTTGCCGGTTCCGGGCATGACCTGCATTAAGCCAACTGCACCCGCAACCGAACGAATTTTTGGCTCAAATCGGGACTCTTGCCGAATCAGGGCGGTGACAAGCAGGGGATTGAGCTGGCGCTGTTGCGACCAGTTTTCGATAATTTCCAAGAACGGGAACGGATACAAGGTGTGCCAGTAAACTGGTTGTTTGCGGATTGCTTTGTATTCAGCTTGCTCTTCGGGTGTTTCTCGGTCTTCTAGAGTCGAGACCAGGTTCATTCCTTTCAGGTGGTTGCCCAATCCCACCTGCATGATGCCGTTAGTAAATTGTTCGGCAACGGTTGGCTGCATCCGGTTCTGAAATTCTGCCTGCCAGAGCGTCCAAGCATCCCATTTTTGACCGAGCTGGTACAATTCCTTCAACGTTTCAGACCCAGAGGGTAAGATGGGATGCTCGTCGGGTCGCACCACCTGCGGGGACAATTGACGGACGGTGGTAAAGTCTCCGACGTCCCAGCCCAACAAGACGGCAGATCGCCACGCATAGTAAGACTGGGGGTATTTCGCCAGGACGTGTTCGTAAGCGGCTTTCGCATCTTGCTGACGCCCTAGTTTGGCAGCCCATTTGCCGACCCAAAAGCCAGCTCTGGGAGCCAAAATATGATCGGGGTTTTGGTTGGCGATTGGCTGCGCCCATTGCCAAGCCCCTAAGAAATCCCCTAGAGTCGCCTTGGCTTGGGCGACTTTCCAGCGGTATTCTGCCGCGACATCGGAACTGCCATGTTTAGTCAGGAGCAATTGACGAGCTTCTGCGGCTGATTTGTCGCTGTTGAGACGATCGAGGATTTCGGCTTTGGCGAGGAGTGCCTCACCGGCTTCGTCGGGAAATTTGCGGATGACGATGTCGAGATAGGCGATCGCTTCCGGTGGCTGGGATGATAAAGAAGCCAGCCGCCTCAAAGCGAGTCCGGTTTCTTTGGCATCGGGAAATTGCTGAATCATCTGTTGATAAGCAATTTTCGCTTCGGTTCGTTTCTCGCCGAGATGGAGTCCGCGCCCAATGCGGTAGGCGTGGAGGGAGGTGCGGGGGGCTTTGGCGTAGGCTTGTCCGGCTTTGCGGTACTGACCGTTTTCCCAATAGCTATAAGCGATCGCTTGCCAATCTTCTGGCTTGAGTAGCCCTGTACCTTGCTGTTTGAGCGCCGCTTCCTGCAAAGTCACCAGCCGATCCAGAATCGGGAGAATGCTGGGGTCGCTTGGAGCATTTTTGGCTAAATGTAAGAGTAATCTGGGTTGATTGGGATTCTTACTCAGGGAAGAACGCACAATTTCCAGGGTGCGTGGATGGCTTTTGAACTGAGCGATCGCTTGTTCTCGATACTTCGGATTCGTTTGCCCCAGCACAAACAACGCTTCTGCGGCGACGGGATTATCGGGATAACTTTCGAGTAAATTCTGCCAAGCTGCGGTAGCTTTTGCTTTGTCCCCGGCAAGTTGGTAAGCTTGGGCGCGTTTCAGGGCGATGTAAGGGGCAAGAACCGGATAGTCTGCCTCCAATCCTTCCAAAGACGCGATCGCTTTTTTAGGCTGCTGTTGTTGGAGCGAATCGTTCGCCAAGAGATAGCGGGCGCGATTGCGTTCTGGGGATGGGGTGCCATTGGCGATCGCTTCGAGTTGTGCGCCCCGCTGTGCCGCCGGTAGCGACGCCAATGGCAAAACAGAATTCTTGGATTGGCTCCCCGGATTCAAAAGGGTTTTATCGGGGGACTGACCGTTCGGGGTTAATTTCTCCAGCCAACTGGTTAATTGCGGGACTGACAGCGTTGCTCCAGCGACTAGCGCTAGTAGTCCGGCTCCAACACTTAGCAAAATTTTATTTTTCTGTGCAAGCTTTAGCATCGATCCTTATCCTTACCAACCCAAAAAGGGCAACAACCTTGTATTCCGTTAGTACCGTCTACAGAGAATCCAACGCAGCTCCATCGGAGGGGTTTCTTGGATGGGAAACACGTCACGTCCGCTCGTCCAGGATACAAACCAATTAGTTGGGGGCCATGCCTCTTGCGGAAGGTGAGCGCGCTCATAATCAAGCACAGACTCATCTGACAGCATTTCCAGAGGTAAGTCCTCCATCGCTCGCTTCAGCTCCGATCGCGTCATGATATACGATGCCGCTACCTGTGACATTTCCCGCACCCGATCGTTTGGCTCATATCCATCCACAGCTAAGAAGAGGTTGAACAGCAACAGACCGCTACCTTGGATAACATCGCACATTTTCGCCAAGAGTAAGCGGACTTGATCGTTATCCCGGAAGTGAGACACCACTTCCGCCACAATTGCGAATTTGTAATAAGCGGGTCGCATTCTCACCAGGGGGTCGAGGATATCACCCTGGATGACTCGAATCGGTAAATTTTCCGCAACTGCCGCATTTAGCAGTTGTTCCGCCAAACCGGGAGTCAATTCTAAAGCATCAACCGGATGGCCTTTTCGCGCCAAGGGAAGGCTATTGCGACCTGTTCCTGCTCCCACATCAAGAATTGGGTTCCGAGCCGGATCTCTAAATTGGGCAGCCGTTGCCATGACTTTTGCGTCTGGGTGACTACCAAATAGGGGCGGCTCTCGGTTCTGAATCCACTGCTGGTACTCCTGGGCAACCGATAAAATCCTGGTTGAGACGTTACAGGTGAGGCTATTTAAGGAAGTAGGATCGGGTTGGTACTGAATGACTAATCGAGCATGAGGAGAAGCCAGAAAACCTTCTTGAATATTAGATGCAATCAAATCGCGCAATTTTTGCAGTTCTTCAGGAGCGAGTTGGCGACCAATCGCCTCAAACAGCCGCACTAGCCGATTGAGTGCATAATCTAGCATTGATGGCACGCAGGGCATCGTCAGTTCACCGCGGGCAGAGGAATGATGATTAAACTGTCTCTGGAGATCTTGCTGTAGCACGCTCGGATCGGGGCGGGCTACCGACTGGTTGCTAGGAACTGGCGCATTGGATGGCGACGAAAGAGGTTGGGGTTCTCCCCTAGCTTTTGAAACCATCAATCCGCTCCTAAGTCCAATCGGAAAAAGTGTATTCCTATAAAGTGTATCTACAGGGGACAAGTTACGCGGGTGGGCAGACGAGTCTTGTTGATGATTTTTGAGCAATACTGTTACAGGTAGTGCTTTAAGGTAAGAGCCGGGGATGGATATTCGAGCGATTGATACGCCGCGTTTGGACTGGGCTGGGGACGCTCTCGCCCTTGGTTTTTTTGAGGATGCGGTAGAGGTGACAGACGATTTAGCGGTGCTGGATGAGAAGTTTGCCGGTACGCTGAACGAACTGATTGCAGAAACAGAATTTAAGGGAAAAGAAGGGAGTAGTGCCGTCACCCGCGTGGGTGCAGGTAGCCCGGTTCGGAAAATTATTCTGGTAGGACTGGGGAAAGCAGAGGCTTTTCAACCGGATACTCTGCGGCGAATTGGTGCGGCAATCGCGCGGTTAGCGAAGAAGGAAAAGAGTAAAATCCTGGGGATTAGCCTGCCGGTGTGGAATCAGGCACCCGATGCAACGGCTGGCGCGATCGCTGAAGGGATACTGCTAGCTCTTCATCAGGATAATCGCTTTAAGTCAGAACCGGAGGATAAGGAGCCGCAGCTAGAGCGGGTGGATTTACTCGGATTGGCAGGTCAGGAAGAAGCCATTAATCGCGCTCAATTCCTATCTTCGGGGGTGATTCTGGCGCGGGAACTGGTTGCTGCACCGCCGAATGAATGCACTCCCATAACGATGGCTCAAACCGCACAAGCGATCGCGTCTAACCACAACCTCCAGTTGGAAATTCTGGAACAAGAAGAGTGCGAAAAATTGGGCATGGGGGCGTTCCTCGGTGTTGCCAAAGCTTCCGATATGCCCCCTAAATTCATCCATCTCACTTACAAGCCAGAAGGAACACCCCGCCGGAAAGTGGCTATCATCGGCAAGGGTCTCACTTTCGATTCGGGTGGTCTAAACATTAAGGGCGCGGGTAGTGGCATCGAAACCATGAAAATGGACATGGGAGGTGCTGCGGCTACCCTCGGCGCGGCGAAGGCGATTGGTCAACTCAAACCAGATGTTGAAGTTCACTTTATCTCAGCCGTCACTGAGAATATGATCAGCGGTCACGCCATGCACCCAGGCGACATCCTCAAGGCATCCAATGGCAAGACGATTGAAGTGAACAACACGGATGCGGAAGGTCGATTGACCTTAGCAGATGCGTTGGTGTTTGCGGAAAAGCTCGGCGTTGATGCCATTGTCGATTTAGCTACGCTGACAGGTGCTTGCGTCATTGCCTTAGGCGATGATATCGCTGGGTTGTTTACCCCCGATGACACTGTTGCTCAAGAGTTGCTGCAAGCATCAGAAAAGGCAGGTGAAAAGCTGTGGCGGATGCCGATGGAAGAGAAATACTTTGAAGGCATCAAGTCTCCGATTGCCGATCTGAAAAATACCGGCCCTCGTCCGGGTGGTTCGATTACGGCTGCCTTATTCCTAAAGCAGTTTGTCCAAGAGACACCTTGGGCACACCTCGACATTGCCGGTCCTGTCTGGGCGGATAAAGAGAACGGTGTCAACAATTCCGGTGCTACGGGTTACGGTGTCCGCACCCTCGTCAACTGGGTCCTGAGCCACTGATATCTCCGAGACATCCCGATTATCCAGGGATTGGTAATCGGGAATGGTGAGTTGTCGTAGGGACACGGCATTGCCTGTGTCCCTACGACAACTCCATCACTCATTCGTTCCCGTCTTTTGTTTTTTGCTTTTCACCCTCAACAGCTTGTTGAACAGCAGGGCTATCGAGAATCTCTTTTGCCATATTCATAAATTTCAGGCTGTCTGGATGAACGGTGCGCTTGAGCTGCGGCACTGGTTCTGGCTGTGACTGAGATTGTTCCGGTGTAAATTTGCGGTTTTCTGAATTCATCAAATACTTGCGCGACCTACACCCCAGTTTGTTCGGGATTGAGAACTGAGCCAAGCAAGAGAATGCTCAATACTCAGCACATTTTGAGGGGAGAAGCCGCACCCTCCAACTCAAAGACATTAAAGATTTACTTTTCCAAATATTTTAACGGAACGAGCCTAATTAGGTCGTGTCTCCCGCCAGGGTGAAGTAGACGGCTTGCCGTGTCCCACGTCCAGGGATTCGCTAATTTCTGCTGTACCCTTGGAGTCGGTCACTGCTGAACCCGGACTCACTGCCAGAGGATGCCTGCGGGCTACCCCCAACACCACGAGAATTTAGGCAATTTATCTGCTCGCTCGCCACGGTGAAGTATATGGGTATACCCAAAGGCTCGATTGCCGAATCCCATTTATGTCTTATTACAGATGATATTACGTGCGCATCTCTTTAAGATATGGACTGACGATAAAAGTCGTTTTTGGCGAGCCTTTTAATCTAACTTTATCTAAACTTCACAGGAGTCCCCACAAAACCCGGAAATTTAAAGCTTGAGTAAAGATACTTAACCCATGTGTAGATGAGTTCGTAAGTATTGGGTAAAATCTTATGAAGCTTTAAGAAAGTTTTCCGTAAAAACCCCGATCCAATGGTGTAGATTTAACCAAGATAACTGAGGTTGACTGCAACGAGAGAGCGATCGCTCAACCCAGCAACCGCTTCGCTGTCAGTCTACTTAAGTATTATCGCGGGGAAGATTTAGTAGGCCTTCTACAAAGCTCGACGTACCCCACGCCATTCAGGGGAAAGTGCAAGAGCAGTAGGTACTACTAATCTGCATCGTTTTGAAGTTGGTGTTCTCACCCAAGCTCTACTAACACAACATCGGCATCTATCTACTCAAAAAACCGGTCAAAACTTATGGTTGACGTTACAGTAGCCATTCCCACCTTTAATAGTGAAAAGCGTTTACCCGAAGTTCTCGATCGACTCAGAGAGCAGATCAACACCAAACACTTTTCGTGGGAAATTATTGTTGTTGATAACAACAGCACCGACAAAACCGCAAAAATTGTTCAAGAATATCAAGCCAACTGGTCAGAAGTTGCTCCGCTACACTACACGTTGGAAGTTGAGCAAGGAGCTGCATTTGCTCGCCAACGGGCTGTTGAAGAAGCCAGAGGCACTTTAATTGGCTTTTTAGATGATGACAATCTGCCTGACTCTAACTGGGTTGCTGCTGCTTATGCCTTCGGTCAAGCGCATCCAGAAGCGGGTGCCTACGGTAGCCAAATCCAAGGAAATTTTGAAATCGAGCCACCTGAAAATTTTAAAAAAATTGCTTGTTTCTTGGCATTAGTGGATCGAGGTGCGGAAGCCAGCCTTTACGAACCACGCAAGAAGATCCTGCCTCCAGGGGCAGGATTAGTGGTTCGCAAGCAAGCTTGGCTTGCGAACGTGCCTAAGCGCCTCGTCCTCAATCACAAGGGGAGAGAAGCTAAGTTAGCCAGCGAAGATTTGGAAGCCACATTGCATATTCAGCGCGCGGGTTGGGAAATCTGGTACAATCCCGAAATGCGTGTTTACCATCAAATTCCCCGCTGGCGATTGGAAAAAGATTACCTAATTTCTCTCATCCGTTGCGTGGGTTTAAGTCGGTATCACATACGGATGCTCGGTCTGAAGAACTGGCAAAGACCTGTAGCTTTTCCAGCTTACCTGCTCAACGATCTCCGCAGACTAATGCTCCATCTGATTAAATATCGAGGAGATCAAAGAGATTTGATTGCGGCTTGCGAGCGGGAACTACTGTTATCTAGCTTGATTAGTCCCTTTTTCCTTTTCAAAAATAAATACTTAGAACTTGGGCAAGCTAAAATATTTGGCTTGAGAGAAGACATTAATTCTTTACCGGGACTGGTAGATCGCAAAGTATCTACTGCCCCATAAGAAAGGTTGGTTAAATTTAAAATTGGACTGGAGACAACAATTAGCCGTGGGGGTTGACGCTAGCTCAATCCACGGCTACTCTGAAGGCAACTTCTGAACCCCAATCAGGGCTGGGCTTGTAGATATGTCTAAGGTAGACTTTACTGTAGCAATTCGCACTTACAACGGGGAAAAGCTTCTACCAGCCGTTTTGGAGCGATTGCGATCGCAGGTAGGCACCGAGCAGATTTCTTGGGAAATTGTTGTCGTCGATAACAATAGTACTGACAACACCGCCAAAATCATTCAAGAATATCAATCTAACTGGCCTCAAGCATATCCGCTCATGTATTACTTTGAGCCACAGCAAGGCGCAGTGTTTGCAAGACTACGCGCCATTAAGGAAGCAAGAGGTACTTTTATTGGTTTTTTGGATGATGATAATTTTCCGAACCCAAATTGGGTAGCAGCAGCCTACTCCTTCGGGAAATCTCATCCAAAAGCGGGTGCTTTTGGAGGCCAGATAAAAGGGGAATTTGAAGTTTATCCGCCAGAAAACTTTGAAAGAATTCAATCTTTTTTGGCACTGAAAGAAAGAGGTTCAAAACCTAATCTATACGACCCGGAGAATTTAAGCCTTCCTCCAGGAGCCGGATTAGTTGTCCAAAAGCAAGTGTGGCTAGACAACGTTCCCGCTCAACTTGTTCTTCAGGGACCAGTTGGGTCATCCTTGGCAGCCAAAGGAGAAGATTTTGAAGCGCTACTCTACATCGGACGCGCTGGTTGGGAAATTTGGTACAACCCCGAAATGTGTATTTATCATCAAATTCCCAAGTGGCGGCTAGAGAAAGATTACTTAATAACCCTGATTCGGGGGGTAGGCTTAAGTATTTGTCAGCTACGCATGATTAATGCTAATAATTGGCAAAAGCCAATTATTATTACCAGAATCCTTTTAGGAAACCTGCGTAGAGCCATTCTTCAACTAATTAAATATAGAGGTAAGTTGAAAACTGACCTGGTTGCTGCTTGCGAAATGGAATTCTTCTTAAGCAGTTTAGTGAGTCCATTTTATTTTTTGAAAAAAAGTATGCAAATGAAATTTCTAACAGGGAAAAATTAGTAAAAATACAAGAATTACAACTAAGTAGTTCGAGGAATTTTGTTAATTGATTTTATTAAGCTCATAACCGTTGACTTTTAATAAGGTTCAATTAATCAAACGAACGTCTATTGAACTAAACTTGACATAGACGTGCTAAGTTTCGCCTGGTTGAACTGGTTTTTTAAAGGGTAGCTGCATCAACCATGTCAATTTTCAAGAAAAAAATCAAGGTTTTGCTCTATGGAAATGTACATGGAGCTTATCGTTGCGAAAATTTGATCAAGTTTTTGTTGGATTCTGGATACTATGTTTCCTTCGTCTATCCAGACTTTTACCTCCGAGGAAGAGGAAGACAAACCTTTTTTGCTCAGTTTATCCGCAAAGTTTTCTCTAAATTTTATCTCATAGAGCTTTTTGTAAAAGCAGCTTTGACAGACGTAATCTACGTATTGCCAATGAGCGCTAATTTTATTCAAAGTGCTTTGTGGGTGTCAAAAATATTTAAAAATAAAGTCGTCATAGAACCATATATATCGATGTATGACACTTATGTAAGAAATAAAGATGACATCCAAGAAGGAAGTAAAGCAGCCAAAGAAATATTGAAAAAAGATATCCTAGCGTTTACAAAAACAGATTATATCATTCACCTGTCCGCTTATGAACTTGCTTACTGGGCAAAAGTTTTAGACGTTGAACTCGATCAAAATAAAGTTTTTATTGCTCCTTTATTTACCGAATCTAGACTAAGCCTTAAAAGACAATTTATGGAGGATGGTATCCTAAATATCTGCTGGTGGGGAACAATTCTTCCTCTACACGGAGTAGATAATATATTACAAGCTATGAAAATTCTAAAGGAAAAAGAGATACCGTTTACTTGCAATTTATTTGGTGCTTATGGATCTGGATATGCAGAACGGTTTCATGCCTACGAAAAGAAAATCAAGGAAGAGGAACTAAGCGATCGCGTTTTTCTTAGAAAAGATTTAAAGTTTTCTGATGGCTCTCTACCTAAATATTTAGTAGAAAATTGCGACCTAGCCTTAGGTGTATTTGGTAATAACGAAAGGGCGCGTAATAGTGCAACCCCCAATAAATTAGTCGAATCCCTTGCAATGAGAATACCAACCTTGAATATGAACTTTCCTGGTTTAAAAGAATTCTTCGACCCAGAAGTAGACTTTTGGACTTGCGAACCGACAGGTGAATCAATCGCTCAAACAATTCTTACGATCGTCAATGGTACAGCCCCTCCTGTGGACTGGGAACAGACTCGCCTGAAAGCGTTGAATACTTTTAGCCTAACTCGATATCAGGAGGTTGTGACTAAAGTCTTAGATAAAGTTGAAGATGACTTGCAAAGAGAATAGGTGTCAAATATATTAAGTAGCCAGTACATAAAATTACTTAATATAGATACGGGTGCGAAGCGGAAGATTGATTTATGAAGTTAAGTATTATTATTCCCTGTTTTAATGCAGCAGATACCCTTGCGATTCAACTTGAAGCATTGGCAAACCAAGACTACTTTGACTCATGGGAATTAATTATTTCCGATAACGGCTCCACTGACGATTCACTAGCAATTGTGGAACAATATAAAGAACGGTTACCCAATCTCCGCATCGTTGATTCATCTAAACAGCAAGGGCGTTCCTTTGCACGTAATACGGCTGCAAAAGCGGCGACTGGCGACGCACTGGTGTTCTGCGATGCTGACGACGAAGTGGCTCCTGGATGGGTTGCTGCTATGGGGGAAGCACTCTCGAAGTATGAATTCGTAGCAGGTCGCCTTGAATATCAAAAGCTTAACGATCCTTGGGTACAAAAAGTTTATACACTTAAGCAGCGAAATGAGCTTCTTGAATACAAATATCCTCCTTATCTGCCCTTTGCAGGTAGCTGCAATCTTGGTGTTAAACGCTCTCTGCATGAATCTATCGGCGGTTTTGATGAAAACATGATCCGACTGCAAGATGTAGACTATTGTTGGCGGCTCCAACTTGCCGGGATAAAACTTCACTTTGTAAAAGACGCAGTCGTTCATTACCGGCTCCGCAGCACTCTGGACGGTATGTACAAGCAGGCACGCCTGTGGGGAGAGTATGATGTTTTTCTATATAAAAAGTATCAACCCTTGGGTATGCCCCAGCTTTCATGGAAGACCAGTGGAAAAGCTTGGTTGCACTTGTTAAAGCGCCTTCCAAAAGAAGTATTCATTAAGGAAACCCGTAGTAAATGGGTAAAAGATTTGGCTTGGCGCATAGGACGTTTACAAGGTTGCGTTAAGTACCGAATTTTAGCCTTCTAAGAATTGCAATTATTGTCTGAGATACAGGACAGAATCTTAAATGTTTTCAAGAATTAGAGTTGGAACATTTCTAACCTTTTGGATACTTTACCTTTTCTCCAGTTTGTCTCTTTTTTTTACCGGAGTACTTGGAGTCAAGCGTTCCGACTTACTATTTCATTCAGATTATCATCGAGTTATTACTCAACTAACCACGTATAAAATTAATTTTTGGCGCACTCATACTCATCCTTTATTTATTCTTGTCTTTAATCCTCTAGGATTTTTACTCAAAAAAATAATTGGTTCTGGGGAAATTGTTGGCATACTATTTAGTACCTTTTTTGGAGCTGTTTGCGTTGTTTTAACCTTAGTTTTTTTCCAAAAACTGGGGTTTAAGCCTTTTCACGCCATTCTCTACTCGACTATCTTAGGATTATCTACCTCTCATATATTTTTCAGTTCGGTTCCCGATACGTTTATTTTCGCTGCCTGTAGTCTGATAATTATTTATTTGCTGGCAGTTGCTTACCCAGGCAGCTTAATCTACATGGTTCCAGCAACTATTTTTGCGCTTGGCATGGTAATAAGTAACGTAGTGCAGGGGATTATTGCCTATTTTTTCAGCATCTATCAGGGTAGGTTTAATCAAAAACTTTTTACAAAACTGATTGTTTTCATCGGGTTAGTTTTGTCTGGTGCTATTGCTTTGAACCTCTTGCAGAAGTTGATATATCCAAGTGCCGATCTATTTTTTATTCCAGGAAGTTATTACTCTAAAGAGGGAGATTATGTAAATTTGCCCGATCAATCTAGCAGTATTTTTTCGAGAATCCTAAAATTGCTAGGATATATTTTTATATTCAATTTTATTGCCATTAAGCCGCATATATGGAGAACTATTGAAGATAACCCACCTTCTTGGGTAAAACTTAATTCTGCACCTGCACCTTGGGTGAACTTCGATCCTCCATCTATTACAGCACTTTACATACCAGGCATTATCGCTTTTTTGCTGTGGACAGTTTTACTCCTTTGGAGTCTTTATGCCTTTATTAAGTTTCGCGCCGATAAAATGCCGATAATGAGGAGTTTAATTTTTTGTATTTTATTTAATTTTTTACTACATAATATTTATGGAAAAGACTATGAGCTGTTCTTGTTTACTCCGAATTGGACTTTTTTAGTATTGAGTTGGATGGCTCTTTCTCTAAAATTCTATAGTCATGCAGAAGGGATTAGCTCAAAAGTATTAAATGCCTTGTTATTACTATTTGTAATCACCCAAGTTTTAAATAATGCACAATTCGTAGACACGTTAGTTTCCTTGTATCAACAATCAAATTTAAGCTTGAACAAAGTATAACGAGTTTCGTAGTCAAGATAGGGCATGTTTAAGTATTGCGAATTTGCCGTAAGCTAGCTTGAACTGATTAAAGGAGTTGATAGGGCTAAAAAAGCGAACTAACAAAAATCTCAAATTCAAATCTAATCAAGGAGTATAGAAGAAGCATATGTATTTTTCGCGTATTTTAGTCAATTTACTGAACTATTGGCGAAGATTAAATCCTTTAACTCGAAACCTCTTGCTCTTTACGTTTGCTAATGTTGTCGTCGTAAATTTTATATTAATAACCCTGTTTTTTACAGAGTGGAAAGACCTAGGATTATCTAGAACTGAAATCTTCTTGCGGTACGGGCGAACCATCAATGATTCATGGAAACCCATGCTAGAAGCGTTCAACTATATTCAATCCGAGCATCAGCAATTATTATACTCTAAGGTTTTTTTTGAAGAACAAACAAAATTTTAGTATCCCCTACCTCTCTGCTGGTCTTCTATTTTCTAAAAATAAATGTAGTTGAGGGATTTCTAAGAAATATTGGATTATCTATATTTAATACTTTAAAATTTATTTCATGGAATTTTATTATCCTAACGATTTTTTTTGTTATTCAAATATTTAATTTAAGTTTAAAAAAGCACAAATGGAAAGAAAACGGAGCAATACCAAGATTCGAGCAAATTGCTATCAATTTTTTCCTAGTTTGTTTAAGTTTGAGTTTTTACCCAGTAGTGAAAGCCTATACATTAGGGCAAATTCAGTGTTGGCTTAATGCTTTGTTTGCTGTGCTTTTTTGGTGTTGGATGACAGATAGGAAAAAAATCGCAGGCATTTTAGGAGGAATAATGTGCCTGATTAAGCCCCAGTATGCTCTGATTTTGATATGGGGAATTTTGCGTAAGCAATGGAGCTTTACTCTGGGATTTATCGCCACAAGCTTGCTTGGATTGATAGTTTCAATATCCTTAACGGGACTTAAACGAAAATTCAGAAACAATAAAGGTATAATCCTGACATGGCAAGTATTCCACGTTAAAGATTGAGCCATGAAAGAGACAACTCCTGCCGCCATGCCTGCTTGTTTTGAGAGATGGTGTAAACGCTTTGATGATATCTGGACGCATCAAGCCCAAAAACGGGAATTTAAGAACTATATAGGCGGATTATTGGGGGAAAGTGAACGAAAAAACCTGTCTCAAATGGCGGATAACGCGGTGGGAGTGACTTACCACCGATTACATCATTTTTTGACGGAAGCGCCTTGGTCAGTCGAACAGGTAAATGAGCGCCGATTGCTGGTGATGAATCAGTGCAGCCAAACCCGAATCAGTAGAGGATTCACGTTAATCGTTGATGACTCCGGGCATAGAAAAAGCGGCAATTTCACAGCCGGAGTGGGACGGCAGTACATTGGAGAAATCGGGAAAACCGATAACGGGATAGTAGTGGTAACGACTCATCTGTATGATGGCAAAAAAAGCCTACCGCTAGATATAGAGTTATATCAACACGCCAGTTCTTTACCTCAAGGAAGAAAAGACCTTGAATTCAAGAAAAAGCCAGAATTAGCCTTAACTTTAATTGACCGCAGTTTATCGAGAGGATATCGACCTGGTATTGTGCTGATTGATGCGGGCTATGGAAATAACACAACGTTTCTGCTGGAACTAGAAAAAAGGAGACTAAAGTATCTAGGGGGATTAGCCAAAAATCGCAAAGTGATAACTCAAATAGAGTCAAATAAACTCCAAGAGATTCGCCTAGATCAGTTAGGTCAATCCATGCCAGTTGAGGACTTTACTCCTATTCAACTCAATAAGGATAAACAAAAGACCGTTTGGGTGGCAACGGTTGAAGTTGAACTCGACAAGCTAGAAGGAACGAGAACAATTGCTATCGTCATGAATGCCTCAACCTTCGACTCTTCTAGTGATGTTGATTATTTTATTACCAATGTTGACTCAAATATAGCCACGCCGGATTGGATAGTTGCTACCTATGCTCAAAGGAATTGGGTGGAAGTATTTTATCGGGAAGCTAAAGGCTGGTTAGGGCTATCTGAATATCAAGTCAGAGATTATAGAAGCCTGCTGAGACATTTCATTTTGGTGTTTTGTGCCTATACATTTATTTTATGGCACACCAAGACTGGAGGATTAAGAAGGCGTTGGGCATCGAAACCTTTAAACACCTTTACTGAAGCATTAGAAGCGTTTCGGACAGCCATGTCTTTCCGTTTTGTGCAGTGGCTGAATCAAAATTGGGACGTATTCTCAACTTATAAAGAGGCTTTGGGCTTTATTTGGGCTTGAAATCTGTCTAAGTCCCGTTAATCGGCTTTGCAGATCATGTTAACTACTTAAGCGTATTATCATTTATTTCCAAGCACGGCGAAACTTTTTTTACAAACCAATCAATTAATGGTGTTTTAAATAGATTGCTATTTAACGGTCCCATTCTTAACTTTAATCATAATTCTTTCCCGCCCTATAACCCTTGGGTTTACTTGGGAACAATACTAAGTTCAATCGCTTTAATTTCAGCAGCTCTATTCTTGCCAATGCTAACGAGTGAGAAAGGAAGTATCACGGATTTCTCTATTATTGCATTAACCTCTACAATTGCTTCTCCAATTGCTTGGGAACATCATTATGGGATTCTTTTGCCAATTTATGCTTTTTTACTTCCTTATTTATTAACCAAAAAAGTATTAGGAAAGTTTACGATTTATTTTCTGGCTATAAGTTATTTCTTGACCAGTAATTATTTTGCGATCGCTAAGGATTTAGCGTACAAAAAAATAGCTTTTCTCCCCTTAAACATTTTTCTGTCTTATCTCCTTGCTGGTGGTTTGATGGTTTTAGTATGTCTATACATTTTAAGAGGTACGAAATATGAGATAAATGAGAGTAACGATAACCTTGAAAATAACGTATTTATTGAGTAGTAACAATTAGTGGCGATCTGCTGCAAATAAACTTTAAAACTATCAGAGTCTACTTAACATACTGGTTATCAACGATTGTGCAACTTACCTGCGTATTTTTCTCAAATGCTCTTACCAAATTAAGAAGCTAGGTGAGAAATTGCCTTCTTTGCTAAATCTTTATATAAAAGAATGCATATTTAGGGAGTCTTGATAGTTTATTAACGATTTTTCGACTAAAATCATTACGGAATAAGCGATTAAATTTTTTATTATTTAATCTCGGCTTAAACTGGTACATCTAGATAAAAAAGCTACTCTCTGTGAGAATTACGAGGTTATTGCATGAAAGCAGCGCTGCTTACTGGAGGACTTGGTACTTAGGAGAGTAAAGTGGGTATTGAGTCCTAAAGTCGGAAATCATTGACTACATACAGATGCACCACAGCTTGCGAATAAAAGTCATTTAAACCGTGGTGTTGTTGACTGTAGTATTTACTACAAGCTGGGGTACTTTAAAACGAAGTTTTGCAGTGAATCTGCCTAAAAAAATTATTTCTATCAGAAAAAAGGTTTAAAAGCAAATGAAAATTCCCGCATTTCCTAGTGATAAACAAAATTCAACTAAGCTAGCTGATAATTCTATAAAATTTCCTTATATTAAAGCTTTAAGACCACGCCAGTGGACAAAAAATCTGATTGTTTTTGCAGCGCCCTTGTTTGCTTTCAGTATTAATCTGGAATCTTTGCTAGGCTCTTTACTGGCGTTTGCTTTGTTCTGTTTGACTTCGAGTAGTTTCTATCTACTCAATGACATTGCAGATGTAGAAGCTGACCGTCTACATCCAGTCAAGAGTAAGCGACCCATTGCCGCAGGCTTAGTTAGCGTGCCAGTGGCGATGGTAATGGCAGTCTGTTTGCTGGGCACTGGTTTAATTGTCGGCTGGTTGCGATCGCCCTACTTGGGAGCAACCATCACCGCATACGCACTGCTGCAAATTGCCTATAACCTGCGGCTGAAGCGGACTGTGATTTTGGATATTATTGCGATCGCAATGGGTTTTGTCTTACGAGCCTATGCAGGTGCTGCTGCAACAAACATTGTTTTATCCCCCTGGTTTCTCCTGTGTACTGCTATGCTGGCTTTGTTTCTGGGTGTGGAAAAGCGCAAAGCAGAACTGCGGCTATTGTCAATTAGAGGTGGCAAGACCCGGTCTGTATTGAAGCGCTACTCGTTGCCTTTACTCAGCCGCATGGAAAATACAGTGACAACCGGCGCAGTCATAACCTACGCGATCTGGAGTTCCGGACCTCAAGTTCGTGGAGCATCAACACCTTGGATGTTACTTACATTACCCTTTGTTTTATACGGGGTTTTCCGCTATCAGCTACTGAGCGATCCGCAAGAAATCGCTCGGAGAAGCGATATCGATGACGAAGGAGGACAGACTGAGCGTCCGGAGGAAATTTTATTAAAAGACGTGCCGATTCTCCTGACGGTACTCTCTTGGATCGTTACCAGCTTTGTCATTCTATTCCTGAAACGTCAAGGGCTAATCGAGTAATTTTTGAGTTGTTAGTCTCTGAACTTGTTGTGGCTGAACTTGTTGTGGCTGTGAGTGAAATGACCAAATGTTAAACCGAGTGTCTCTGTTCTTTTCCCGCTCTGTTAAACAAAAATCTAAAAAACCGGCTGTCAACCAGGGGCCTTACAGTTTTCCGAGAGAGGCGTACAGCTTGGCAGCCATAGAGCTTGACTTGCTAAAGCTTTGCGGAATTCAAGGGATTATTATCGATTTAGACAACACCATTGTTTCTGAAGACGATCGCTACGTGTCTCCTGATGCCGAAGCTTGGATCGAACAGGCAAAATTACAAGGATTTCAATTTTTCATTCTCTCGAATGGCAAGCGCCGGTATCGGGTAAAGGCTTGGTCCCATCGTCTAGAGATTCCAGCAATCAACCCAGCCAAGAAACCCTTTCCTTTTGCCTTCCGTAAAGCCATCAAATATATGCGGCTTAAACCAAAACAAGTTGTCGTTATTGGTGATAGCCGTCATACAGATGTGTTAGGGGCATGGCTAAGCGGCTGTGCGAGCATCCAAGTTGCTACGCTTCCTCATCCCTTTCGATGGTGGGAAAAACTCCTGGGAAAACGAGTCCAAACACCGTGGCCTAACGACCGCGAGCTTTGGGATTTTGATTCTTTTTATTAAGCGATGGCTTAAGCAAGCTGAATATCCAAGAAAGTGTCGTTGTTTATGTTAGCTAATCTTTTGTTTCCTTTTTTAATCTTGCTGACCGTTGGCTTAAATACTCTCGCACAAACATTGTTAAAATTGGGAGCCGGTCAAAATCCCTTAAATCTTTACTTGCTGGGTGGGATTTTAGTTTATGGTCTCAGTACAGTTTTCTATATTTTAGTTTTGGGGAAGTTTAATTTATCAGTTGCTTATCCAGTGGTGATTGGCTTAACGGTGGTAGCAACGACGATTGCCGGAGCAGTTATTCTCAGGGAGAAAGTTTCTCCGGTTGATTGGGTGGGAGTGGGATTGATGATCAGTGGAATTTGCGCGATCGCTTTTGGCAGATTGTCTTCAATAACATAGTTAGTATTCTATCGGCAACCTTCTAGGCTACTGCTCTAGCCTACAAGCTTGAATCGCAAAATTAGTCGATTTTGCGATTTTTTTGCTGTTTTTATGAGTTAAAAATTTAAAACTACTAGAGGCTCAACTTTTTAAAGTTTTAATAAAGACCCTCTATTTGTTTACTGTATCTTTACAGATATCTCAGTATTTTCCGCTTAGAATATTTAATTAGAGAAAATTGATTTTTTCGACTAAGAATACATTTCTATTATACATGAATCTATCTAAAGGTATAGATTCATTTTCATGAAAAAAGAGGCGATCGCATGAAAGCAGTGATACTGGCTGGAGGCCTTGGAACTCGACTCACGGAAGAAACCACAATCAAACCAAAGCCGATGGTGGAAATTGGTGGACGACCTGTGCTGTGGCATATTATGAAAATTTACGCAGCTTATGGAATCAACGATTTCATTATCTGCTGTGGTTATAAAGGCTACGTAATTAAGGAGTATTTTGCCAACTACTTCTTACATATGTCCGATGTCACGTTTGATATGCGGTTTAACCAAATGAATGTGCATTGTGGCTATGCCGAACCCTGGCGAGTCACGTTGGTAGATACCGGAGATCAAACGATGACCGGAGGACGCTTAAAGCGAGTTAGAGAGCATATTGGGAATCAAACCTTTTGCTTTACTTATGGAGATGGCGTAGCGAATGTCAATATTCAAGAGCTAATAGACTTTCATCGAGAGCAAAAGTGTTTGGCAACCTTGACTGCAACTCAGCCACCGGGACGTTTTGGAGCGATTTCTTTAGAACCCGATCAACATAAAATTACCACTTTTCGGGAGAAGCCTGAAGGGGATGGTGCTTGGATTAATGGGGGTTACTTTGTTCTAGAGCCGGAAGTCATTGATTATATTGAAGATGACTCCACAATTTGGGAGCAAGAACCCCTGAAAAAATTATCTCAAGATGGACATCTGGCTGCTTACAGACATCCTGGTTTTTGGCAACCAATGGATACTTTACGAGATAAGAACTACCTAGAAGAACTTTGGAAGAGTGGGAATGCTCCTTGGAAAGTTTGGTAACAAATTTTTAGGATAAACACTCATCCATTTCAGTTGCAGGGGCAAGAACTCTTATGTATGATTTTGCAATTATTGGCGGCGGGATTGTTGGACTTTCTACAGCAATGGCTTTGGGCAAACGCTATCCCTCTGCCCGTATAGTGGTGCTGGAAAAAGAGAGCCAGTGGGCGTATCATCAAACCGGCAATAATAGTGGCGTGATTCACGCTGGCATTTATTACAAACCAGGAAGTTTCAAAGCTAAATTTTGCCGAGAAGGAAGCCGCTCAATGGTAGAATTCTGCCGAGAGCATGGCATTGCGCACGAAGTCTGCGGCAAAGTAATTGTGGCAACGGAGGAAAAAGAGCTGCCACGATTAGAAAGCCTCTATCAACGCGGCTTGGAAAATGGGTTAAAAATTAGCAAGATTAGTGCAGAGGAAGTCAGAGAAATTGAACCTCATGTCGCCTGTATCGCGGGTATTCGGGTGTACGCAACCGGGATTGCCGATTACAAGCAGGTGGCTCGGAAATATGCTGAGCTAGTTGAAGCCCAAGGTGGAGAACTTCGCCTCAATACCAAAGTTGAGAAAATTGTTGGAACGGGGGAGAATCAGGTACTTGAGACAAATAACGGCACGTTTGAAACGCGCTTTGTCATCAATTGTGCCGGACTGCATAGCGATCGCGTTGCCAAATTAGGAAACGTCGATCCGAAAGCGAAAATTGTCCCTTTTCGGGGAGAATACTACGAACTCACGCCAGAAAAACGCTATCTCGTCAAAACCCTGATTTATCCGGTTCCTAACCCAGATTTCCCCTTCCTGGGCGTTCACTTCACCCGGATGATTGATGGAAGCGTCCACGCAGGACCCAATGCCGTTCTCAGCCTCAAGCGTGAAGGCTACAAAAAGACAGACTTTAATCTGCGTGATTTTGCTGAAGTGATGACCTATCCAGGTTTTTGGAAACTAGCGGCAAAACACGCCGACGAAGGCATTCAGGAAATCATTCGCTCCTTTAGTAAAGCCGCCTTTGTGCGGAGCTTGCAAAGGCTGATTCCGGAAGTGCAATCGGATGACCTGATTCCCACCCACGCTGGGGTTCGCGCTCAAGCTTTGATGAACGATGGCAAGTTAGTAGACGACTTTTTAATTGTTAAAGGCGATCGCTCCGTCCACGTTTGCAATGCGCCTTCCCCCGCGGCTACCTCTTCCCTGGAAATTGGCAAAGCAATCGTAGAGCAAATTCCGGAACCCCAACCCCTACAAACAACTGTTAGCGTTTAGGAATTGAACGAATGAAAGTATTAGTAACAGGAACAGAAGGCTATCTCGGCTCGTTACTCGCGCCCCTTTTGATGAAACGCGGACACGAAGTGATTGGGGTGGACACCGGCTTCTACAAAGTAGGTTGGCTGTATAACGCCACCGATTTAACTGCCAAAACCCTCAACAAAGATTTGCGGCACATCACACCAGAAGACTTAGAGGGTGTCGAGGCAATCGTTCACATGGCAGAACTTTCCAACGATCCCGCCGGACAACTCTCACCCAATATCACCTACGACATTAACCATAAAGGTTCAGTTCGCCTTGCCAATCTCGCGAAGGCAGCGGGTGTGCGGCGCTTCGTTTATATGTCTTCTTGCAGCGTCTACGGCGTCGCCACAAAAGATGATGTGACTGAAGAATCTCCCGTCAATCCCCAAACCGCTTATGCAGAATGTAAAACCTTCGTAGAACGAGATGTCAAGCCACTCGCAGATGACGATTTTTCTCCGACCTTTCTGCGAAATGCCACTGCTTTTGGGGCATCTCCCAGAATGCGTTTTGATATTGTTTTAAACAACTTGGCGGGCTTAGCTTGGACAACGAAAGAAATCAAGATGATCAGCGACGGAACTCCCTGGCGTCCGTTGGTTCATGCCCTTGATATCTGTAAGGCAATTATCTGTACCCTAGAAGCACCTCGCGACATTGTTCACAACCAAATTTTCAACGTCGGGGACACCGCTCATAACTATCGAGTTAAAGAAATTGCGGAAATTATTGCCTCAGTCTTCCAAGGATGCCAGTTAACCTTTGGAGAAAATGGCTCGGATAACCGCAGCTATCGAGTTTCTTTCGAGAAGATTAACAAAACCCTACCGGGATTTAAGTGTGAATGGGATGCCCAGCGGGGTGCCCAGCAGTTATTCGATTTGTTCAAGCAAATTGATATGACTGAAGATATCTTCTTGTTCAGAGGGTTCACTCGCTTGAAGCAGCTAGAGTACCTAATTCGCACCCAACAAATCGATCGAGACTTTTTCTGGAGTAAGGAGGTATAAATCATGGCGATCGCTAAGTGTCGTTTTTGCAGCAAATCCCTTGAGCACACCTTTGCCGATCTAGGGATGTCACCCATTGCCAATGACTACCTAACACCAGAACAGCTGCGTCGGGCAGAAAAAAGTTACCCACTTCATGCCTATGTTTGCGAAAGTTGCCTTTTGGTGCAGCTAGAAGAGTTTGAATCTCCCGATCATATCTTTGGGGATGGAGACTACGCTTACTTTTCTTCTTACTCAGACAGTTGGTTGCGTCATGCCAAAGCTTACACGGACTTGATGGTAGAAAGGTTTGGGTTTGACAAAAATCATCAAGTCATTGAAATTGCTAGTAATGACGGCTACCTGTTGCAGTATTTCCATGAAAAGGGAATCCCGGTTTTAGGAATCGAACCAGCGGCAAATGTAGCAAAAGTTGCAGAGGAAAAAGGAATTCCCAGCTTAGTCAAGTTCTTTGGGGTGGAAACAGCTAAGGAACTGGCAGCAGAGGGGAAGCAAGCCAATCTGTTGTTGGGCAACAACGTCCTCGCCCACGTTCCGGATGTGAATGATTTTGTAGCGGGAATGAAGATAGCCTTGAAGCCAGATGGCATCTTGACAATGGAATTTCCCCATTTGTTACAGCTGATGCAGCAAAATCAGTTTGACACAATTTATCATGAGCATTTTTCCTACTTCTCCTTCTTAACCGTCGAAAAAATCTTTGCAGCTCACGGTTTGACCTTATTTGATGTCGAAGAAATCCCGACTCACGGCGGTTCGCTGCGAATTTACGGCAAGCATGACAATGCGGCTGAGCCAGCCATGAGCGATCGCGTCAATCAATTAAAATCCAAGGAAACCCAGGCAGGCTTAGATAAGATAGACACCTATCTGACCTTTGGAGAAAAAGTCAAAGAAACCAAGCGCAAGCTACTGACTTTTTTGATTGAAGCGAAACAACAGGGGAAAGCGATCGCAGGGTATGGTGCCCCAGCCAAAGGCAATACCCTCCTAAATTATTGTGGAGTTCGCACAGACTTTGTTGATTTTACGGTAGATCGCAGCCCTCACAAGCAAGGAACCTTTCTACCCGGCACTCATATCCCCGTCCTCAACCCCGACGAAATCCGCGAAAAACAGCCTGACTACCTGCTAATTTTGCCTTGGAACCTCAAAGAGGAAATTATGCAGCAGATGGCATTTATTCGAGAGTGGGGAGGCAAATTTGTAGTCCCAATTCCAGAAGTGCAAGTTTACCTATGATATTCACCGAAACCAAACTCAAGGGTGCCTTTATTATTGACATAGAGCAACGAGAAGATAATCGAGGATTATTTGCTCGGACTTTTTGTGCCAATGAATTTGCAGATCGTGGATTAAAGCCAAACGTTGCCCAATGCAACCTATCCGTGAACTACAAAAAAGGGACGTTGCGGGGTATGCATTATCAAGCAGCCCCCGCCAGCGAAACAAAATTAGTTCGCTGTACCCGTGGTGCCATATACGATGCAATCGTCGATATGCGTCCAGAATCGCCCACGTATTTGTGTCATGTTGGCATCGAACTAACCGCTGAAAACCGGCGTGCCCTGTATATTCCTGAAATGTTTGCCCACGGTTTCCAAACCCTAACCGATGACGCCGAAGTGGTATATCAGATGAGCGAGTTTTATACACCAGGGTATGAGCGCGGGCTGCACTATGACGACCCCATCCTGGGGATTGAATGGCCCTTACCCGTCAGTGAAATTTCCGAAAAAGATTTATCCTGGCCTTTGTTCAGCTCTTATGTTCTTGTCGGGGCATAATTTTTTCTAACTATTGAGCGAGTTGTTCGATACAGAACTACCCGCTCAATGTTTGGATAATGTAGAGTGAATGGAGCGCTACAACCCTTAAGGAAATAGCAAAGTGAACACAATCTTTTTCGATTCTGATGTTAACGATGAGGTGAGGCGAAAACATCTTTTCAACGGACAGATTTTCGTCTTCTCACCCCGTCCAAGTGCGATCGCGCTGTGCGAATTAGCTCGCGAACTTACCCAAGAAGCGTTTGGTTCTCTAGATCCACGAGAAGCACAATTTAGCCTCCCCGTCGAAAAGTTTGTGGAGATTGTCGCTCCGCTCAAGCCCAGATTTATCCATCACCCCAAGTCAAAGCAGCTGATTCGGGAACTGCTAGAGGATCTTGGCTGCGAAATGAACAAAACCTATTTCGACGTTCCGCGCATGAGGGTTGTGTGTGATGGCACCTACCTCAACGCAGGGGTTGCTTATCCGCTGCACCCGCATCGTGACACCTGGTACGCTGCTCCCCTCTGCCAGATGAACTGGTGGCTTCCCATCTACGACTATGAATCCGAGAGTTCGATGGCATTTCAGCCCCGCTACTGGAGCCAGCCAGTAAAAAATGGCTCTAGCGAGTACAACCACTATGAGTGGAACCGGGAAGGGCGGAAAAACGCCGCCCAGCACATCAAGAAAGATACCCGGAAGCAGCCCCGCCCATTAGAACACGTCGATCTCGATCCGCAGATCCGAGTCGTTACCAAACCAGGCGGAATCATCCTCTTCTCTGGCGCACAGCTGCATTGGACAGTGCCCAACACCTCCGGACGCACGCGCTTTAGCATCGACTTCAGAACCGTACACCTCGACGATGTTATCGCTAAGGACGGCGCACCGAATCTCGACTCCGCGCCTCAGGGCACTACGCTCAGAGAACTCATGCGGGGTAGCGATCTCGCTCGCATTCCTGATGACATCATTGCGCTCTACGAAAACGAGCCACCACCCAGTGAGGAGGGGCTTGTGTTCCAACCTCCAGCGGAAGTCCTAAACTCTGTTCGTTAGAAGTTAACGAGCATTCAGCGAACACTTCCAGATCCAGATGATGCCCTCTTCGGTTTAGGATCTCCCCCAATCCCTTTTTAAAAGGCAATTGGGGGGATCTCCGAGAGCTGAAATGACCGACTCAGATGCACTGCCATCTGATGCAGCAACTAACAATCCTGTAAAGGTCGCTAAAATCAGTGCTAACTTTACGGATGCTGAAGCTAGTATTAAGGACGTTCGAGTTGCCCTTGATTTTTTGCAAAAGAGGCTTAAAGCTGTGAACCTCACCGATCTAAAGAGAGTTCTTAACCCTGATGAGATTGGCAACGAGATGTACCAGGTGATCTCAAAGCTATATCCGATTTGCCGCAGTATTACAGGAAATGGCTTTCGAGAAACTCTCAAGATTATTCAAGAACTCATTCCTTTAGAAATTCACGAGGTTCCGACGGGAACGGAAGTGTTCGACTGGACGGTTCCGAAGGAGTGGAATATTAAAGATGCCTACATCAAAAATTCCCAAGGTGAGCGAGTTGTAGACTTCCAAAAATCCAACTTGCACGTTGTCAATTACAGCGTGCCGGTTCGGAAAAAAATGCCGCTCCAGGAACTGAAAGAACACCTATTCACCCTACCAGATACTCCTGAGTGGATTCCTTATCGAACTTCTTATTATAAAGAAACTTGGGGCTTTTGTTTGAGCCACAAGCAATTTTTAGAACTAAAAGATGAAGAGTATGAAGTCTGCATTGATTCCTCTTTAGAACCAGGGAGCCTGACTTATGGCGAGTATTACATTAAAGGAGAAAGCCCAGACGAAGTTTTAATCTCCTGCCATGCTTGTCATCCATCTCTCTGCGACGATAATCTATCGGGTATCGCTCTGAGTACCTATTTGGCAAAACATCTCAGCTCGATTTCTCTGAGATACTCTTACCGATTTCTGTTTATTCCGGGAACGATAGGTTCCATTACTTGGCTATGTTTAAATGAAGCCCAAGCCCAAAAAATTAAACACGGATTGGTTCTAACGTGTGTGGGAGATCCAGGGAAAGTTACTTATAAGAGAAGTCGCCAAGGTGATGCCCAAATCGATAGAGCCAGCCTTCACGTTTTAAAGCATTCGGGGCAAGAACATGAAATTATTGATTTCTTCCCCTATGGCTACGATGAGCGGCAGTATTGCTCTCCGGGCTTCAATCTGGCTGTGGGTTGTTTTATGCGATCGCAGCACGGTGAGTTTCCCGAATACCACACATCGGCAGATAATCTAGATTTTGTGCAACCGCAATATCTGGCTGACTCCTTCTCTAAATGTTTGTCAATTTTCCACGTTTTGGAAGGCAATGGGACTTACTTAAATCAAAATCCTAAATGCGAGCCGAGACTGGGAAAAAGGGGTCTATATAAAGGAATTGGCGGGCAGAAAGAGGGGGCACTGAATGAAATGGCAATTTTGTGGGTTTTGAATTTAGCCGATGGCAATCATACATTGCTAGACATAGCAGACAGGTCGGGTTTAGCATTTGATGAGATTAAAAGAGCAGCAGATGCTTTACTAGAACATGATTTATTGAAAGAGTGTTTAAAATCAGCAGCCGTCAGTTGAGATTAATCCAAATCCTTGCATCCAAGATTGAATGTCAACCTTAAAAGACAAAATTGCAGTTGTAACGGGAGCGAGTAGCGGAATTGGCAAAGCGATCGCTCTCGGTTTGGCAGCACAAGGAGCAACGCTTTGCTTGGTGGGACGTAATTTAGAAGCGCTAGAGGCAGTTGCCGAAACTGCTAAAGCAACTGCATCCAAAGTTCTGCTGTATCAAGTTGACCTGACACTAGACGAAGACATTCAGCAGCTAAAAACTCGTCTTGAGCAAGATGTAGGAGAGGTTGATCTGCTCGTTCATAGTGCTGGCGTTATCACCTTAGGACACATGAAAACCGCCTCTCTGGAAGACTTTGACTGGCAGTATCGCGTCAATGTTCGCGCTCCTTATGCGCTGACACAAGCCTTATTGCCGATGCTAACAGTTCGTCAGGGTCAGATCGCTTTCCTCAACTCGACCGTGGGTTTGAATGCCAGAGGCGGTGTGGGACAATATGCTGCGACCAAGCATGCACTGAAAGCGATCGCTGACAGTCTGCGAGAAGAAGTCAACGCAGATGGCGTGGGCGTTCTCAGCATCTACCCCGGACGCACTGCTAGTCCCATGCAAGCATCGGTTCAAGAGATAGAAGGTAGAGAATATCATCCAGAACGACTTCTGCAACCAGAAGATGTAGCCGCCGTGGTACTCAATGCCCTCAGTTTGCCCCGCACCGCCGAAGTAACTGACATCAACATTCGACCTTTGAGAAAAGCTTAAATTTCCTTCAGGTTCATAGAATCAAAGACACATTTGGGTAATAACCAAAGGCTTAATAAGCGTCATAATCCTCAACTTTATGTTTTCACGAGCTGAGATATCATTTGTCTGACCTTATCTTCAGAACTTTTTATAGCATTTATAGGAGTTAAATCAGGTTTTCTATGAAAAATTACTTGATTTTCATTCTTTTAATCTTAGGGGCAGTTGGGCTAAATAGCCTTGCTGATAAATACTTAAAAAAGCGATGGAATTTATGGTTAGGCTATGGATTCCCTGTCTTACTTATGATGCTATTTTTATGGAATATTTCTAATCCACCTGCACAAAATTTATTTGCTGACTTTGACAAAGCTTATTACCCAGCAGGTCGTCTTGTACTAGAAAATCCCCCGGATTTATACCTACCGGATAAAAATTGCTTAGGACAACCTGATTGTCCGGCTGGGACTTTTGTAAATATTCCAATAATCGCCTATTTATTTACTCCTTTTTCTTTATTGAGTCAGCAAAACGCCCACGTTTTGCTGATGTTTTTAAGTGGCATTGCGCTTCTCTTCACTTACTATTTACTAATCAAGCTAGGCGAACTAACAACCGAAAAACAAAAAATCGCACTACTCGGACTCTTTGCGATTAATGGTCCTCTCTATTACAACTTGAGAGAAAGAAATTCGACTCATTTTGTCTTGTTGTTGCTAATTGCAGCTTTTTTTTGCATCCAGGCTAAACGCGAAATTTGGACGGGTGCACTCTTAGCGATCGCTGCTTTGATTAAAATTCCCTTGTTCCTTTTTGGTGTTTACTTTGTAATGAGAGGTCGATGGCGAGTAGTGGCGGGGTTTAGTGCAGCGCTACTGGCAATTGTCGGAGCATCAATCCTTTTGTTCGGAGTCGATTTGCATCAGACTTGGTTTGAGATGTGCATTCAGCCTTATGCTGGAAAGCCAATCGCCGCCTACAACAGTCAGTCACTCGATAGCTTCTTAGCTCGTTTGCTAACTGATGGTGGTCTTACCAAGTGGCTGCCTCTAGAGGTAGGATTGGGGTTCAAACTGGTGCGGTACGCATTGCTCTCACTGCTGTTTGGTGCGACTATTTGGATTTGCTGGCGCTCAAAAAAACATGTCACATTAGAAGAAGAAAATTTAGAGCTTTCTGTTGTCCTTTGTTTAGCACTGCTTACAAGTCCTATCTCTTGGACTCACTACTATCTATTGTTACTACTACCTTTATCTCTCTATCTAGGCAACAAATTAGCAGTCCCTAATAAACGGCTTTGGTCTAGCCTAATAATATTAGGCATTTTATTGATATCGTTGCCTGTTACCTATACTCTGGCTTACTTCAAACCAGCAAATGCTCAATTTCTCAGTTTTTTAGTATCCAGGGTATTTATCTCTCATTACTTCTTCGGCGGCATCTTACTACTGGGAGTCTTATTGGCTGCTCGACGGCAGAATTCAAAACGCTTTCAGCAATCTCAAAGTAGTGTTGGGTCTTTGAGACCCTGCTTTGTGACCATGCTTTATGGCATTAATTCTTAAGGTGTCAGTATGATTGTTTTTGTTATACCGCTCAAAAGTCAGCAATCTTCAAATTCTTGGGAGCGCGTTCTTAAGTTATTTGAAAGATGTATCAAGTCAATCTGCAATCAAACTTCACCCGATTTTAGGGTGATTGTTGTTTGTCATAAAAATCCACATATTGACTTTAATCATCCTCAGATCACATACATTGAAGTAGATTTACCACCGCCAAATACAGCTTTAAAAACAGTGGCTTTGGAGAAATGGAAAGATCGAGATTTGACATTTAAGCGTCTGGACAAGTTGCGAAAGGTTCTGACGGGATTTATATATGCTCAACAGCTAAAGCCGTCTTATATAATGACCGTTGATGCCGATGACTGTGTAAGTAAACATTTGGCAGAATTTGTCAATCAGCATCCACAATCTAATGGATGGTATGTGGATAAGGGGTATATATATCAGGATGGCAGCCGATTGATATATTCCAAAAAATATGCCTTCAATAGATCGTGCGGAACCTGCCGAATTGTCCGGTACGATTTGTATGATTTGCCTGAAAAGGTGGAAGATGCTAATCTAGCTTTCCTTATCCATATTGATTCTCATAAATCAATTGAGATAAAGAAAGGAGTAAGACTCAAGCAATTGCCCTTTGAAGGTGCTGTTTATATTATTGGAAATGGAGAAAATATATATCAGACAGGTTTCGACACCTTCTTTGGTGCTAAGGCGGGAATCACGTTAAGCCTCCGATCTCGGATAAGAGAAGCCTTCAATTATCGATTTATAACGAAATCAATTCGTAGCGAATTTGGCTTATATAAACTGAACTAGCAATTCTAAATAAGCCTTACAAGGAAAAATAGTTATAAAGCAATTTATTCATTTGATAGGTTGCGCGATCGCATCACTTCTTTTTCGCAGACGTCCCAAAAATAGAGAATAATATTCACTAAGCCTAATATTTTGCTTCCATCTTCTAAAATAACTGGAGTTCCTTCACCCTTAATAGGCAATAAGTCTGCCATACCTGAGATTATAAATAAACTAAAACCGACTAGCAACAGAATATAGGGTGTTGATAATATTCTGCGCCAAAATGCAACGATATAGCTCACTAAACCAAGACCGTATAGGGAATACATAATTACCTTTGGGATACCCACTAATAAATCCAGCGTCAACGTGAGCCGAAATATATCATCCAATAGAAAAATAGTCAGCGCGATCGCAGAGAAGAGGATAAAGGGATCGCCTTTGTGACTATGACGAATTCTTTTTAGTAAGGTAAAGCTAAATAAACAGATCGTTAAAGAGATGCACCAGAGGATTTCTGAAAAGTGAGTGAAAAGAGCCAGGTAAGGGATGTCTTTACGAAAAGGTTCAGCAAATAGAAGTTTTATGAAATTAACTCTGGCATAGTAGTCTGAACCGTAGTAGGTGCCTGCCATTTTGACATAGACTGTCATTCCCAGAAACAGTAACAGCACTAGACCATTAAAAACGAGAACGGAGCGGTCTTCTAGGATTTGCTTTTTGAGGTCTTGCCAGATTTTTTTTATTTGATAATTCCGCATTTTCATTCAAGCTAGTTGTGATTATTTTATAATAGAAAAACATAACAGACTTAAATAATTAAGTTTTTGTACATTTTTATGTATTTGAGTATAAATAAATTTTAGCAAACGAGTCCAGGGAACCGGGAAATATGTTTGATTTATCTTTGGACTGAAGCTTTCTGTATTTCAAGGAATACAGTAGACGAATAGATAGCTTGAGCATCTGAAAAGAGTTGGAAGAACAAAGGGTTGGGAAGACAATCAAGCGAAATTATGTAATCTAGTCCTTGGGTCAGCTTAAATTATGTTCGTTTTATCGTTACTGTTTATTTTTGCATTAGGATTAGTATGCCTCAACCTAAAATATTTAAAGGATCGTTAGGTTATTGTCTTTAGTTCCGGCTTGGGAACCGCGTTAAGAAAGTCGGTATAGTAATTGACAGCTTCTCGCATGGCTGCTGTTACATATCTGAGCTTTTAGGGAACGCTAAAATATAACCTCAATGAGGTAAGTCTTTTAGTTTGGTTTCGGTATAGTTTTTGTCTTGCATTAAGGTAATAAAGAGAAGGAGTAACTACCTATGGCAACGAGCATCATGCAGCGTAATAATGTCCAAATGCTGGGTGATGGCAGCCAGACAATTATCTTTGCCCACGGTTTTGGCTCGGATCAGACGGCTTGGCGACATCAGGTAGCAGCCTTCGCGCCTAATTTTCGCATTGTGCTGTTCGACCATGTAGGGGGAGGTAAGTCAGATTTTTCTGCCTATAGTCCGCGCCGCTACAGCAGCTTATACAGCTATGCTGAGGATTTGCTGGATTTATGTGCCGAGTTAAAGTTAACCAAGAGCATCTTGGTGGGGCACTCGGTCAGTGGGATGGTTAGTTTACTGGCAGCATTAGTCGAGCCTGATTGCTTCAGCCAACTGATCTTTCTAGATGCGTCCCCCCGTTATCTCAACGATGACGGATATGTTGGTGGCTTCGAGCAGTCTGACTTAGATACGCTCTATGCAGCCATGTCAACCAACTACTATGCTTGGGCTAGCGGTTTTGCGCCGATCGCAATGGCTACTCAGGATAAACCTGAATTGGCAGCGGAGTTTGCTAATACGCTAGCTGCTATCCGTCCAGATATCGCGCAAGCGGTCGCTAAAGTGATTTTCCAGTCTGACCACCGAGATGATTTACCACGATTGAATGTACCGACTGTGATTTTACAGGCAAGCGATGATATTGCCGTACCGCCTGAAGTTGGTCAGTACATGGCAGATAAAATTCCTCAAGGTAAGCTGATGAATATCGCTGCTAGAGGACACTTACCGCATATCAGCGCTCCCGACGTGGTAACGAGTGCAATTGCCCAATGTATCGCCGCTTAAACTTAAATCTTCTTCGATCGCGGTTGCTGCTTTGTCCTCCTGACCGACTACCGACCTTTAGAGCCGTCCTAATCTGGCTAACCCTCTTTTTCATCGGACTGGGCGTGCTGGATGGATGGAAGCCTATGCAGATGGTCGCCCCAGTCATCTTGATAATATGCACGCTTCTGCCCCTACCAGCGGTGCAAGTCGCTCCCGCCGCAGGGCTTTGCATTCTGTTCTTGGGACTGCTGCATGGTGATTTGCGGCTAACCCGCCAGTCACTTGAGCTGGGCAGTGTGGCTGTGTTTGGAACGCTTGTAGGCTCTTTTCTGCGGGGAATCGAGTGGCGGTTGGCGTCCCAATCGGTGCTGAGTACTCTTACTAATACCGATACTAGAAATTCTCCCGATATACCGATCCGGCAAGCCCTGATTTTACTGCGGGAGTTTGTTTGTGCCGACGCAGCGATCGCGCTACGCCAACTTGATGATGTCACAGCTGAAGCCTTGGTGTGTATTCCCCAGCAGGCGCTGCCAGATCAACTGACAACGCCCACCTTGTTTGAGAAAGCGATCGCTCAAAATCGCTGTCTCTACTATCCAAACTACCCCGCTACTCCCGGTGCTTCTCATGTCTTGGTCGCTAAAGGGACTCAATCCCTCGCCATCCTTCCATTTCAGTATCCCGGTAGGGGCACGACTTTATCAGCGCCCCATAGCGGTGCAATTTTGCTGATCTGGCATCGCCAGACCAATATCTCCCCACGTCTGCGTCAATTTATTGAGTCGCTACTTGGCGAGTTACGCACCCTTCTACAGTTCAGCGATACCACCTTGCGGCTGGAGAATCTACAAGCCCGCTTCGGTGCCATGTTAGAGACAATCCATCAGGGAGTGGTATTCGTAGATGAAAGTGGGGAGCAAGGGTGGATCAATCAAGCCGCTGCCGAGCAACTGGGACTCACCCCAGGGGCTGTAGAACCCCCCGTGCTAGCTCAGGCGATGGCATTGCTACGCACGAGCGCTGATAATCAACAGGAAATCGTGGCGCAGGCAGCAAAGTTTTTTTCCCAACCTCAAGCAGTCATTCGCAACTGGATCTGGGTGTTCAAAGGCGACACGCCAAAAACCCTAAGTATCTCTAGCACGGCGACGCAGATACACGACGTGCCCGGTCGCCTCTGGATATTCGATGATATTACCGAGCGATATTTCGCGCAACTGGCACTCGTCGAGCGTACTCAGGAATTATCCCAGGCGAATTTGGAACTGGAAAAGGCAAAAGCAGCAGCTGAAGCAGCGACTCGCATTAAGAGCCAATTCCTCGCCAATATGAGCCACGAAATCCGCACCCCGATGAATGCAATTATCGGCATGACGGGACTGCTACTCAACACTGAGTTAACTCCTCAGCAGCGAGATTTTGTGGAAACAACCCAAAGCAGTGGCGATGCATTGCTAACGCTAATCAACGACATTCTTGACCTTTCTAAAATTGAGTCAGGCAAGCTGGAATTAGAAAAGCATTCTTTTAATTTGCGAGTTTGTGTTGAAGAAGCCCTCGATTTATTAGCTTTCAAAGCAGCCCAAAAAAATCTGGAATTAGCATATTTAATTCATCCGGGAACCCCGCTCTCGATTGTGGGAGATGCCAGCCGGTTGCGCCAAATTTTAGTAAATTTGCTTAGTAATGCGGTCAAGTTTACTCAAACTGGAGAGGTAATTGTATCGGTCAGTGCAAAAGAGGCGATCGCTCAGGAAGAATCGGAAATCAGTCACGAGCCAACCCACGCATTGCCCGATTACCAAATCCAATTTGCGGTTAAAGACACCGGCATTGGGATTCCCGCCAACCGGATAGACCGCCTGTTCAAATCTTTCAGTCAAGTCGATGCTTCCACAACTCGCCAGTATGGGGGAACCGGGTTGGGACTCGCGATTAGCAATCATCTGAGCGAAATGATGGGCGGTCAGATGTGGGTCGAGAGTATGGGAGCGATCGCGGGAAATCCTCCTTCTAACTGGCAACCTACAATAAAAAAAGATCCGGGTGCAAAGAGCAACCCTGAATTTCATTCTCCCCTTCAAGAAGGCGAAAGCGTTGCGGCAAAACCGCTAGGGCCTACATCCCCTGCTACGCTCTCGGTCGCTAACAGCCCTCATCCAGACGTAGGCTCTACTTTTTATTTCACCATTGTTGCGGCATCAGCTCCCAATGTCTCTGCGATCGCTTCTCAAAATCCTCAACCTCAGTTAGATGAAAAGCGGCTCCTAATCGTGGATGATAACGCTACAAATCGCCAAATATTGACGCTACAAGCCCAATCTTGGGGAATGCTGACTTGGGCGGCTGAATCTGGTTTTGAAGCCCTCGACTGGCTGAACTTAGGGGAACCGTTTGATATCGCCATTCTAGATATGCAAATGCCACACATGGATGGTCTGACTTTAGCGGCTAAAATCCGTCAGCTGCCTAACTATGAAAAATTACCCTTAATTGTGTTGACCTCCATCGACAGGCCAGAAAGGAGTCATGATGTCCAAGCCGTCGATTTCGCGGCATTCCTCACCAAACCCGTTAAACAATCCCATCTCTATAATGTCTTGAGCCATATCTTGGGGGAACAGCCGATCCAGGTAAAGCCCTCGCGCTCAAATCTACCGGCAATAAATCCCCAAAGAGGGGCACAATTTCCCCTGCGGATTCTGTTAGCAGAAGACAATATTGTGAATCAAAAGGTAGCCTTGTATTTACTATCACAGATGGGCTATCGAGCAGATATTGCGAGTAATGGATTAGAAGTGCTAGAAGCTCTACATCGCCAATCCTATGACGTGGTACTGATGGATGTGCAGATGCCAGAAATGGATGGATTGACAGCGACTCGCCGCATCATTGGGGAATGGTTGCCTGCTTCTCGTCCCCGCATCATTGCTATGACAGCGAATGCGATGCAAGGAGATCGGGAAGAATGTCTAAAGGCAGGCATGGATGACTACCTAAGCAAACCGATCCGAACCGAGGAACTCATCCAAGCTTTGAGCAAGTGTCAGCCTTTAAGTGAGGCTGAGGAACCAGGATTGTTAGCGAAGCAGCACGTTAGCGAATCCAAGAGCGATCGCGCCTTAGTCCAGACTGAGGAAGAAATAGACAGTAGAAGAATTCCCCCCGTCATCCCGTCACCCCCGCACCCCTCTCTTCCGACTCCCCAACTCAGTCTTCAGCCCTCAGTCCTCAGTCCTTCTATCGACAGTAGAAGAATTCCCCCCGTCATCCCATCACCTCCACACCCCTCCCTTCCGACTCCCCAACTCAGTCCTCAGCCCTCTGTCCTCAGCACTTCTATTGATGCCAAAGTATTGCAATCATTTCGCAAAATGGTCGGTGAAGAAGATGCCGAGGCGATTTTAGGAGAGATGATCGATTGCTACCTCGACGATGCGCCAAAACTCTTGGAAGCGATCGCGATCGCAGTTGCCCAAGCAAATGCACCCCAGTTGCAACGCACCGCTCACACCCTCAAGTCAAGCAGTGCCACCCTAGGTGCCACAACCCTCGCCCAACTCTGTAAAGAGTTAGAAATCATGGCTCGGACTGGAAATATTAAAAATGCATTAGACAAATTGCCGCAGCTTGAAGCTGAGTATGAACAAGTTAAGGCGGATTTGCACTCTCAACGCCAGCCAAATTAGCTATGAACACCACCGACGCTAATCAACATACTCCCCTCATCCTCGTCGTAGATGACGACAAATTCATGCGGCTTCAACTTCGCCGAGCGATGGAACAAGCCGGATACGAGGTAGCAGAAGCAAGCGACGGAGAGGAAGGTTTAGCCGCCTACACGCGCCTACACCCAGATATTGTGCTGCTGGATGCCATGATGCCAGTGATGGATGGTTTTACCTGCTGTCATCTATTGCGTACCCTTCCAGAGGGTGATTCTCGTGGAGAGAAGTTTGGCGATTCTCCTACAGCGACGGGAACTGCTGAAAAAAGTCGCCCCCCTGGAGGATCGCGGAACACACCCGTATTGATGATTACGGCTCTTGAAGATCAAGAATCGGTCGATCAAGCATTTGAGGCAGGTGCCATCGATTACATTACCAAGCCGATTCACTGGGCAGTTCTGCGCCAGCGCGTGCGTCGTGTCCTCCAAGCTAGCCAAGCAACAGAGGAATTGCGACAGCAAACTGAGCGGGCACAAATGAGCGAGGAGCGACTAAGGTTAGCCCTAGAAGCTGCCCACATGGGCACCTGGGACTGGAATATCCATAACGGCAAAGTTGTTTTCTCCGCAACCGCAGAAGCGAATTTTGGTCTTCCCCCAGGTTCCTTTGACGGCACCTATCAAAGCTTCCTCACCAAAATCCATCCTCAAGACCTAGAATTAGTCACTCAAGCTTTAGTACGCCCCGTGGAAGAAGGGGCGGACTATGACATCGAATACCGGATTATTTGGTCGGATGGTAGCGTTCATTGGATAGCCAGCAAAGGTCAAGTTTATTACGACCAAACCGGCAAACCCATCCGTGTGAACGGCATCAACATGGACATCACCGAGCGCAAGCACTCGGAACAAAAAATTTGCGAACAAGCGGCTCTACTGGATATCGCCACAGATGCAATTCTGGTTCAAAATCTAGACAACCAAATCTTATTTTGGAACCAAGGTGCGGAACGTCTCTATGGCTGGAAGCAAGAAGAAGCCCTCGGCAATAACACTGCTGAGCTGTTGCATAAGCAAATTTCACTAAAACTTCGAGCCGCCCAAAAAACTCTCATCGAGGAAGGAGAGTGGTATGGGGAGTTGTATCAAATGACCAAATCTGGTCGAGAAATCATTGTTGAAAGTCGCTGGACGCTCGTGCGCGATGAGGCGGAAAACCCAAAAGCAATTCTGATTGTCAACACCAATATAACCGAAAAAAAACAACTAGAAAGGCAGTTTCTCCGCGCTCAGCGTATGGAAAGCTTAGGAACGCTGGCTAGCGGCATTGCCCACGATTTAAACAATGTGCTAGCGCCTATTTTGATGTCAGTTCAACTTCTGCAAATCAAGATCCAGGATCGCCAGAGTCAACAGCTGCTTTCCATCCTCGAAACGAATGCCAAACGTGGAGCTGATTTAGTTAAACAGGTGCTTTCTTTTGCGCGAGGCATGGAAGGCGAACGGACAAATCTCCAAGTCGGGCACCTAATTTACGAGATTGCGAAGATCGCAAATGAAACTTTCCCTAAATCAATCGAGATTCATACGCATATCCAGACAAGAGAGCTGTGGCCTGTTTCTGGCGATGCTACTCAACTACATCAGGTACTCATCAATCTTTGCGTCAATGCTCGTGATGCCATGCCAGATGGCGGGACGTTGAAGATTTCCGCCGACAATACAGTAATTGATGAAAACTATGCCAGGATGAACTCAGGTGCAAAAGTGGGTGCCCATATTGTGATTAGTGTCTCTGATAGTGGAGTGGGAATGCCTACTGAGATGCTTGATAGAATCTTTGAGCCATTTTTCACAACTAAAGAAATTGGCAAAGGTACGGGTCTGGGTCTTTCAACTGTTCTTGGCATCATCAAAAGCCACGGTGGTTTTTTGAATGTATATAGCGAAGTGGGAAAAGGCACAGAATTTAAGATCTACTTGCCAGCAATCGAGGGAGAATTAACATCGCAAGCTCTAAAAAAACCATCTAATCTGTTAACTGGAAACGGCGAGTGTATTCTGGTTGTTGATGACGAAGCTTCAATTTCTCAAGTGACTCAAGCATCTCTAGAAACTTATGGCTATAAAGTTTTAACTGCGAGCGATGGGATTGAGGCAGTCGTACTGTATGCCCAGCATAAAACGGAAATTAGTGTTGTACTCCTCGATATGATGATGCCGTCTATGGACGGGCCAACAACGATTCGCACGCTACAAAAAATTAACCCGCAAGTTAAAATTATTGCGGTTAGCGGACTCTTATCTAACGATAGGGTGAGTGAGCTGGCTCGCGCTGGGGTCACAACCGTTTTGTCAAAACCCTACACTACAGAAGAGTTGTTGAAAGCCTTACATGAGGTAATTATCTAATGCAAGACTTAACAGCAACTGCTCAACTGATGCCATACTTCCTCTGCATGACTTCCTGACGACAAACGTGCCAAAAGTAAAATGCGATATTGAGGATTCCCAGTAACTTCGTGCCATCTTCTAGCATTGCCGGAGTACCATTTCCTTTGATGTGCAAGATGTCCACTAAGCCAGAAATGCCAAATAAGATACCCGCAATTATCAGCAATACATAAGGCGTTGATAAAAGTTTGCGCCAGAAGCATAAACCATAAGCGATCGCGCCAGTACCGTATACTAAGTACATCACCCCTTTGGGCACCTTAGCTACATCTCTCAAAATTAAGGTAATCCGAAATAAATCGTCGGCTAATAAAACAAAAATCCCAATCGCAGAACATAAGATAAATAGATTTGCTTTGCGATTGGGAGAAATTATGTTTAGCAAGCTAAAGCTAAACAAACAAACTGTACCTGAAAGGCACCATAACACTTCAGAGACACTCGTTAATAAGCCGTAGTAGGGTCGTCGGATTGAGAAGGGGTCGGCAAAAAGAAATTCAATGCCTTGACCTTTTCCCAGAAATTTTGCGTAAACTGACAGTGCCAAAAATACTAATACAGTTCCGCCATTCAAGAAGAGGATCAGGCGATCGGCTTCTATTTGCTTCTTACTTTCTTGCAAGATTTTATTAAATACGTGAAGCTGCATTCTTATTCAAATCAGTTATCACCTATTTAACATAGCTGATAACTGATTGTACCGGCTACAGTTTAAATAGAAGCCGTTCTGTAGGTTACAACTTCTTGAGGCACGGTAGGAGCCTGAGAATTGATTTTTCTGGAATAAGTAACTCTTGCTAAAGAACTCCAGGCGGCAAGTGAAAACATTGCCGGATATGCCATCTTGAGTGCCATTAAGATTTTTCCTTGCTTGAGTCCTACCAAACTCCAATGCAGTTTGAGAAACGCCTTAATTTCCTCAAGTTTCGGAATAGACGAGCGATATTTTTCATGCACTAACGGGTAGATTCTTTCCTTGATTAAGATATTGGTTTCTAACCGTTTTTGCAGTGAAAACTTCTGATTGCATCCACCCGGCCATAATGTCCGGAAGGTAAGATACTGATTAACAAATGCGGCATCCCCATATTGGGCAATTTTCACCCAAGAGTCGATGTCATCGCAGTTACCATCTAAAGCCGAATCCCAACCGCCTGACTTGAGAAAGGCATCTTTTTTGAAAGCAACTTGAACGGGTGTCCCAAAAGGAACTACTTCCATCAACATCCCGTAGTGGATATCCTCTTGTTTCACGTAAAATAGTTTGCCAGGACCGCTCGGCTTGGTGCGGGTAACTTCTTCACCATTGACATCAACTTGAACGGCTTGACACGAGCAAATCGCTGCTTGAGGACGTTGAGCGATCGCTTTTACCATTTCCCAGACACAGTTGGGTGCCAGATAGTCATCATCATCCAGCGGTTTGATCCAGTCTCCGGTTGCCACGGCAACCCCAGCATTTACGGTAGCCGAGTGACCGCTATTGACTGGGTTGCGGTAGTAAACTACGCGATCGCCCAAGCTGCGGACGTATTCTTCGGTACCGTCCGTGGAACAGTCATCTGCTACTACCACTTCGCAAGGCATCGTTTGTGCTAGCGCTGATTCAATCGCCCGCCGCAGCAGCGGTAAACGATTATAGGTTGTAATTACGATGCTAAATTTCAGCATATAGAGCAGCTCCTGATCCGTTATAAAGTTATTTGTTATCAGCGCAGCTTTCTACTTAAGCCACAAAAGTCAGGTACTTTTTCAATCCGTTCGTTTACTTTTTCAGCCCTTAGGGGGATGAATTAGCCGATTTTACTTACGTAAGTACACTAACATCCACCCGTAGATAGAGAATAGACTTGCAAAAATTATCCGTATAAACACTTATCTTAAGCAATTTTTTTGAAGAAAGCATCAAGATAAGGTGAAGAAAATGTATATCCCGGATAATCTTCTTAAAGTTTTCGTAAAGATATCGGCAACCCGCTATCAATTCATCGGTTTGTATCATTAAATACAAACAAATTTCACAAAAGACGAGATCGCTCGAAAACCCGATTTTACAGTATCAACTATAAACTCACCGTGCTTTTAAGGATGATAACTTCGGCAGGTTTTGGGGAACTCAGTTAAGGAAAGAAGTTTCTATTGCTGTTAGAGACGCTGCCGCCAGTGAGTCGGAGCGATGTCCCATCATCTGCTTTTACAGGCAGCTATAGTGGGAAAAGTGCCAAAGCCTACAGCACGCTGCGCTTACCGCGTAGCGATACTTGTAGGGGTTATCGTCGCCTAACCATCATGAGCGAATTCCCAGATTTTTCCGATTTAGGCTATCAAATGGAAAGAGAGCTAGGGCACAACCCTTGCGGGGGTCGAGTTACTTACCTGGCAAGCCGTACCAATACACAGCAGCGCGTCGTTATCAAGCAATTTCAATTTGCCCATTCGGGTGCCCGCTGGTCAGACTATCAAGCTTACGAGCAAGAAATTAAGGTGCTACAGCAGCTGAACTCACCCAGCATTCCCCAGTACCTCGATTCCTTTGAAACTCCCACTGGCTTTTGTCTAGTTCAAGAATATAAACCAGCTCCCTCTGTGTCTACATCGCGTCACTTTCCCCCAGAGGAAGTCAAGCAAATTGCCATTGCCCTGTTAGAAGTTTTAGTCTACTTACAACAGCAAAATCCCCCGATTATCCATCGAGATATTAAGCCGGAAAATATCTTAGTGGATGAACAATTGAAGGTTTACCTGGTAGATTTTGGCTTGGCTCGCATCGGAGGTGGGGAAGTCGCCGCCAGCAGTACCGTCAAAGGCACGTTGGGATTTATGCCGCCAGAACAGGTGTTCAATCGCCAACTCACCCAAGCATCTGACTTATATAGTCTCGGCGCGACGCTGATTTGCTTGCTTACCCAAACCAAATCTACTGGAATTGGCAATTTAGTTGATGAAGCTTATCGGATCGATTTTAAGCAGATGGTGCCGCATCTGAGTCGGCAATTTGTAGACTGGCTCTCAAAAATGACGGCACCCAGCCTCAAAAATCGCTTCGAGCGTGCAGCGGATGCCCTAGAAGCTCTGAGGTCGATTGATGTTCGCCGCCGCGTACTCAAGCCAAGTGATATTGTCCGCTATGCCAAGGCATTCGGAACTCTAGACCGTCCCACAAAAACCAAGATTCTCGCCGCTGGATTATTGCTAACATCTCTGGGATTTGCCACGCTCGAAGACAGACCCAGTTTAGTCAAAGCGGATCTCGTCAGGCAGTTGTTGGAAACTAACCACTGTGACAGATGCGACTTAAGCCATGCTCATCTGAGTCGAGCTGATTTGAGTAACGCTTATCTAACGGGTGCCAACCTTCGGGAAGCCTATCTCAGGGGTGCTAACCTCATTGGTGCCGACTTGACGGGTGCCGACCTCCGGAATGCTTACCTGGTAGTTGCCGATTTAACCATTGTTAAGTTCAGGGGTGCCAACCTCGAAGGTGCCGACCTTCAGGATGCTTATTTGGGGAGTGCCGACCTTAGAGGAGTCAAACTCAGGGATGCCAATCTGGAAGCGGCTGACCTAGAGGGTGCCGACTTGACGGGTGCTGACCTCAGGGGAGCGAACCTCAAAGATGCCAACTTAGAGGGTGTCACGATCACCGGAGCCAAGCTGACAGACACCATCATGCCCGATGGCTCAATTCATCGATAGGGCAATGCAAGTGGTTCCAACGAGCGATATGGATGATAGCAAAAACAGAGCGATCGCATCCGTTACTTTTGCAGCCATCTGTTATAAAAGACTCACCACCTACATCTATCGATAGGTAGGCTCATGGGTAATTTAGCAGACTTTTCTAGCCAAGGCTATCAAATCGAAAGAGAGCTAGGACAAAATCGCGCTGGGGGTCGAGTCACTTATCTGGCAACGAGTCTGGCAACGAGTACAAAAACCCAGCAGCACGTTGTGATTAAGCAGTTCCAGTTTGCCCAATCCGGTGCTAGTTGGTCAGACTATCAAGCTTACGAGCAAGAAATTCAACTATTGCGCTGTCTGAATCATTCCAGCATTCCCCAGTACCTCGATTCCTTTGAAACTCCCACTGGCTTTTGCCTGGTTCAAGAATATAAACCGGCTCCCTGTGTCTCTACATCGCGTCACTTTACCCCAGAGGAAGTCAAGCAAATTGCGGTTGCCCTGTTAGAAGTTTTAGTCTACTTACAACAGCAAAATCCCCCGATTATTCATCGAGATATTAAGCCGGAAAATATCTTAGTGGATGAACAATTGAAGGTTTACCTGGTAGATTTTGGCTTGGCTCGCATTGGAGGTGGAGAAGTCGCCGCCAGCAGCACCGTCAAAGGCACGTTGGGATTTATGCCGCCAGAACAGGTGTTCAATCGTCAACTCACCCAAGCATCTGACTTATATAGTCTCGGTGCAACGCTGGTTTGCTTGCTCACCCAAACCAAATCTACGGAAATTGGCAATTTAGTAGATGAAGCTTATCGGATCGATTTTAAGCAGATGGGGCCAAAACTGAATCCACAGTTTATCCGCTGGTTGGAAAAAATGACGGCACCCAACTGTAAAAATCGCTATCCCAATGCGGTCACTGCTCTGGAAGCACTCAAGCCGATTGATGTAGTCCGCCGTACCACAATTCCCAAGATTCTCCTGCGTCCTACAAAACAAGGCGTGCTGGCAGCTGTAGCATTGCTAACCCTAAGTTTTGTCACTCTCAACACCGTGACTCGTCTATTCCAAGAACATCAAATCACGCAGTTGAGAAAACAGCACCTTCGGCAGTTGCTCAAAACAAAACAGTGTCGAGGATGCGATTTAAGCGGTGCCAACTTAGCTGGAGCAAGTCTGAATGGTGCCGACTTAAGCGAAGCCAAGTTGATAAAAGCGAATCTGAAGGGTGCTGAACTCAGAAATGCGACGTTGAATCAGGCAAACCTCGCGGGTGTATCCCTAAGCAGTGCTGACCTGAGAGGAGCCAGTTTAGTTGAAGTGCAGTCAAGTTCCGGTCAATCAAGCCAGAGTGATTGTGCCGATTTTAAAGATGCCAACCTGAGCCAAGCCAACTTAAGTGAAGCCAATCTGGGATGTGCCTCCCTATACAACGCCAACCTGAGCAGTGCCGAACTCAGCGGTGCTGACTTAACAGGCGTTGACCTGAGGTATGGCAATTTGAGAGGAGCATCTCTGAAACTGGTGCGCCTCAACACTGCTAATCTAGGCAGCGCCAGCCTCACAGATGCTAACTTAAGCGGTGCTGACTTAGGGGGTGCTAACTTAAGGAACGCTAACTTAAGTAGTGCCAATCTCAATGATGCAGCTTTAGTGGGTGCAAGCTTATACGGTGCTGACCTCAGTGATGCCAATCTCAGTCATACCAACCTCAGTACAGGGAATCTGAAGGAGGTCAACCTCAGTGGTGCCAACCTCAGCGGTGCCAATCTCAAAGATGCAAACTTCAGCTTGAGTCAGCTATTGGGTGCCAATTTAATCGGTGTAAACCTAGAGTCGGCTGATTTGAGTTTTGCTAAGCTGAGTGACACCAACCTCAGCCGCGCCAACCTAAAGTTCGCTAATTTGAGTTATGCCACTTTAACGCAGGCCAATCTGAGGGGTGCCAATCTCAACCAAGTGAATCTGAGTCAGGCGAACCTGAGCCAAGCGAACCTGGAGTATGCTGACCTGAGTTACGCTAACTTAAAACAGACTAACTTGAGCCGTGCCAACTTGAACCAGACCAAGCTGCACCAGACTGACCTGACAAACACAAGAATGCCCGATGGTAGCATTCACAAGTAATCAACATTTAAGTTGACTGAACCCATTACTTAAGCTCTGGATGCGCTGCCACAGAAGGCGGGGGAGTCACCATCTGGTTAATCGTAGAAATCATCTGGTACAAGCGCCCCAAATCCCGTTGGTTGAAGTACAAAACCAGACGAGGCAAATCCAATGTTTCATCGACTGCTTCTTGAGGTAATGCCTGAGTTTTTTCAATTCTTCCCTTCACCAAGATGTCGCTGAAATCAGCATTCAGCTGTTCAACCGCTGCATCCGATATTTCCGACTTAAGACGCAGAACAAATTTATCCTCAACATAACGGCTGGAGTGATAAACCCGGTAAAAGCGATTGATCGCTTCACAAGCGACATCTAAGTTATCTGTAATGGTATACAGGTTTGGATCGTCATGACTCACTAAACCGGGTTCGACTAAATGCTTGCGAACATAAGCATCCCAGGACGACCAGTAATCGCCGCCAGGACGGTCAATTAAGACCATCGGCACAGGACCATATCTTCCCGTCTGGCAAAGCGTCAAACACTCCAAGGCTTCATCCTGGGTACCAAAGCCACCGGGAAAGAGAGCGATCGCATCGCTTTCTCGCAGGAAAAACAGCTTCCGGGTGAAAAAATACTTAAAAGGAATCAGCTTGGGGTCGCCTTCAATAAACGGGTTTGCTCCCTGCTCAAAAGGTAGCTGAATATTCAAACCAAACGATTTTTCAGATCCAGCGCCTTCGTTTCCCGCCTGCATAATCCCCCCACCGGCACCCGTCATCACCATATAACCGAGCTGGGTGACACGGCGAGCAAACTCAACCGCCATGAGGTATTCGGGACTATCAGACGCAAGGCGAGCCGAACCAAAAATCGTTACTTTGCGGACGTGTCGATAAGGATAAAAAACTTGAAATGCCCGCTCCATATCTTGCATAGAAGCGCTCAAGATTTTCCAGTCCAGCCGGTCGATTTCCTCCCCAGCCAGTCGCACCAGCACTGACAGCGCCCGTTGTATCCATTTTCCGTGTTTCAGGTTCGGTAGCTGGTGAATTAGATCGGCTACGTCTGATTGCAGTGACTCAAGGGCATTAGAAGGAGGAGTGATGGTCATAATTTATGCAAGCACCAGCGGCACTCTATTCTAACGGGATTCGCCCCAGCATCGCCGCTACTGGTATCATCCTATACGATTTTCTCCCCAACCGGCTTTCAGCGCCTGTCTAACAGAAAGGTTGAAGCTTCCATTAAGGGGGCGGAACTCCTCAAAAAAACCCGTTTTCTACAAGAAAACGGGTTTTTTCAGATCGTGCATATCTTTCGTTATTTAAAACAACCTACTGAATGGTTCAAGAAGGCGAGTAAAAAAGACAAATGACAAGCAGAACTGTCAACTCAACTTAGAGAGTCTGGGTTGATAAGCAGCGATTTCCCGCAAAAATAGGTAACTATGCTGACGGTTTATCCATTCTTGCTGGGAAAAAGTTGGTTAGAGATACTTTTCCAAAGTATTTGCCAAAGTGGTTTTGGGAACCGCTCCCACCACCATATCCACCCGTTGACCGCCTTTAAAAATCATGAGCGTGGGAATGCTGCGAATCCCATACTGGCTGGCAACGTTAGGGTTTTCATCGGTATTGAGTTTGACTACTTTTACTTGACCGTCGTACTGCTGGGCAATTTCATCCACCACAGGCGCAACCATCCGGCAAGGTCCGCACCAGGGTGCCCAGAAATCTACTAGAACGGGAACTTCACTGTCAAGTACTTCTTGTTTAAACGAAGCGTCTGTAACTTGTGCGGCTGATGACATGCCTAGAAATCCTTAAGCGTAACAGTTTCTAATTTTTAGCAAATTCTACCATAGGCAAAACAGACATTTTCTGACTCAAAAGGTATACATTTAGACATAATTGACGAGTCAGTGGGTTTGACTGCTGGCTGGCTGGCGGTGATTTTAACCCCAAAAAAGGAACCGCCCGAACAGTAGTCCGGGCGGAGTGTGGTGTGAGGAGTGAACGGAAACATTCGTCTCCGCTTTCTCTATTCTAAGCGACAGCTTTAGATTTTCCAGCCCTCTAAGCAGGAGTCCGGAATTTCTTAAGGAACGCAAATGAGTCAGTGAGTTTATTTACCCATTCCCAACTGCTGTGCTTTCTGGTAGACCTTCCCTTCGGTCAGCAAAGAGGGTGCGATAACGACTTCAACTTGCTGCATCTCCTTGATATCTTTGGCTCCCAGCGTGCCCATACTGGTTCTCAAGGCTCCCAGCAGGTTATGGGTGCCATCATCCAGACCAGCGGGGCCGCGCAGGATTTGTTCGCACGTTCCCGTCGTGCCGACGCGAATGCGTGTACCACGAGGGAGAACGGGGCTAGGTGTTGCCATCCCCCAATGATACCCCCGTCCGGGTGCTTCTTTGGCTCTGGCAAACGGAGAACCAATCATCACGCCGTCAGCACCGCAGGCAAGCGACTTGCAGATATCGCCGCCAGTGATTAAACCGCCATCGGCAATCACGGGGACATAGTTGCCGGTTTCGTGGAAATAGTCATCGCGAGCGGCTGCACAGTCGGCAACCGCGGTTGCTTGGGGAATCCCTACTCCCAAAACGCCGCGAGAGGTACAAGCGGCACCGGGACCAATCCCCACCAGCACGCCAGCCGCACCCGCCTTCATTAAGTTCAGCGTCACGTCGTAGGTGACGCAGTTCCCTAAAATGACCGGGATGGGCATTTCTTGACAGAAGTGAGCCAAATCCAGGGGGGTCACTGACTCAGGCGAGAGGTGAGCGGTGGAAACCACCGTCGCTTGCACAAAGAACAAGTCTGCACCCGCTTTTGCCACCGCTGCGCCGTACTTTGTCGCTCCCGCTGGTGTGGCGCTGACGGCTGCGATGCCGCCTTGTTGCTTAATTTCTTGAATCCGTCGTTCGATTAATTCTTCCTTAACGGGTTCTGCATAGAGTTCTTGCATCAGCGCGACAAACTCTTCTTTGCCCACAGAGGCGATGCGATCTAAAATCGGCTCTGGGTTTTCATAGCGAGTTTGAATTCCTTCTAAGTTGAGGACGCCTAATGCCCCCAGTTGAGAGAGTAAAACTGCCATGCGGACATCTACTACCCCATCCATCGCACTGGCAATAATCGGTATTTCTCGCTCGATGCCGCCGATGCGCCAGCGGGTATCTGCCAAACTGGGGTCTAGTGTCCGATTTCCAGGCACTAGCGCGATTTCATCGATGCCATAAGCTCGGCGAGCTGTCTTACCCCGCCCAATTTGAATGTCCACTCTTAACTTCCCGTTCCCAAGACTATTTAAGTTAGAGTATCAAATTCAATGAGGAATTTGTTCTGGGCGGAGGGTCAAGTTAGGTTGGGCGAGCGCGATCACAGCTAGACAAACGAAATCCGACGAGAGCGGGCTGTGGGAGCGATCGCATCTTTGAGCAAGGATTAAAGGAAGTAGGGGCGAGCGCATCCTTGGCTCAGGTTCAGTTGCAGCGGGGCGTGATCGCATCAGATTTTTTGCAAATGTTTGAAAATTCTTTCCCTTAGCTCAGGATTCTCACACTCAATAGAAATTCCTGCCATAGAATCCCAGGCTATTATCAGTAAATTGTCCTCAATCTTGAGGTCAATATAGATTTGATCGAGTCCAACTAATTCGTCAGTTTTTATAGCGGAAAAAGTTGCCACAATAGTTGCTTCTATTTTAGCAAGGCAGGAAACGTTTTCATCTTCATCGACGACTATTATAATTACATCATCAGACCTTATGTAATGTGTAACTTGTCTAACCTTCATAGTATTTAATTTTATTCTAAACCAAATTTTTTATTGTATTCGGCATTTGTTTTTGTGGCACTTTCGATGATTTTTTCCCAAGTTTTATTTTGTACGGTTCGGAAATAGTCGATAGTTGGACCCAACTCGTCACCATACAGTTGAAGGTTTCGCCTGTAAATTTCTTCTCGTTCTTTAGGGGGTGTTAGCTTTTTATATTTTACCCCTATTTCTCGCCGTCGCCTATGTACCTCAATAGCTATTTCTTCGTTAGTTCTGCCAGCCGCCTGAAGTTCTTCTACTATCGATGATAGAGCCTGCACTTCCCCTACGTAAGCGGATCGAAGCTGCCTAAGTTCTGATTCATCAGGCTCTTGGCTATTGGAAGAGTCATTAGTCATGATGGTATTCTTTGATTCCAGCATAAGTTTAGTTAGTAGCGATGACTAAGAGAGCGCCATGGTCATTGAAATTGGGGCTATAGAAAGAAAACCCGGACGGTATGCGGGTTAGGAAGATGAGGGTGCGAGCACGTTATTGAGCATTCCAAATAAGAAATTGATCGCAGGCTCTTGTTAGGTAGTCATAGGTAATTTACTTTTTCGTTATTTTCTCTTTGCCTCACTCTCGGTTTGGTGGGGCAATTTATTTTATTATCTGCACACATTTCCTTGGCATGGGTAAAATTAGATCACTTCTTCATTAATTTTGTAATTTCTTTGGGATCACTGCAAATAAAGTCGGTTTTGGTTACAATCTTCATGTTTTAGGAGACTGTAAAAAGAGAGAATAATTGCTGTATCCAGTAATATTGGTAGAGTCTTCACACTCTAGAAAATAAGTAAACGTTGAAAAAAACAACCATAAAACCGTAGATTTTAGGTCAACAAGTGTTAAAAAAAGCGAAATTTTAGAAGAGGTTAAATCAACGAAAATGTTGCAAGATTTGGGGAACAGTTGACTGCATCACCTCAAAATTTTTCACTAATGGCTGAAATAATTTCAGCCACTGATGATTCTAAAAAAATATTCACTTTCCTGAAGATAAGTCAATATCTACAATACGACTGTCAAAAAGTCTGACTAATATTGCCTAAAAGTAAGGGGATTGTCGGAATTAATTAATAGCAAAGATTTTTATTTACTACGGGTGAAGTGGTTAGCACTCAAAAGGTTTTACAAAGTTTTAACGTGGCGGTTGATGAATTATTGGCTTGAGGTGATGGAACGCGATAGCGAAGCGCTGACTTGTCAGTTCGCATCTCTCCACAAAAGCGCGAGCGCTCCTCTATGGAGAGTCATTAGTAGGGAAGAGTCAAGTTATACTTAAAAATAAAGGAAGATGAACTAAAATGATAAGTTCAATCATTGAATCAACCGAGGCAAAAGTTAGCGAATCTACCCACATTTCTCTAGAGGAATGGATGCAAAGTCCACCTGATAATACAGAATGGGTGGATGGGCAATTAATAGAGAAAAAGGGCATAACAGCAAAGACTGGGCGGATTCAATCAAGACTCTCTTTTTACTGGAGAAGTTACATAATTTCCAACGGACAAGGCGGAGAAGTTTACACAGAAACATCTTGCCGTACTGTAGGACGAGGGCGTTGTCCTGATGTCTCCTACCTGATACCAGAACTTGTCGTACAATTTGGCGAATTTACCGTACTCCCCCAGAGTTTCTCGCTAATTGCTGAAATAATCTCTCCTACTGATGATGCTGAAGAAGTATTTACGAAGGTAAATGAATATCTACAATCCGGTTGTCAAGAAGTCTGGCTAGTATTACCTGAAAGTAAGTGGATTGTCGTAATTACTCAAGAGCAAAGATTTTTATTTACCACGGGTGAAGTGGTTAGCACTCAAAAGGTTTTACAAGGTTTTAACGTGGCGGTTGATGAATTATTGGCTTGAGGTGATGGAACGCGATCGCGCTCACGCGAAGCGAGGCGTTAGCCTAGCGCTGACTTGTCAGTTCGCGCTTTTGTGGAGAGATGCGAACTGACAAGTCAGCGCTTCGCGATCGCATTCTCAAAAAAGCGCTCAGCACCGATTATTTTGTTCAAAGTTCACATCGTTAATGCGCCGCAGTATTTTGTCATCCTTACTCAGTACCCGCATTTGGCAAGAATGATTAGCTCCTGGTGATATTAGGACAAAAACACCGTTAGCGGCTTCGTCGCGCAGAATCTTCCCGTTATCAAAGGTTATTTCGACAGCAGCAACTTTTGGCGAGAGTAGCTTACCGTAAGTGAGGGCGTAAGTCTCACCTTTATTATTCGAGTAGTTGCTGCTTCCATACCACACCAGCTCCTCTGGCGGTAACTGTGGGCGAGCCGTAAAGAATTCAGCGCTGTCATTACCAATCTGTTCCCAGCCCCTTCCTTTACTGACAAGTACGCTGTTACCAAATATCTGCGGCGACGCTTGCTTGCGATCGCTACTGGGGCAGATGGTGCTATAGAGTACCACTACACCCTGCGACCATTGGCGGGTACCCAGCACGCGAAAGTCCTGAGCTTGGGTTGTGGGAGAGGGACAGAGGTTGTTTTGGCGTACAACTTGTTCTGGGGTGGCTGCCACACGCTCAGAACTACAGCTAGAGGCGAAAAGCGCCAGCAACCCAATTAGGGGGAGCATTAACCGTCTCATTGTCGTGTGGCTGGATTCGCCAGGGTAAGAATTCCATTCAAACTTGGCTCAGCCGTGAGTGAGTGGCATCTTCCCAAAGTAGGGTGGCTATGCCAATACTTCTCAGACAAGAAGACCTAAACGCCTTCCCAATTACGGAAAAGAGACGCGATATATCGCGTCTTTACAGGAGAGGGGTTGGAAAGACGGGTTAACTAATTTGCATACCGTCTTGGTTGTTATTTTGGCTTGGCTTTTCTACTGAGGAAATCATAGCGGTGAGGGCTTCTGGCGGAATGCTGCCGTTGTTGCTGCGAACCAAATTACTAACTTGACCAATTAATGAGCCTAATTTGCCATCTTCAAGCAAGGTGTTAATTAAGGCTAAACCGCTGGTGGATAGTAACATTTTGTTAATGTCACCGGCACCGTTGCCGTTGCTGCCATTTGCGCCGGGGAAGGAGTAAATTCGGGCATCGCCGATAACTCCTGGTTGAGGTGCCAGTGCCTTAACAATTTCTGGTAGTTTATCGGCTAGATCGGGCCAAATTGTGGTGATAATCTTGGCAGTGAGGTTAGCGTCGCTAATTGTATTTTGGGCGGAAATTTGGGCTTGAATCCCTTCGGCTTCGGCTAAAGCTCTGTCGCGGTTAGCATCTGCTAGGGTGCGAATTGCTTCGGCTTCGAGTTCCGCTGCTTGTTGGGCAATTTCGGCTTGCCGCTTGCGCCGGAAAGCGTCAATTTCGACAACGTTGCGATCGCTAATACTCTTCTCTTGGGCTTCTCGTTCGGCGGCAATAATGGAAAGCTGTTTGTCCCGTTCGGCTTTCTCAACTGCACTTGCCGTTGTCACAGATGATTCTGCTCTCGCTTGTTGTGCCTCAGCGACAAAGCTTTCCCGTTTTTTGTTGGCGACTGCGATCGCTACCTCTTCTTGAGCAATTCTTGACAGTTTTTCAGACTCCGCTACCTGCACTTGCGCTTGCAATTTCGAGGATTCTACTGTCTGTAGACGAATAATTTCCGCCATTTCTGCTTCTTGTTTTTGCAGTGTTTGCGCCACTTTGAGTTGTTTATTGCGTTCCTCTAGGGAAATATCTGCCTCAATTTGGCTTTGTTGTACTGCCAGTTTTTTGTTAATTTCTTCCTCCTGAATGATGCGTTGACGGGTTATTTCCGCAACTTCCGCTTCTTGTTTTTGCAGTGCTTGCGCCACCTTGAGTTGTTTATTGCGTTCCTCTAGGGAAATATCTGCCTCAATTTGGCTTTGTTGCACCCCCAATTTCTTGCGAATTTCTTCTTCTTCAACGGATTTAAGCTGCAAAATCTTGGTACGCTGCACGGTTGCAGCTTCTCTGTCTTTCGATTCTTGTATTTCCCGCTGTTTTTGAGCTTTGAGTGCTTCTACTTGTAACTGTTGCTCTTGTTTGGCGTTTTCTTTTTCTTGCTCGATTTGGAGCGATCGCTTTTGGGCATCCAGTTCTTTCTGCTCAATGGTAACTTGAGTGGTTAATTCAACTTCTCGTTTTTGTTGAATCGAGCGTTGAATTGTTTCAGTCCGCAGTCGCACGCCTTGAGCATCGAAGAAGTTATTCGTATCGTAGGTATCGCTTTCTTCTATTTCTGAAATTGCAATATTGTTTAGCGTCAAACCTACTTTTTTCAAATCTTGCTGAACCAGATTTAAAACGGCATCAGCAAACCCAATCTTATCTGAATCGATTTCAGCTAAACTCTTATTTTTCGCCGCTGCTCGAATCGCATCATCTGCGCGTTTTTCCAGAGCATCTTTAATATCTTCCGGCGTAATTTTTCCAGCTCTAGATAGCCTAGCCGCTGCCGTTAAAACATCTTGTTCGTCGGCATTGATGCAGACATAGAAAGTCACCCGCATATTTGCCCGGAGGTAATCTTGAGTACGAACAGCCAGCTTCCCGGTGCGCTCAACGTCAATCGAAATTTCCCGCAAAGGTACGCGGGTAAGCTGATGAAAGCCAGGTAAAACAACGCAACCACCATAGAGGATAACGGATTTACTTTTAATAAAAACTCCGCCTGTCCTCACAAAAGCTTCGTTGTTGGGTGTAACAACATAAACTCGCGTATATGCCCAAATGCTAAATAGCAGTAATAAAACCAAAGCCCCAATAATTCCTGGGAAGACAATCCCACTTCCCAGTTGGGCAATCGTTGGTTGTATCGGGGCAGGCAGGGTTTGAGCGATTAAAGTAGACTCATTTTTGGGTAAATTTGCCTCGGTTTGCCATTGTTGCTCCGAGAGTTCAGATGTGGTAGCAATTGGTAATGATTGAATGAAGGTAAGCCAAAATAGCATAATTTTGAAGAAGTTGATTGTTTGCTGTTAGTTTCTCTAACAATTGGAAGTTTCGGCTATACAGATGAAACCTATCTACCTAGGCAAATTGAAATTCTAAATTCAGGGTTAGTGTAAGCGCGTAGATAGACTTTGCTTGAATCGCGGTGAATCCTATTTTTTAGAGATTTCCTACTTGATTTTGTGTGCATTTTCTAGCCAATGTTCTTGATCGGGACTATCTTTGGCGACGACTAAATAGTGGTGTTCCAAACGTTCAATGACTAAGACTTTTTCATTGCGACGCGGGAGAACAGTTGCCCAATCAGGCAAAGTAGCGCTGACGGTGACAAGATTTCGCGCTGAATCGATGACATCTACCTGACCAATTTTGCCTCTGTGTTTATGGGGAATAAAGGCAGAACTTACCGTACCGAAACAACCAATTAAGCGATCGCTACTGGCATCTTCCCCAAAGGCAGCAAAGATTTTTCCCAGAGGTCGAGAAATCAACCCCCCTAGAAACAAGCTGATTGCCATTGAACTTAATAACACCACTCCCCCTAACCCAAAAAAACGGTAGGGGATGCCACCTGTGAGGCTACCAACCCAAACATTGAGCATCCAGCCGATGACACCCCAAAGGCTAAAGTCAGTTCCTAATAATAGGATTAGCGGCGCTTTGCCAATGCCCAACCATCCCAAAATTTCCAAGGAGTTGAAGCTACCATCCGTGTCGGTGTCTACGTCTATAACATCTACGTCGGTATCTATGTCAGCGTCTATGTCGGCATCTACGTCGGAGTCTCCTCCACCGGAAACAATCACCAATAGGAATAAAAGGACTCCCATCCCTAGAAACATCCAGTAGGGTAGGTTGGCTGAATTAAACAGCATGAATGCCTAGTGTCCTTAATTGAGTTAGAAATTCCATCGTTTCAAGACTTACGCAAGAAAGTCCTTAATAGAGAAGTTCGTCTTTGCGCTTCATCGATTAATTAAACTGACTGCACTTAGATCATCTCAGAGCGTTATTGGCGATTCAGCTCACTCTTTGGCTCACTCTTTGGCTCAGTTGTTGGCTCAGTTTGCCTGAAGTTGAAACTCTTGGTTTCATCAAATGTAGGTAATCCCTCGCCTCGATCAAACGGCTTTCTTAAACCTGCACATCGCGTGAACTGAGATAAAACATCACTAGCCTAGCCGCCATTCCTGAAAAACCGGAAAAAAGATAACTTTTTTTAATTTGTATTCTCTATAAAGAGAATTTTGGAGTTAAGTTCAAGTGAGCTTATAAATAACATCCTCCTAGAGGCAGAGTTTAAGAGCAATAAACTTCACTAAAGGGATAGAGGTAAGCAGCTAAAGCCTGTTTTAGGTTGAAGCAATTATCTTCATCAGGAACGCAAATGTCTGCATCTACCAACAAGTCAGCGCTGGCTTGCTATTTCACAGTGATGCAAATGCCGATGAGGCAGCGCGACTTGCAAGCACTCACTGAAATATTTGATGATTTTGACACAGAGGAGCTGATGCACTTGGAAGCGATCGCTCCCTTAGAGTCAGCCGGAGTTCTGGAACCTTGGGAGGAAACTGGGTGGGCTACACTTACCGAAAGCCAGTATGAGATGGAAGGTGCCTTTGCGTAAAGAAAGCGGTGCTGGCGGATGTTTGTTCTCGTGCGGTCAGTTAATCAGAGCTTAAAATTAATATAGATAAGCACTTGAATATTTAGATATAGCTTTTAAGCTTTGATTCAATCTGAGACCTTAGAATTACTCGAATGGCCCCGCCTGTGTCAGCATTTGTCTACCTTTGCTGCCACGAAGTTGGGCGCGATCGCTGCCAATCATCTGCAAATCCCAGCGACTCAGTCAGAGAGCCTGCAACTAATCGCCCAAACTCAGGAAATTTACCAGTTGGAGAATCGTCTTTCTCCAGGGTTGAGTTTTGAAGGAATTCAGGATATCGGAGATTCTCTGGAGCGGGCGGAACTTCAAGGAATTTTAGCAGGGGAAGAGTTGCTAGCGATCGCGACCACCTTAGTTGGAGTTAGGCGTCTGCGGCGCATTATTGACGATCAAGAAGATGTGCCAGTGCTGAAAGAGCTGGTTGCCGATATCCGCACCTATCCAGAATTAGAGCAGGAAATTAACCACTGTATCGATGAGCGGGGAGACGTAGCTGATAGGGCGAGTGCCAAATTGGGCGGGATTCGCATCCAACTGCGGCAGCTACGCGGTCGCATTTATCAGATATTGCAGGGGATCTTGCAGCGCCAAGCCAATGCAGTCCAGGAACAGACGATCAAACAGCGGGGCGATCGCTTCGTGATCCCCGTCAAAGCACCGCAAAAAGACGCCATTCCCGGCATCGTCCACGACACTTCCGGTAGCGGCGCGACGCTATTTATCGAACCGAACGCGATCGTGCAATTGGGAAATCAATTGCGGCAGTTGCGGCGTCAAGAACAAGTGGAAGAAGAAGCCATCCGCCAAGCGTTGACGGTACAAGTGGCAGCCGTGAAACCAGATTTAGAGCAGTTGTTGGCAGTGGCGACGACTTTGGATTTGGCAGCTGCTAGGGCAAGATACAGCTATTGGTTAGAAGCAAATCCTCCCAGATTTATCGAACGCACCCCGCCAGAAAAGCCAGGGAACCCGGAAGAGGCGTTGGGAGAATCCCCAGCCGAGACTCGAAAATCGAAAATCGAAAATTCCATCACCCTGCGCCAGTTGCGCCATCCTTTATTGGTTTGGCAGCAGCGACACGAAAACGGGGGTGCCGTCGTGCCCGTAGATTTACTGGTTCAGCCGGAGATTCGGGTCGTAACGATTACCGGGCCGAATACTGGCGGCAAAACCGTCACCCTAAAAACTTTGGGATTAGCCGCACTAATGGCAAAGGTGGGGTTATTTGTCCCGGCGCGGGAGCCGGTAGAATTGCCTTGGTTTGATTTGGTGCTGGCGGATATTGGCGACGAACAATCTTTAGAGCAGAGTTTATCGACTTTTTCCGGGCATATTCGTCGCATCAGCCGAATTACCGAGGGAATGACCCCAAATTCCCTTGTTTTGCTAGATGAAGTGGGAGCGGGAACCGATCCGGCAGAAGGGAGTGCTTTAGCGATCGCGCTTTTACAATATCTGGCAGACCATGCCAATCTCAGCATTGCAACCACTCACTTCGGCGAACTCAAAGCGCTCAAATATGAAGACGAACGCTTTGAAAATGCCTCGGTAGAATTTGACGATCGAACCCTCAGCCCCACTTATCGCCTGTTGTGGGGAATTCCGGGACGTTCTAACGCCCTGACGATTGCGCGACGCTTGGGATTGAAGGGGGAAATTGTCGAACAAGCGCAAACTTATGTGGGTGGCGCTTCAGAAGACATCAACCAAGTGATTGCTGGACTGGAAGCCCAACGGCGCAATCAAGAAACTAAAGCCCAAGAAGCCAGTCAGTTGTTGCAGCAAGCAGAGCGTTTTTATCAGGAGGTGTCGAGAAAAGCCGCCGCTTTGCAGGAACGGGAACAGCAGCTCAAACTGTCCCAGGAACGCGCTGTGCAGGAAGCCCTGATTCAAGCCAAAGGAGAAATCGCCCAAGTCATTCGGCGGTTGCAGCAAGGTCCAGCTACCGCTCAAGATGCCCAAAGTGCAACCAACGCCTTGAATGAAATTGCCGAACGTCATCTGTTGCCCTCGCCGCCCCCCAAACCCAAGCCGGGATTTAAACCAAAAACAGGCGATCGCGTCCGGATTCCCCGCCTAGGACAAACCGCCGAAGTGCTGAGCAATCCCGACGCAGAGGGTCAGATGAGCGTGCGATTTGGGTTAATGAAAATGACCGTCTCCCTCGAAGATATCGAATCTTTGGACGGTCAAAAACCCGATCCCATCGCCAAAGCAAAACCGGCGGCGACTCCAAAAGAGCCACCCGCACCTCCCAAACCGCAACCCACAATTCGCACCTCCAAAAATACCGTCGATATTCGGGGGAGTCGAGTGCCGGATGCCGAGATGGCATTAGAGAAAGCGATCGCCCAAGCAATGGATGCAGGCTGTTTGTGGATTATCCACGGAAAGGGAACCGGAAGGCTGCGAGACGGGGTTCACGAATTCTTGAAACAGCATCCTCTCATCGAGCGTTTTGAATTAGCTGGCACTCCAGAAGGTGGCACGGGGGTCACAATCGCCTATATTAAGTAGCGAATTACTAATGGCGAATTGTTTAAAAACAGTCAGCCATTCGCCATGAGCGACGACAGGAAACTTACTTAAAACCGCGATAGTCTGGTTTCAAGACTCGTAACGGCGAAGTTATTACCAGTTGCGTCACCTAAGCTAAAAATATGCCCTCCATCGTGAAGACACCAACGACGCCAACCCCCCGCTGGGAGGATTTACCCCTTGCTTCCGCGCCAGATCCCGTACAGTTGGACAATATCAAAGCCCAACTGGATTTAATTTTATTGGCGCTCGAAGCATTGGCAGGCATCGGTTCCGACGCGATACTCCAAGCCGCAGCTCAATTGAATTTAGAGTCAATGGTGGCAGATCGGGTGGCTTTGTGGCGATTGCGCCAGTCTAACCCCATGCGGAAGAGTTCGGGAGGGCGGAAGAAGTTAGATGTGGAGGAAGCGCGATCGCTTGTTTTAATCGTCTGTCACCTTGCCGGACAGCAGCAAGAGCTAATCCGACGTGCCGTTGCCTTGCTCGAACAGCTAGCCGAGCAAAACCGGGAACCCCACGAAGCTTCTTTACTAGGAGATTATCTTGATGCCTTCAGCAACACTTACCAGGAACGCATGGAGGAAGAAGAAAATGTATCGTCCGACGCTTTGAGCCACTTGGCCTTGAAACTTCTGATCGATCTCCTGTTCTACAGTAGCCCCAATGGTCATCGGCGTCTCTGGTTAGCACTTTTGGATCGCGCCCGCTAGCAATTCACACTTAGCAATTAGCAATCCTCTGAATTAGCAAAATGGTTTTGCGACGCTTTACACCCCCCACCTGCACGTTGGAAATCCAGGCGAAAGATTCGCCCCTGTCTCGCTGGGCAGGACAACCCGTGCTGAAGCATCTACGATTTGAGCTAAGCTTTGACGATCCGCGACAGCCAGAAGATCAACGAGTGACGATCCGCGGAAATCGCGCTCAATTAGAAAGCCTTTGCGAAGCCGTTAGCGTTTACGTGCAGGACTTCCTTCAGCAATCCCCGCGATCGCAGCCGGTGGCGCATCAAATGCCCGTAGGCGAGCCGATGATGGCTGCTGCTGCCCCCGCCCAAGCGGCAACCATTCTTTCGCCGCCTGAATCCCCCACTCCTCAAACCTTTGTCCCTTATATACAACCGAGGGGACTTTTGTCCCACGACCTATTTTTGGGGCATTTGGCGACGGAAGAAACGGGACCTGTCGTAACGCTGAGTGCGCTGCAACTGTTCGACTTAGCTACGGCTTTGGATGAATACAATGCTGAATTGGTGGCGTTGCCTCCCCTCAAACGCACCCAGTGGTTGAAAAATCCGCCCATCTGGACCCGGACGGCAGCCATCTTTCTGTTAGGGGTGGGGATAACAGCAGCCACGCTGAAGCTAATGCAGCCTAGTCCCACTATCATCTCCTCTGCACCGGCACCCACACCATTACCCACTACCCCGGCACCAGTGCCCGGTACCGAGGTGTTGCCGGTTCCAATAACGCCGACTCCAACGACGGGAGTGCCGACGCCTCCTCCTTTGTCTTCCCCATCGCCGACGCCGACGGGGTCTCCTTCGTCAATTTTGTTATCTCCGGCTCCTGTGACCACGCCGACACCCTTCAGTGCCAAAAGCCCAGGGGTCGTCGTTGTTCCTCGGAATCCCCCTGGAAATTCCAACCCCGTTTTCAGCAATCTGCCCCCGATTCAACAACGTTCTGCCCCAGAGGGAAGAGCCATTTTCCAGCCCCCTCCTCCCAGTAACTTCCCGCCCATCCCCAAACCCCCGGCTGAACAGCCAAAGCAGGCGATTCGCAATAATCTCCCGTTTGAGCCGCTCCCCAGTAGCGGTGGGGTGAGTGCGCCCCGAATCGGGCAATCAGCTCCTGCTCCTGGTTCCATCGCCTCAAGTTCTGAGGGTGCAAACCAGTCTGCATCCCCCAATGCCCCCGGCATTCCTGCCGCGCCTCCCCCGCTTCCCAATCTGCCGTCGCTTGCCAGCCTTCCTGCGGAAAGCTCGGCTGCAAATAACAGCGATCTGAGTCCCGGTGCGACTCGCGGCAGCGTTGCCCCACCGGCAGCGAAACGCGGCAGCGAATCTGGAAGCGATCGCGCCCAGAATGACCGGCTATTTGACACGATTCCTCAAGTCGCACAAGTGCGGGACTATTTCCAACAGCAATGGAAACCGCCCGCCGATCTGACACAGCCGCTGCAATACTATCTCCGGCTGAATCCGGATGGCTCCATCGAGCGCATTCGCCCCTTAGGAGAAGCGTCAGTCAAGTATATTGACCGTACCGGGATGCCAGTACCGGGGAAACCGTTTGTTTCTCCCATCGAAGGTGAGCGTAACGCCCACATCCGGGTAGTTCTTAGCCCTGATGGCAAAGTGGAAACGTTTCAGGAACCTTAAGCGGGTTGTCGAGCGAGAAAAATAGAATTCTTGAGAAACCGGGTTTTATAAAACCCGGTTTTTTTGTTTTCTAGCAAATTAATCTAGCAGTTCTCGATGAGAGGCAGTAGGGTTTGACCCCACCCCTGCCCCTCACCTCTGCTAGCTACCGTGTATACATAAGTCGCCCTGAAACAATCTGAATCGCATCAAAGAGCGCAAAATGATGGAGAATCCGCTCCTTATCCATGCCCAACAGTTCAAAGGAGCAGCGTTTGGAGACCGACGCCTGCAAAAAAGGGGGCATCATTGTACGAGGCCATCTGTGAGCATCAATCGGTAAACATTCGCCAGATCAGTCGAGACTGGGCACAACAGATGGGATACTACCGCTTTTTAGAGAATCAGCAAGTGAGTCTGAGCGAGTTAGCCAAAAGTTTGTCCGCTCACTGCCAGCAACAAGTGGAAGGACTGCATGTGCTGGCAGTTAGTGATAGCAGTGAGATTAACTTAACCTGAGTTCGGGATAAGGAAGGGGCAAAACAGGTAGGGTGAAAGTGCTAACTTCTCATCCATCTGAATTACCCCATGCTTAGTCTAGAAGAACTATTTTGCTGTGTCGACGACTTCTGCCAAAGCTTTGAACCGCAGTGGGAGCGCCAACTGCTTGGGCATGGATTACAGCTACGCAAACGAGAGCGGAGCCTACGCCTGAGCTTTCATCATGACCATTCTGATTGCCTTTCACCAGTCCTGCTACCGGAATTTCAAAACCTACTATCAACAGAAGGTGCAGACCCAGTGGTCGGCAGAGTTTCCAGCACTGGTGAGCTACAACCGATTTATCGAGTGGATACCCAGCACGTTGATACCGCTTTGTGCGTATCTGCGCTCCTGTTTTGGCAGCTGTAGCGGTATCAGTTTTCTGGATTCCACTAGCCTCAA